>DKVK01000031.1:32928-47543 GCA_002491165.1 Porphyromonadaceae bacterium UBA7180
ATGGTGTTCATCACAGCCGGAATGGGCGGCGGTACCGGCACCGGAGCCGCCCCTGTGGTGGCACGCCTCGCCAAGGAAGCCGGCGTGCTCACTATCGGCATAGTAACCGTCCCCTTCCTCTTCGAAGGCGAGAAGAAAATCCTCAAGGCCCTGGAAGGCGCACGTGAAATGCAGAAGCATGTGGACGCCCTGCTGGTTATCAACAACGAGAACCTGCTGGAAATCTACCCGGACACCGACTTTTTCCAGTGCTTCGCGCGCGCCGACGAGACGCTGGCCAACGCCGCGCGCTCCATCTCGGAGATTATCTCCGAGCGTTGCTACATCAACGTGGACTTCCAGGACGTGAAGACTACGCTGAAAGACTCCGGCACGGCCATCATCTCCACCGCCACGGGCGAGGGTGAGCACCGCATCTCCGACGCCATTCAGAACGCCCTGCACTCGCCGCTGCTCAAGACCCATGACATCAAGACGTCGAAGCGCCTGCTGCTGAAGTTCTCCTGCTCCAAAAACAGCGAGACCCCCATAGTGGCGCGCGAGATAGGGGAGATACGCAAGTTCACCTCCAAGCTCCCTTCCACCATCGACGTGAAGTGGGGTATCGCCGACAACCCCGAGCTGGGCAACGCCGTGAAAGTTACAATCCTGGCGTCGGGCTTCGACGTGACGCTGCGCGACGAGCCGGAGTCGCAGACCATCAAGCTGCGTTCGGGAGCCGATGACGCCGAAAACCTCGGCGACGACGCCCCGGACTTCGTCTTCACCGAGCCGGAACAGGACACCCCGGAGAAGACCGCCAGCCAGGTGATGGCCGACTTCTACGGCTCAGACATCACCAAGGGCCTGCAGATGGACCGCCTCAAGATGCGCTGCCTCGTGCTCACCCCGGAGGAGTTTGACGACGACGACGTCATCTCCCACCTCGAGAAACGCCCCACCGTGAGCCGCGACTCCCGCGCAAACGACGAAATCCACAACCTCCGGATTGCCGCCCAGAACTATGTGCCCAAATCCGGTGCCAACGATTCTGCCGAAAAAATCATTTTCTGACATTAAATGGAAGAACAGAAGATACAGCCGGAAGATGTCCGGCAAGACTTTGAACTGGTAGCCAAGACGATGCGCGGCCTCGAAGACGTGTTGCGCGACGAACTCGTGGCCCTTGGCGCCCGCGATGTGGAAATGGGCAACCGTATGGTCTCGTTCCGCGGTGACAAGCGCATGATGTACGTGGCCAACTTCTGCACGCGCACAGCCCTCAGGGTGCTCAAACCGGTGGTGAAATTCACCGCCCGGGACACCGACGAGCTTTACGACCGCGTGCGCGACCTCCCCTGGGAAGACTACATCTCCCCTGACGGCACCTTCGCCATCGACGCTACCGTCAACAGCGCTGAGTTCTCTCATTCGCGCTACGTCACATACCGCGTCAAAGACGCCATCGTGGACCACTTCACCGACAAGTTCCGCCGCCGCCCCTCCATCCGCATCCAGGGTGCCGACGTGCTGCTGAACGTCCACATCTCCGACACCCGCGTCACCATCTCGCTCGACTCCTCCGGCGCGCCGCTCAACCAGCGCGGCTACCGCACGGAAACCCTCGACGCCCCGCTCAACGAGGTGCTGGCCGCCGGCATCATCCTCAAGACCGGCTGGCGCGGCGACACCAACTTCGTGGACCCCATGTGCGGCTCCGGAACCTTCCTCATAGAGGCGGCGCTTATCGCCACCAACACATGGCCCGGCATCTACCGCAAGGGCTTCGCCTTCGAGAAATGGCCCGACTTCGACGCCGGTCTGCTGGCCGAAATAGCCGCCGACGACTCGGCCGAGCGCGAGTTCGAGTTTAAAATCTACGGCGGCGACAAGGACCCGGAAGCCATTGCCGTGGCGCGCAAGAACATCCGCAACGCCTCGCTGGAACGCTGCATCGACCTGCGCTGCTGCGACATCGTGGAGTGGGCCGACGCCCCGAAGCCCGGCATTCTCATCACCAATCCCCCCTACGGCGAACGCCTCCGCCCCGACGACATCAACGACCTCTACCGCAGCATCGGCGACACGCTGAAGGCCCGGTTCTCCGGCTACCACGCCTGGATTCTCGGCTACAAGGAGGAGACCATGAAGTGCATCGGCCTGAAACCGTCGGTGAAATTCCCGGTGCTCAACGGCGACCTGGAATGCCGCCTCAACGAGTATGTGCTCTTCGACGGCTCCTACAACGGTTTCCGCGCCTCCGGCGGCTCGGTGCGCAACGAGGAGTTCAACCGCGAGGTGAAACCGCGCCTAAGCCACATCAGCGACGGCGAGTGGCAGGAAGAGACGCGACGATACGGCGACCGCAAACGCGACCGTAAGGAGCGCAAAGAGTTCCGCGCCGACAAGGAACGCCGCGCCGACAGGGAACGCAGACGCGACTTCAAGCGTGATGGCGACCGTCCCTTCAAGAAGGATTTCAAGCGCCGCGACGACCGCGACGACAGAAAAGGGGAGCGACCCTCCAAGAAAGACTTCAAACGCCGCGACGGCGAGCGCGACGAGCGCCGCGAACAGCGCCGCAGCAAGGTAGAGAACCGCCAGTACCGTCCGCGCGAGGCCGCCGTCGTGCCCGACCGTGCGCCGCGCCTCCCGGCTGACAGCGCCATTCAGGTTGGTTCCGGCCTCAAGATGCGCTCACGTAAAGGATGGTATAAGAAACCAGACGCCGAAAATCCCGCCGCCGATACCGCGGCTGACTCCTCATCCGATTGATTTAACCCATTCTCCCAAAGAGATAGAAAATTAGCACCATGAAAGAGAATTTGAACATACTTCTCCTGGGCTCCGGAGGCCGTGAAGCCGCCCTGGCCCGTAGCATAGCTGCTTCACCCCGTTGCACAAAGCTTTTCTGTGCTCCCGGCAACGCCGCCAACTGGGGACAGAACGTGCCGTTCAACCCCACCGACTTCGGCAAAATAGAGCTCTTCATCACCGCCAACGACATCGACATGGTGGTGGTAGGCCCCGAACTCCCGCTCGTCAACGGCATCGCCGATCGCCTGGCCGACCTCCCCGTGAAGGTAATCGGCCCCGGCAAGGAGGGCGCGCGCCTCGAAGGCAGCAAGGAATTTGCAAAAGAGTTCATGTTCCGCAACCTAATCCCCACGGCGCGTTTCATGACGGTTACCGGCGAAACCCTCGACGAGGGCATTTCCTTCCTCGAATCCATGGAGCCGCCCTACGTCCTGAAAGCCGACGGGCTGGCCGCCGGTAAGGGTGTCCTCATCCTCGGCAACCTCGACGAGGCCCGCACCGCCCTGCGCGACATGCTCGAAGGGCTCTTCGGAGACGCCTCAAACACCGTCGTAATAGAGCAATACCTCTCGGGCCGTGAGTGCTCCGTATTCGTGGCCACCGACGGCGAAGACTACAAAATCCTCCCCGTGGCCAAAGACTACAAACGGATAGGGGAGGGCGATACCGGCCCCAATACCGGCGGAATGGGCGCCGTATCCCCCGTCTGCTTCGCCGACGCCGACTTCATGGAGAAGGTGGAGAAACGCATCGTGGAACCCACGTTGCGCGGCCTGCAGCAGGAGGGTATCCCCTACAAGGGATTCATCTTCCTGGGACTCATGGAAGTGGCCGGCGAGCCGTATGTCATAGAGTATAACGTGCGCATGGGCGACCCGGAGACCGAGGTCGTGATGCCACGCATTTCCTCCGATTTCGTAGAAATCCTCGAAGGCATAGCCGACTCTACCTTGGGTCTCAAGAAGCTCACGGTGACGCCCGAAGCGGCCGTTACGGTGATGCTCGTCTCGGGCGGATACCCCGGCGCTTACCAGAAAGGGAAAGTAATCACAGGGCTCGACAAGGTGGCTCCGGACATCATCAAGTTCCCGGCCGGCGCCGTGCGCGATGCCGAGGGCAACGTCATCACCTCCGGAGGCCGCGTTATGGCCCTCACGGCCATGGCACCGACCATCGAAGAGGCCGCGCGCCGTGCCAAGGAAGCCGCTGCCACAGTAGACTTCGATGGCAAATATTACCGCCGCGACATCGCCGACGACGTGCTCCGCTTCGCCGCCGAACAGGAGGGTAAATAACCATCTATCGCACACTCAGGAAATGGCGAGAGTAGACGATCTACCCGGATTCATACTTGCAGCCGCGGGCGCGGCGGTGCTCGCCGGCGTGGCGTACCTTTTCGGCAGCGCCACTCCCCTGCCCGACCCCGCCGTCTGCCTCCCGGCGCCGCACGCGTGGCCGCTCTACCCTCCCGTGGCCTGCATCATCAACTTCGCGCTGCTGCTCGTCATCGGTAGCGCGATGACCATCGTCAACCGCCAGTTCAACCTCGAGCAAGGCACTTCGGCGCTCGGCGCCTCCTTTTTCCTTGTGGCAACGGCCGCGATTCCATCGCTCACGCAGGGGCTGTCGGGCGGCATGTTCATGGCCTTGGCCATCATCCTGGGCCTTTTCTACCTCTTCCGTAATTACGAGCGCACCGACACTGCGCGGCCCTTGTTCATCACCGGAACGCTGATGGGATGGGGATTCCCCTTCGACTACGCTTTCATCTTCCCTGCCGTGGGAATGGCGCTGGCGGCCGCCACGCTGCGCGAGCTTAACGTCAAAAGCGCCTGCGCCTATATCTTCGGACTGCTCACGCCGCTGGTGATTCTGCTGGGCCTCGGCGCGGTCAGCTTCTCCGACTTCACCTTCACCAACCCCTACGCCCGTGGCTTCGACTATCCGTGGCCCACGGTGGCCTGTGCCGCCGTCACCACGCTGACGTCCCTGATGCTGCTCATGCGCCAGGCCGTGGTGCCCAACAACCAGAGCTCGCACTCCGCCGCCCTCAACCGCGGCGTCAACGTCCTCCTGCTGGTGATGATGGCCTCCATGGCGGTGGACTGCTGCAACATACAGCTATACCTCCCGGCCGTCAACATGCTCGCCGGATTCGTGATCTCCGGAATAGCCGGCGACCGCCGCTTCTCCTCCTCCGGACTGCTCATCTTCGTCCTCATTACACTCTACATCATCCTCTTCTGCTTCGCCTTATGAACGAGAAACCGCTTATCGTAGTAGACGCCGACATCCCCTTCATCCAGGGGCGTCTGGAACCCTTTTTCCGCGTGGTGTACGTTGACCAGTTCGGCTTCACGCCGGAACTCGTACGCCACGCACACGCCATGGTGATACGCACGCGCACGCGCTGCAACGCCGCGCTGCTGGCCGGCTCCGACGTCGAAATCATCGCCACCGCGACCATCGGCATGGACCAGTTCGACCTGCCGTGGTGCCACGCCAACGGCATCGTGACGCGCAACGCACCCGGCTGCAACGCGCCCGGCGTGGCACAGTACGTCTGGAGCTCGCTCCTGCGCCTCGGTTTCTCGCCGGAGGGTAAACGTATCGGCGTGGTCGGTTGCGGCAACGTAGGGTCAATTGTGGCCCAATGGGGGCATCTCCTCGGCGCCGACGTGATAGTCTCCGATCCTCCCAAAGCTGAAGAGGGCGTTTTGAGCTATAAAGACACGCCGCTCGACGAGCTGCTCGGCACCTGCGACGCCGTGACGCTGCACGTCCCCATGACAAAGGATGGCAAACACCCGACTCACCATCTTATCGGCGAGCGTGAACTGGCGCTGCTGAAACCCGGCGCCATCCTCGTCAACGCCGCGCGCGGCCCGGTGGTCGACAACGCCGCATGGGTGGAAGCCCTGCGGAAAGGGACGCACCGCGCCGTAGTCGACACCTGGGAAGGGGAGCCGCAGATCAACCGCGAACTGCTCTCCCTGGCCGACATCGCAACCTACCACATAGCCGGTTACAGCACCGAAGGGAAACAGCGCGCCACGCGCATGGCCCTGCGTGCCATTGCAGACCATTTCAACATAGACGTCGACCTCAGCGGCCTCGCCCCCGACTACACCGAGCCGGCCAACCTAACCGCCGAAGCAATAACCGCCAGCTTCGACCCCGCACCCATCATGGCCGAACTGCGCCAGGCGCCGGCCGACTTCGACCGCCTCCGCAAAGAATACCGCTACCGCCCGGAAGTGAAGTAACCGCCCAGCATAAAGAAAGTAGGGACGCGCCATGGCGCGTCTGCCAAATACCTGGCAACCAACACATTCCGGAAACGCCATAGCACATCCGGAATGCCACAAAACACAAAACGCCTCCGGAGGAGGCCGATTTTCGTCCAAACTACATGGCACGGCCCAACTGCCACGACACAAAAACAGCCTCCCAAGAACGGAGGCTGTTTTGCAAGGCAATACTATGTACTTCTTCATTTGAAAGGTCCGAGACGACCCTTGCGCAGTAGGGTTTTCTGACTTTTTACTTCAAGCGACTGGGCCGGTTACTTGAACCAGGTTAGTTTGGCGGAGCACTGTTTGTAGTCGGAGAGGCGGCCGGGGTCGTCGCCGGAGTATGACTCTATACGCAGGGTGTAGGGGTCTACGCCGCAGTCGCTGCCGGTATCATAAATGGCACCGTTGTAGTAGAACATTCCGCCGTCAGCGTCGTCGTAGCCTATGCGAACTATCTTACCTACCTTTTGCCACGTTCCTGAGTGTCTGCTGGATGTCCAGCGGCCGTTGCTCTTCAGGGAGTACACTACGCCGTTAGAGGCCTTTATTTGCCCTTTCAGGCCCGATTTCTTTGTGGTGGCTGTTGTGCGTGCCTTAGCTCTCTTTTTCGAGGCTGCGTATGCCTCGGTGCCTGCCGCCATGCCTACGAGCATCGCCACGGCAAGCATTATCTATAATATTTTCTTCATATTCTTATTGGTTTTTTGGTTTAGTCGGCTTGTGAGGACGCGGGTTTGTACTGCGCGTCGAACTGTTTGCGCGTCTTGGGTTTCGCGTTGATCTTTACGAGTTCTCTCTGTCCGTGATTGGTGAAGTCTACTTTATATTTTGCTGTGCCATGAGCCTTTATGGCGATACCCGGCACAGTGGAATATTCGTATGGATCTTCTGACATTGATTGATATATAAAATCTTTTACGGTTATGGTATAGTCGGAGGCTTCGACATCTCTGTCAGAATTATTTGTCAAAGTGTAATATCCGGATCCTACATCCATGGCATGTTCCATATCTTTTGTCACGACGAATTTACCGATAGTGATATTTACGCCGGATTTCTGGTATTCGGCGAAGGCGGCGTCGGCTTTCGCTATCGAGTCGGCTTTGGCTACGGAGTCAGCCTGCGCTTTGTTGATAGAGTCGTTGCGGAGGATTTCTACGGAGTCGACGGCCTGTTCGCCGGAGTTGGCCGAGTCGGCTTTCTTCGACGAATTGCCGCAAGCCGTAACGAGTCCCGCTACTGCGGCAAGAAGTATAAGTTTCTTGATTTTCATGTTATGAAGTTTTTGTATTATGGGAATAATATTTCCGTTTGGCAAAGTTAACGGTATTTATTTAAACTGCAAACTCCAAATCGCCGCATATCGTTCCAATACGTTCCAAAATGCTCCAATATTTTCCTAATCTCGCGAAAAGTAGTAATTTTGCAAAAGAAATGAAGGCTTTCGACGATGACATATCCGGTGCAGTGCTACCCGCCGCCTCTCCGCTGCGCGACGAGTGGAGCTGTTGCGTAGTTGAGGCGGACCACGGCACTTTCCGCCTCGGAAGGATTCGCCGTTTCGACCGCTGGTGGTATTTCAAGGCGCTCGTGCCGCAATATCGCGGTTCGGAGCAGTACCGCCGCATCCTGCGCAAGGAGTTCGACATCATGATCGGCCTCGACCATCCGGGGATAATCCGCGCGGCCGATTTCCGCGACATCCCTGACCTCGGCCCCGCCATCCTGATGGAGTATTCGCCGGGCGTGACCTTCGACGCTTGGCTGGAAGCCGGTCCGTCGGCGCGGCGCCGCCGCAAGGTGTTTGCCGCCATACTTTCGGCCGTGGTTTACCTTCATTCGCGCGGGATAGTGCACCGCGACCTGAAGCCGCAAAACATCCTCGTAGAGAACGACGGCACCGTGAAGATAATAGACTTCGGACTGAGCGACGCGCGGTGGTCGGCGCTCAAAATGCCCGGTGGCGGAACGCCGGGTTATTCGGCGCCGGAGCAGCTTTCCGGACAGGAAGGGGACACGCGTGCCGACGTCTACTCGCTCGGCATCATCCTCAATATGATACGGTTGCCAAAGGTTACTCCCGACGGCGTCGCGGCCCTTATCGCCGCAAGGCGTTGCTGCGGACGGCCCGAAAGACGCTATGCCGACGCCGGTGCGCTGAAGAAAGCGCTGAAACGCTGGCGCATCGCACTCTGGGGGCTTATTACCGTTGCGCTGGCCGCGGCAATTGCGCTTGCCTTCTATCCTCAAAAGAACAATGTGGAAACATCGCCGAAAACGAGCCGAGTCATAACACCCGAAGTCACCGACTCCGGTAATCCCGCCGCCGATTATCCCGCCACCGTTTTATCTAACGGAAACTCGACCGAAGCGCCCGATATGGACGCGGCAGATATAAATCCCGCCGTTAACCAACCTGCCGCAAACGATGCCCCGGTACCAGTCACCGGCACGTCCGAAACACCGTCGCCGACAACCGCTTCGGCTAAAAAGAGCGGCATAGACCCGCACTATGACGTGGCGCAGTACCCGGCGCCCCCGCATCCCAAAATGCCCGCTTATGCACGCATGCATCCCACTAACGGACTGAAATCCATCACTTATTACGGCGAAGACATCCCGGAAGCAACAGTGGCACAGGAAGCGCGGTCGCTGCGCGACAGTTTCCGCCAACAGACGGCCATGCACTTCATGCTCCCGACATGGGACGAAGCGACGTTCAACTATCTGAAAAAGTGCTACTTGTGCGATATCACCAACATCTACACACGCCACCGCAACAAGGATAAATGGGGCGAGCGCGAAAAGCAGGAATTGCTGCGCCAATGCCATTACAACGAAGTGAAATCGCTTCCCTTCAACAGCGGCAATCCACCGGCATTACCTTTCTGAATATTCTTATAGTGAGAGGGTTACGCCGCCGCTGCGGCCTATTTCGTAGATAATGGGGTCGGCGTCCGCCGTGGGGCGGTAATCTTCAAGCAGCATCGGCATCCCTTCTATTATATAAGGTGCGCGGAAAGTGCGGCCGGCCACGAGTTTGGAGTTCACCGAGCGTAGAATCTCGAAATTGCCGTCGCCGAGATAGCGGACGGAGAGCGTGCGGTCGGGCGCCCATGTGATGTCGAACTCCACGCCCGGCTCTAAAGTACTGCTTTCAATCTTGCGGCCGCCCACCTCGCCGGAAATTTCGGCGCCGGAAGCTTTCATACGGCGGCAGAAAGCGGCGAAATTGGCATCGCCGACAAACTTTGCCAGCGCATTCCAGATGCTCGGGCGCGGCGTATGGTGCCCCTCGTAAAGATCCCAGAATCTCTTCAAGGTAGTGGCGCTGACATATTCGCGTGTTTCGGCCAGAATCATCTCGGCCAGACGCGCCAGGTCCGGCCCGGACTGCAAGGGGTAACCAACTTTTCTCTCTATCTCGCCGCGCATCAGCGCTTTCAACGTCTGCAATTCATCCTTATTCATCATCTATATAACTTTGGCACAAATATAGCCATAATTGCCGACACAGCCAAACCTCACGCTTCCAATACATTTCATTCCGTTCCACACCCCTGAAAAAGTCCTGAGCGAATGCGCCCGGAGATGGGAATATCAAAAATGCGGGGATGGCTTGTGGGCCATCTCCGCATAATATTTCTTGGGATCTGTTCGTTATACGAATTTGGCGAAGTCGGTCTGTGCCATGTCGCCGGTCTGCTGGAAGGTCTGGTGCATGGCGAAGGCAGCGCCGAGGTTGTGCGGTGTGTGGCCGCCGCCTTTCTGCGCCAGCTTCAGGTAATCCCACATGAGGTCCTTGTACATGGGGTGTACGCAGTTCTCGATGATGGTCTGTGCGCGCTGCACGGGGTCGAGGCCGCGGAGGTCGGCCACACCCTGCTCGGTGGCGAGTATCTTGACGGAATGCTCGGAATGGTCGATGTGCGACGCCATGGGGACGATGGCCGAAATCTTGCCGCCTTTCTGGATAGAGGGACAGGAGAAGATGCTGAGGTAGGCGTTGCGCGAGAAGTCGGCCGAGCCGCCGATACCGTTCATCATCTTGGTGCCGAGCACGTGTGTGGAGTTGACGTTGCCGTAAATGTCGAACTCGAGGGCGGTGTTCATGGCTATGAGGCCGAGACGGCGAACCACTTCGGGATGGTTGGAGACTTCGCCCGGGCGCATCAGTATCTTGTCGCGGAAGAAGTCGATGTTCTCCATGAAGTGGGTCATGGCGTCGTCGGAGAATGTGAGTGCGCAGGTGGAGGCGAACTTACATTTGCCCTCTTCCATGAGGTGCATCACGGCGTCCTGGATAACCTCGGTGTACATTTCGAAGACTGGTACTTCGGGGTTTTCGCCCAGGCCGTAGAGCACGGCGTTGGCCACGTTGCCGACACCGCTCTGGATGGGGAGGAACTCTTTGGGGAGTTTGCCTTTCTTGAGTTCTTCTGCCAGGAAGTGTGAGATATGATCGCCGATGCGCTGCGAGGTTTCGTCGGGGGCGGTGAAGGGCTTGATGCTTTCCGAAGCGTTGGAGGGCACCACGCCGATAATCTTCGCCGGGTCGATTTTCACTACGGTGCTGCCGATGCGGTCGGAGGGTTTGTAGATGGGTATTTCGCGGCGGTGCGGCGGGTCGAGGCTCACGTAGTTGTCGTGGAACCCGCGGAACGATGTTTTATAATAGGAGCTGTACTCGATGATGACTTTTTTGGCCATCTGCGCGAGTGTGGGGGTCATGCCTATGCCGGCGCCGAGGATAAGCTCGCCGTTGGGCGACATCTCTGTAACTTCGATTACGGCTACGTCGATGGGGCCGTAGAAACCGTAACGGAGGTCTTGCGACATGTGGCTCAAGTGCACGTCGAAGTAGTGCATCCCGTTGTTGTTGGCAAGGTTGCGCGAATCCTTGTGGCTCTGGTACGGAGTGCGCATGTTGATGGCGTCGGCGCGGGCCAGCTCGCCGTCCACATGGTCGTTGGTCGACGCTCCCGTGAACAGGTTGATTTTGAATGGTTCGCCTTTCTCATGGAGTTCCTTGGCGCGCTTGGCCAGGGCTACGGTTACAACTTTAGGCGTTCCTGAAGCCGTGAACCCGGAAAAGCCCACTGTGTCGCCATTTTTAATGTAACTTGCAGCTTCTTCTGCTGTAATAAAAGGGATACTCATTTGTAACGTTTAGATTTTAAGTGTAATTTTGCACAAAATTAGTAATTCTCTCTGAATTAACCACGATATGAAGACATTTTTTTTACCGAAAAACGATAAAAACCGCACAGACACCCCGAAAGTGCGCATTGAGACCTATGGTTGCCAGATGAATGTGGCCGATTCCGAAGTCATTGCTGCACAGATGATGACGGCCGGTTACGAGCTGGCGAAGAGCGACGCCGAAGCCTCCGCGGTGCTGCTCAACACATGCTCCATACGTGACAATGCCGAGCAGAAAATCTTCTCGCGCCTGAGCTACTGGAACTCCATGCGCCGCAAATCCGGCCGCAACATCATCATCGGCGTGGTGGGCTGCATGGCCGAGCGCATGAAACACCGCCTCGTGGAGGAATATGGTGTGGATCTGGTGGCCGGACCCGACGCCTACGCCGAGCTGCCGGCGCTCGTAGCCGCCGCAGAGCTGGGGGAACCCGCCGTCAACGTGGAGCTTTCCACCACCGAGACTTACCGCGACATAATGCCGCGGCGCGAGGCCGGCGGCGTATCCGGTTTCATCTCCATAATGCGCGGCTGCAACAATTTCTGCACCTATTGCATAGTGCCTTACACCCGCGGGCGCGAACGCTCCCGCGAGCCACAGAGCATACTGCGTGAACTCCGCGACCTGCGCGACCGCGGCTTCCGCGAGGCAACTCTGCTGGGACAGAACGTAAACAGCTACCGCTTCACCTCCGGCGACGGTACCGTAATCGACTTCCCCGCGCTTCTCGAAACGGTGGCCGAGGCAGCCCCCGACATGCGCATCCGCTTCACCACCTCCCACCCCAAGGACATGAGCGACGAGACGCTCCGCGTCATAGCGTGCCACCCCAACCTGGCGCGCCACATCCACCTGCCGGTGCAGAGCGGCAGCGACTCTGTGCTAAAGGCCATGAACCGCAAATATACCCGGGAGTGGTACCTCGACCGCGTGGCCGCCATACGCCGCATACTGCCCGACGCCGGCCTCACCACCGACATGTTCACCGGATTCCACGGCGAGACGGATGAGGATTTTGCCGAGACGCTCTCGCTGATGCGCGAGGCCGGATTCGATGCCGCTTTCATGTTCAAATACAGCGAGCGCCCCGGCACTTTCGCCTCCAGGAACCTGCCCGACAACGTCCCGGAGGAGGTGAAGATAGAGCGCCTCAACCGTATGATAGCGCTACAGAACGAGCTGTCGCTGGAGTCGAACCTTCGCGACGTGGGCAAGGAGTTCGAGGTGCTGGCCGAAGGGCGTTCCAAACGCAGCGAGGAGCAGCTCGTGGGGCGCACGTCGCAGAACAAGGCCGTGGTCTTCCCGCGCGGCGACCACAAGAAGGGCGACCTGGTGCGCGTGCGCATCGTCTCGGCCACTTCCGCCACGCTCCACGGCGAGCTGGTGTGAAATTCTTTCAAAAACCATTACGTAGCTGTTTATGGGCTGGAAGGATTATAAGAGCGAATACACGCGCCTGCTGAAACTTGGGGCGCCGGTGCTGGTGACGCAGCTGTGCGTCATCACGGTGAGTTTCGCCGACACTCTGATGGTGGGCGCTTACGGTGTGCAGGAGCTGGCGGCGGCGGCTTTCGTCAATTCCCTGTTCCTGGTGGCCATTGTGATGCTGATGGGGTTTGCCGGCGGCGTCACGCCGCTCATCGGCGCGCTCTTCAGCCGCAAGGAAGACGGCAAAATCGGTGCCACCATGCGCACCGCCATACGCCTGAACCTGGGCCTCGGCACCCTCTTCACCCTGATTATGGGAGCGCTCTACTTCTTCATCGACAAGATGGGGCAACCCCCTGAACTGCTGCCGCTTATACGCCCTTATTATCTGGTGATACTATGCACGGTGCCGATGGCGGCGCTCTACGCCTGTTGCCAGCAGGTGGCCAACGGCGTCACCGACACCGCCGCGCCGATGTGGATAATGCTGGGCGGCAACGCGCTGAACATCGCCGGCAACTATGCCCTGATTTTCGGGGAGTGGGGGTTGCCGGAGATGGGACTGCTGGGCGCCGGCATAAGCACACTGGCGGCGCGCATCCTCTGCGCCGTGCTGATGCTGCTGTTCGTGCGCCGCGGCCGCCGTTACCGCCCCTACCGCCCCGGATACGCCGCGGCGCGGCCCGCGCGCAAGGATTACCTCCATATCTGGAACACATCCTACCCCGTGATGCTACAGAGCGGCATCGAGTGCCTGCTGTGGAGCTTCGGCGCCGTGGTGTGCGGATGGTTCGGGACGGTGCAACTCGCCGCCTACCAGGTGGTGAATACCATTGGACAGCTCGGGTTCATGATCTACATGAGCGTGGGCGTGGCCGTTTCGGTGCGCGTGGCCAACTGCTGGGGCGTGGGCGACTATCTCGGCGCACGCCGCGCCACGCTGGCCACCCTCCACATCACCACCGTGATGGCGGCGCTGGCCTCGCTGGCTTTCATCCTTGCGGGCAGCCACATGCTGCGGCTTTTCAACGACGACCCGGCAGTGATAGCCTCCGGCCTGGAGCTACTCCTGCCGCTGGTGCTCTACCAGTTCTGCGACTCGGTACAGATTACCTACGCCAACGCGCAGCGCGGCACGTCGCAGGTGCGTCCGCTGATGTGGGCCGCCTTCATAAGCTATCTGGGCATCGGCATCCCGGCATCGCTGTTGCTGGCCAAGGCCTCGGGCATGGGCAACACGGGCGTCTATTACAGCTTCTGCGTGGCACTCCTGGCGGCTGCCGTGCTGCTGCGCGCCAGCTTCCGCCGCACGCTGCGCCGGGCACTGGCAGAACGCTTTTAATATAAATTAAAATTCTATAATCCAGAACTTTATGGCGCGTCACTTCGCTTGTTTCCCGCAAAACCGCACAGAAATTTATTCTGAAAACTATAGCCGGGTCATCACTGAACCGGCTTCGCTGCGCAAGTTGCGACTCTTGCGGAACGAGCAGACCGGACGCATAAGCTGACGCATAGAACCGGATTTTCC
Source organism: Porphyromonadaceae bacterium UBA7180 (assembly GCA_002491165.1). Lineage (GTDB taxonomy): Bacteria > Bacteroidota > Bacteroidia > Bacteroidales > Muribaculaceae > Lepagella. The sequence goes on from DKVK01000031.1 coordinate 47,183, forward strand.
AGTTAAAATCCGAAACTTGAATGACCAAGCGCTGAGCACGCGCTGATAGCGAACGCCGTATCCTTAAAGGAGCCGCAGTTTGTATTCGGGCATTTTAGAAAACCAAATCTTCTGGAGTAAAATGTCAAGAGTAAAATGCACAAATACTTATTGTGCTTACTGCAATTCCCAATGGCCGCCTTTCTTTGAGCCAACATAGCGAACCATCTCGGAGAGTGCGGCAAGTTCACGTTCTACTGTTTTAGTGGCAACACCTATTGCAATGGCTATCTCTGCTCTTGTGGTTTGCGGGTTTTCTCTGATGAGAGCCATGATTCGCAGTTGTCGCTCGGTTAAGTTTTTAGCGACATTTTTAGCGACA
>DKVK01000031.1:47845-70244 GCA_002491165.1 Porphyromonadaceae bacterium UBA7180
TTAGCGACATTTTTAGCGACATTTACACCGACATCATTTTTTTCAGTTTCACGGGTCTGTAGGTCAAATGTTACTTTTACGGAATTGACAGTTGTCTCAATGTGCAAAGGACGCCCTGTTATTTCTTGCCAACGTTTGAGTTTACGGAGTCCGTAGCCGAGATTCTCTGACAGGTGTGCAAGACGGAACAGTTTGGCGATTACCGGATTGCGAGGTTGCGATTCAAACGAGTTTTCCATTACATCCAATGGCATTGGCATGCCACCGGGATTAAGAAACTCGATGCGATCGTCAAATACATGGATGCAACTGCGTCGAGGGCTGAAATGGTCGGCGTGCGCCATCTGGTTTGCCATTGCCTCACGTAGTATGTCGTACTCGGAGAAATCTTCTACCGACTGTCCCCGCTCGTTGATACCAACCATCGGAGTGTTGACGAGTGTGCGGAGGCGGCGGAGAATAACACGGCTCGCTTCCCAAAGATTCTGTTGTTCCGGGATGCGATAGTTATAATTGTTCGTCATTGCCTCCATGCCGGTGCCCGGTATCTCGACGTAATCGGCACAGAATGTAGGGACAAAGTTGAAGGTGTAAGGACTTTTGCCAAGCATTATCAATCCTCCGTAGGTCAGTTGACCGGAATGGTCAGTGATTCCGACACCTTTACAAAACTCCTCATCACTCACGCTGTCAAGATGCGAAACCAAGCTCCAATGACGCACTTCGCCCCGGAAGTCGGCCAGCGCATCACGATTAAGCATATCTATGTTGGTATCAGGAATGGATTTCTGTGACTGGATGCCAAATGACTGGTCGCGAATCATTGACATTATTTCCTGCTGAGTGGCACGTTGGTCACCGCTACCCATACGGATAAAGGTGTTTTCGAGTGATCCGAAATAAACAGGTTTGACCTCTGATGACGGAATATAGAAGGCGATGACATTCTTGCCGTCAATCTCGTAGCGATGGAGCGTGCAAAGAGAGGAACATTGAACTTTTTGGAGCGCAGCGTGCCGAAAAAGTCCTGCTCAAGTTTCTCGATGTCATCGACACCGACAATCTCAAACAAACGCCCGGATTGTTTCACGCCAAGCACAATCCAACCACCGGAGCAATTTGAGAAAGCACTGACAGTCTCCCAAATGTTTTTCGGCAGGTCAGACTTCGCGGCCTTGACCTCGAAATCGTCCCATTCTATGTCACGTAGACGTGCTACAAGTTCTTCCTTTGTCATTCCAGTTGCAAAGTTAATCATTTTTACTGGATTTCCAGCAGTTTGGATTATTCTAAATCTGAATATGGATAATGCCGGCTTTCTCCTGATACGAAGTACGCGGGCAGTTGCAATTGGCCGGAAAGGGGCTTTTTCCTCCTTTTTAAGATAGTTTAAGATTAAAAATTGTGAGTTCTCGCCAAAAAGCTGTTACTTTGCATTCTTAAATTGGCTTCGCAAGGTTCGCTTGCGAAAGGTTAATTGTGAACAGGCGGCAACAGCCCCGCAACGGACGCGCCGCCGCCACCAAAATTTATCAGAAAACAATGGGTAAAATCATCGCAATAGCCAACCAGAAAGGCGGCGTCGGGAAGACCACCACGGCCTTCAACCTCGGCGCGTGCCTGGCGTTGGCCGGCAAGAAAGTTCTGCTCGTGGACGCGGACCCGCAGGCCAACGCCACCTCCGGCCTCGGCATCGACCCGGCTACGGTGGAAGCCTCCGTCTACGAATGCCTCGTGGACGACTATCCCGTCAGCGCCTCAACACAGGACACCGAAATCGAAGGCCTCAGGATAGTAGCCTCGCGCATCGACCTTGTGGGCGCCGAGGTAGAGCTCATGCAGCGCCAGAACCGCGAACGAATCCTGGCACGCGTCCTCGCCCCCGTAGCCGCCGGTTATGACTACATCCTGATAGACTGCAGCCCCTCGCTCGGACTCATCACCGTAAACGCCCTCACCGCCGCAGACTCCGTGATTATCCCCGTGCAGGCGGAATACTTCGCCCTCGAAGGAATCTCCCAGCTCCTCAACACCATACGAATCATCAAAAGCCGACTAAGTCCCAAACTCGAAATCGAAGGTTTCCTCCTCACCATGTACGACGCACGCCTGCGCCTCGCCAACCAGATTTTCGAGGAGCTGAAAAACCACTTCGGCCCGATGGTCTTCACCACCGTGATACCGCGCAACATCAAGCTTTCGGAGTCACCCTCGCACGGCCTCCCCGTGATTCTCTACGACCCGGACAGCCGCGGCGCCATAGCATACACGCAGCTCGCCAAGGAGCTCATCTCACGCAACCGCAAGAACACTAAAAAACCGGCAGAAGCATGAACGCACCCAAACGCAACGCACTCGGACGCGGCCTCGACTCGCTGATTTCCATGTCCGAGATACGCACCGACGGCTCCTCGGCCATCAGCGAAATCTCCGTGGACGACATCAGCCCCAACCCCGAGCAGCCGCGCACCAGCTTCGACCCGGAAACGCTGCGCGAGCTCTCCGCCTCCATAGCCGAGCTGGGCATCATACAGCCCTTGTCTCTGCGCAAGACCGACGACGGACTCTACCAGATAATAGCCGGCGAACGCCGCTGGCGTGCAGCCAAGATGGCCGGCCTCCGCTCCGTGCCCGCTTACGTGCGCACCGCCTCCGACTGCGAAATCACAGAGATGGCCCTCATCGAGAACATCCAGCGCGAAGACCTCAACGCCATAGAGGTGGCATTGGCCTTCAACAAGCTCATAGAGACCTACCGCCTGACGCAGGAACGCCTCTCGGAACGCCTCGGCAAGAAACGCGCCACCATAGCCAACCACCTGCGCCTGCTCAAGCTCCCCGCCGAGATACAGCTCGGCCTGGTGGACCGCCGCCTCGACATGGGGCACGCCCGCGCACTGCTGGCCGTGGCCGACCCCAAGGTGCAGCTCAAGCTTTACCAGCTAATCCTGGACCAGGGGCTCTCGGTGCGCCGCGTGGAGGAGATGGCCAAGCAGGTGAACGAACAGCTGCAGCGCGGCGAGAAACCGAAAATCCCGCGCAAGGCGGCTCCCGCGGCCGACAACTCCCACTACGACTTCTTCCGCCGCGAACTCGAAAAGGTATTCCCAACACCGGTGAAGTTCCGGCGCAAAGCCGACGGGAAAGGCTCCATAACACTTAAATTCGACAACGACGACCAGCTGCAGACACTCGTGCAGCTTTTCGAGAAACTGAAATGAACAACGGGAACTCTACACAGACGCACGGCACCACGCCACTGACCCGCCTCGAAAAGGGGCTTCTGGCACTCGTCTGCCTCGTGCTGATGTGTCCCCTGTCACTGCCGGCGGCCGTCACCGCCTCGCTGCACGACAACCCCGCCGACACCGGGCAGATACCCTTGCGCCGGCGCGTAAGACACACGGAGGAAACCACTCCGCAAAAACAGGAAACAACCTCCACCCGAGAGGAAGAGGAATACACGGACCTCACTCCCCCCGGAGGGCAGGAGGGAAACGGCGACGACGGTACGGTGTACCTCGACGCCGAAGTGGCCGTCAACGACTCGATTGTCACCGAAGTGACGGACGAGAAGCATCCCTACGGCCTGGAAGGGAAACGGGAGTTCAACCCCGACCCCAACCGGGCGGTGTGGCTATCGGCCCTCTTCCCCGGCCTGGGCGAGATATACAACCGCCGCTACTGGAAGCTGCCAATCATCATAGGGGGCTTCATGGGACTCGGCTACGCCACCTCCTGGAACAACACCCAGTACCAGGACTATTCGCAGGGATTCCGCGACCTCATGGACTCGGATCCCTCGACGAACAGCTACATGAACTTCTTTCCGCCAAACACGTCGGAAAGCGACCTTGACAAGACCTGGCTCCAGAACACCATGAAGAGCCGGAGAAATTACTACCGACGGAACCGCGACCTGTGCATCATCTGCATGGTTGCCCTATATCTCCTCTGTATGGTCGACTCCTACGTCGACGCCTCGCTGGCCCACTTCGACATCTCCCCCTCGCTGTCGATGGACCTCCAGCCTGCCATGTTCGTCTCGCCGGTGAACCGCAGGCCCGCTCTCGGCCTCAACTGGGCCCTGACATTTTAATTCAGCGCCCCCGCACTGCACGGGACGCCCCAAAACGACTTGTGACTGACATGAAAAATCGAATCTTATTACTCGCAGCCGCGGCAGCACTGCTCCTCGCTCCCGCCGACTTCGCCCAAAAGAAAAAAGGTAATGTCCTCGATGTCAAGACATCTGTCCAGGACAACGATTTGGTGTTCCCCGCCTCCTTCGAGACCAACACCCAGGACCTGCTCGACGGCTGGTACATGAAGAACTATACCGCCACCGACTCGCGCTACAAGACGGCACAGGACCCCAACCCCTCCGACGCCGTAATCATAGAGCGACTCAGCAACATGGGCACAGTCATCGACATGCCATACAACTCCATAGTGCGTAAGTGCATAGACCGCTACGCCAAGAACGGCCGCAGCCTGGTGACCGCCTGCCTGGGCCTGGGCAACTACTATATACCCATCATCGAGCAGGCACTGGAGGCCGAAGGGCTGCCCAACGAACTCAAATATCTCCCGATGATAGAGTCGGCCTACAACCCCAACGCCGTGTCGCCGGCCGGTGCCACCGGTCTGTGGCAGTTCATGCTTGTGGCCGCAAAGGGCTACGACATGGAGGTATCTTCCCTTGTCGACGAACGCCGTGACCCCTACGAGTCGTCGCGCAAGGCCGCAAAGATGCTCAAGGACCTCTACAACACCTACGGCCGCTGGGATCTTGCCATCGCGGCATATAACTGCGGTCCCGGCAACGTGAACAAAGCCCTGCGCCGTGCCGGTGGCGACTCATCGACGCTCGACTTCTGGTCCATATACAACTACCTGCCACGCGAGACACGCGGCTACTTCCCCACTTTCGTGGCCGCAAACTACATAATGAACTACTACCCCGACCACAACATCAGTCCCGTAGTTCCCACCAAGCCGCTCGTCACCGACACCGTGGCCGTGCATCAGAGGGTCAACCTCAACCAGATTTCAAAGGTGATGAACATTCCGCTCGACGAATTGCGCCTCCTCAACCCGCAATACCGCAGCGACGTCATCCCCGGCAGCGCCAAGCGTCCCTACATGCTCATACTCCCCCAGCAGCAGATTTCTGCTTACATCATGAACGAGGATGCCATCCGTGATTATGACGCCGCCAAATACGCCCAGCGCCAGACCGCCGAGCCCGGACAGAAACCCGGCGAACTCGTGGCCGTCACCGAAACCACTGGCCCGGGAGGCGACATCGTCTCCGAGGAAGACCTCTATGTGGCGCAGGAAGCCGTTCCCGCCGAAGCCAACGAAGACTACCGCATGGTGCGCGACTCGGCGCGTAAACGCGGCCGGGAGAACCCCGACGACGAACCTGCCCGGGAGGGCCACGTGCGCGCACGTTCCACCTATGTCAACAACGCCGGCCAGACCATCCACAAAGTCGCCGAAGGGGATGACCTCGCCTCCATAGCCGGAAAATATAAGGTGACTCAGGAACAGTTGAAAATCTGGAACAACCTTCCGCGCAACAGCGTACGCGTAGGTCAGGAGCTCATCGTAAGCAAGGGCGCCGGCACCACGCCCGCATCGCGGCAGGAAAACCGCCGCCAGCAACAGACACAGCGCCAGCAACACCACGCCGCCGCTGCCACCGAAGATATGGAAACGGCACAGCCGGCACAACCCGCGCAGCCGGCACGCCAAAGCAACCGCCAGAACAACCGGCGCACGCAGCAACAACAGCAGAAGCCCGCTACCCAGCCCGACCGGCAGACTCCCTCTCGCCAGCGCGCACAGCAGAAAGCCCAGGAGCAGGCTCAGCAGGCACAACAGCCGGCACAGCAGAAAACCGGCAAAAAGTCACGCCGCCAGCAGAAAGCCGAACAGCAGGCACAGCAACAGGCCGCCCAGCAGAAATCCACCAAGAAGACCCGCAAGCAGCGCCAGGCCGAACAGCAGCAACAGCAGCAGGCAGCACAGCAAAACACCAAAAACGGCAAGAAAAACAGCCGCAAGAAGAACAAACAGCAGGCACAGCAGCAACCGCCCAAACCCCAGACCCACGAGGTGCGCAAGGGTGAAAGCCTGGAACGCATAGCCAAGCAGAACGGCGTAAGCGTAGACGAACTGCGCAAAGCCAACAAAAACATCAAGGGCGACCGCATCAACCCGGGCGACAAGGTAAATATCCCCGGCAAGAAAGCCGACAAGCAGGGCAAGCAGCAAACCCGGCAGTCAAAGCAAAGCAAGCAGACCCAAAAAGCCGACACAAAGAAAAACAATACCAAACAGTCCGGCAAGAAAGCCGACAAAGCCGCAAGCACAAAGAAGTCGGGCAAAAAAAAGAAATAACCTCTCCTCCGCAAAAAAACGGGTTCCCCTCGCCGGGAGCCCGTTTTCGTTTATCCTACCACGAGCCTCGAAGCCGGACGCCCCTTTCACAGCCATTATGGAACGGAGGCATTCCTGCCTCCGCCCAAAGCCGCGCCAGCGGCTGACCAACCTTCACCCCATAAATCGGCCGCAAGCCGCTGGCGCGGCTCGATACGGAGGCAGGAATGCCTCCGCCCCATAAAGCCGGTTCGTCACGAAACCGACCGTTTTCATCAAATAAGCAAGGATAAATTTCCCGATGCAAACAAAGTTCCGTACTTTTGCAGCATAAAAACAACCTATACAACACAAACATAAACCGCTCGTACCGAAGAATACTGACCGCGTTGCTGGCTCTCCTCCTCATCCTTCCCTTGGCCGCCCAAAAACTGAAACCCTACGAATCCTCCGGAAAATATGGATTCGTAGACGAAACAGACAGAATCGTTATCCCGGCCCAATATGATAAGGTAAATTACTTTGAGAACGGACTTGCATTCATAATGAAGAACGGCAAATGTGGTTTCATCGACAAAACAGGCAAAGCCGTAATTCCCATTATTTACGATGACATAATGAATTTGAAGGAAGGAGAATTTTTCTTTGAATATTTCAAAGACGGCTTGGCTATAGTCAAAAAAGACGGGAAATATGGTGCCGTGGACAGAACCGGCCAAATTATAATTCCTGCGCAATATGATTGGCTAAGCCCCTTTAAAAATGACATAACTACAATGGAACAAAACGGCAAATGGGGTGTTCTTGACCGAAACGGTAAAATAATAATTCCCTGCCTTTATGACAGTGGGCTTCGGTTCACAGAGAATATGGCCAGTGCTTTGCTGAATGACAAATATGGATTTATCGACAAGAAAGGTCGGATGATAATCCCCGCTACCTTTGAATATGCGAGCGTTTTCGCTGAAGGTTTAGCCTTGGTAAGGCAAAACGATAAATACGGTTTTATCGACACTACCGGAAAGTTGGTTATCCCCGCGCAGTTCGACGACATAACAGATTTCACGTTATATGGGTGTTCATCTTATTTCCCTGAAGATATGGCTGAGGTGAAGCAAAACGGCAAATGGGGATTCATAGATAGAAAGGGTAATGTGGTAATTACACCACAGTTTGATTCGACAGATAAATTTTCCGGTGGCATAGCCTGTGTGAGCCTCAACGGCAAACAGGGTTTAATAAACAAAACCGGAAAATTTGTCATTCCTGCTGAATATGATATGATTGAAGTTACTTCGGAAGATTTGGTATCTTTCAAAAAAGATGGTAAATACGGTTATATGGACAAAACCGGCAATATCCTAATTCCAGCAAGATTTGAGCAATGCTACGGTTTTAACGAAGGTATGGCTGCTGTCGAAGTGAATGGTAAATGGGGATTCATAGACATTAAAGGTGAGCTGACTATCCCCGCACAATATACCTGTGTAGTGCCGTTTTCCGAAGGTTTGGCAGCCGTGGAAATAGACGACAAGTGGGGAGCAATAGACCAAGCCGGCAATCTGGTGATCCCTGCCGGATTTGATGATGCATTCTTTTTCGACAAGGGGCTAGCTTTCGTGGAGCAGGAGGACAACATTTACAGCAGATGGTTCTTCATCGACAAACAGGGGCGCCGACATTTTACCGAAGCCGAGGGAAGGGAATTTCTGGCCCAAGAGGCAATGCAAGCTACTACGCCACGCAGCGGAGGGAAAGCGGAAACAGTTCAATCCGCTCCCGACGCAGGTTATGCCGACCGTGTGGTGGACGTTGACAGCGGAATCCCGCAGGCCAAGGGCGCAAATTTCGGCACATACGCCGTAGTTATCGCCAACGAGAATTACCGCAGCGTCGCAGATGTCGGCAACGCTGCGAACGACGGCAACGTGCTGCATCAATATCTCACCAAGACACTCGGAATACCCGAAAACAACATCATTTACTGCGAAAACGCTTCCGCGGCGATGATGGACGAAGCGCTCAGCACGCTTGAAACGAAGACCCGCTCAGCCGCAGCCTTGGGGAAAGCTTTCAATGTAATCTTCTATTATTCGGGCCACGGCGTGCCGGCAGAAGGGACCTCCGACGCCTTTCTGCTGCCGGTGGACGTCTCCCCCCAAGAACCTGAAGCGGTACGGCTTCTCGCTCGACGAACTGTACCGCCGCCTCGGGGCACTGGAGGCGCAATGCGTCACCGTGCTCCTCGATGCCTGCTTCTCCGGCGCGGGGCGCACCGGCGCGATGCTGGCCGATGTGAAAGGGGTGGCGCTTGAACCAAAGAAAGCCGCTCCCACGGGCAATATGGTGGTGCTCCCGGCCTGCTCGGGCAGCCAGACGGCACATATATTCAAAGAGGGGAAACACGGCCTGTTCACCTACTGGCTGCTGCGCAAACTGAAAGAGACGAAAGGGGAGGTGACCCTCGGCGAACTCCAGGAGCACCTGGCGCAATACGTGGACTACACGGCCACGAACCGCCTGAACCTCTCCGGCCAGCAACCCACGCTGCAAGTCTCCCCGACCCTTTCCCGCAACTGGCGCGCCATCCCCCTCCGCTGATTCCCCCCAATGCAAAACCCGCCAATATTGGCAGTTTTTGTAAATGCCGCCTCCTCCCCATCCAACCCGTCCGCTTTAGTCCTGTGGCCCTAAGCCGTGTCTTGCAAGCCGGTCATAAAAAAAAGGAAACGGCGGCGGGAAGCCGAGTCTTCCTGCCGCCGTTTGGGGGGCTATTTACGGTTTTGACGCTCTGATGAGCCGTTTATTTCACTATTACCTTGCGGGGAGCGTCGTTTACGGTGACCACGTAGACACCGGGGGTTAGATGCACGCTTAGCGGCGCGGCGGTGGCGGTGTTGTAGAGCGTGCGGCCGTCGGCGGTGTAGACCGCTATGCGGGCGAGGCCGGAGGGCGTTACGGTAAGGTCGCGGCCGTTTACTGCTATCTGTGCGTCAGCCAGGATACTTGCCACCGAGGTAAGTCCCTGGTTGGTGACGTGCAGGTTGTCGAGGTAGAGGGCGAGGTTGCTCGTGGGATCATCGGAATTGGCGTGGAAGCCGATATGGTAATTGCCGCTTACGGGCACGGTGAATGTGTAGTTCAGCGTCTGCCAGTCATTGTCGGTGTCTACCGGGAAGGAGTCGGCTATCACCTGCGTCATGGCCTGCGATTCGGGAGCCGTGCCGAGGCAGACACGCATGTTCTCCTTGGCCAGAGAACGCGTGTCGAACGCCACATTGTACTGATAGCCGGCTTCAAGCGCCATGTAAGGGGTTATGAGCCAGTCGTCCTTGACCGTATCGTTGTTGTAGATGCGATAGTAGCCGAAGTCATACTGCCATTCCCAACTGTGGCCGGGATCGTCGCGCATCTCTATGGTGAAGGCATCGTCGTAGGAGGTGAAATCCTCGCTGTAGGGAATGCCGAGCGGCTCGCCGACCATCACCTTGTTGGAGGGCATCGGGAGGCCGTAAATCTCGTCGGTAATATAAGGCGTCACCGTATAGAAGAGCTTGGCGGGACGTTCGGAAGCGAAGGTGTCGGCGAAGGGCGAGACAGCATCGGCGCTGACCACGGCGTCATCGGCCATGCGTACAACCTTATACTTGACTTCCGAGGGATTGAAGTAACCGCCGTTCACGCCCTCGGCCGGGGCTTCCCAGGTGAGGGTAACGTTGCCGGATGCATCAACGGCAAGATGTATGTCGGTAGCATAACCGGGGGTATCTTTGCCTATAAAGACGCCTTTGAGTTCGGCGGAATCACCTTCGCCGTCGCTGTTGCTGCAAACCACCTTTATGTCATGTTTGCCGTTGGTAGCCGAGCAGGCCACGGATTGCTGCGTTCCGGCCGCCCCGCTGCCGGTGCCGACCGGGATGCCGTCGATGAAGACCTCATAATCGAGGTTGCCGGTGAGCGCGGCGCCGTCGTGGCGCACTGTGGGGAGGGTGAAGGTGACGTTACCGGAGAGGGCTCCTCCGGGGAAATCCACCGTGAGCGCGGTGGCGGGACCGGGGCAACCGGGAAGTACCACCGTGCCGTCTATCCACAGCGAGGCGAAGAGTTCGCCGTCGGGCATATCCTTGATTTTAGCTGCTCGGCCGGTGGTGACGTCCACACTGTAAAGGGCGCCGTTCCCTCCGGCATAAGCCGCCCAGTAAAGCGTGCGGCCGTCGGGCGACATACAGGCCGCCTGGCTGTATTCGTCCGGGCTCACCCCGGTGGAACCTATGTAGGTCATATCCCCGTTAGCCGGGTTTATGCCGTAAAGGTATCCCGTGGTGGTCACGGCGTAGAGGTTGCCCGTATTATCGAAAGCCATCACGAGCACCTCGGTATCAAGGTCAGCTATTTTGGAGCGCGAGCGGTCCGAAAGGTCGAGCGTGCCGAACTGCATGCCGTAATTGGAGCCGGCATAAGCCACATATATCTTGCCGTCGGCTGGATTATATGCCGGGACCTGACCTTCCGACATGAAATAGGAGCTGGCCGCGGCGCGGGTTATGAGTGTGTAATTGTCGGCGGCGTCATAGACATACATATAGTAGTCGTCGCCATAGTCGCCCGGCGTCACGGAAAAGGCATAGTAGCGGTCGCCGGTTTTCACGCCTCCGGCCGTGGGGTCGGACAGCAGTTCTTTCACCTGTGTCATGGAGGAGTTGCCGGAGGTGGTGTCAAAGCGGAAAATGCCGAAGGTCTGCGAATCGCTCACGGAGTAGGAGCGCTGGCCGCAGAGGTAATAATCGGTGGCCGAAGCCGGTTGCAGCGCCGCGCCCATAGCAAGAATGCCAAGTAAGGGTTTAAGGAATCTTTTCATAAGTGGAATTACAAGGTTAAAACTTTATACTGCAAATTTACTCAGATTATCTGAATTACACAAACTTTCAGCGGGAAATCGGACGTAACGTTAAAAACGGCTAAGGAGTAAACTTTCAGTCCCTGAAATCAGTTATTTTTATAAATGCGTCTCATTCTGGTTTATCAATTGAGTTGTGGAGATTTTTCAGAATATATGGGACGCATTTTTTCTTTGAAAGTAGATAAAATCAAGAGTCCGCACACAGTGTGCGGCATATAAGGTAAAAAAAGGATGAAAGCTATGCAGATACGCTAAGTATTGGCAAAAACACCTTTTCATAACCTTGATGTGGAGTAGAGAGCTTCCCTTCCCGGGGAAGTTGTCTACTCCTTTTTTTATGGACCGGCGTACCTTGCGCTTACTCGGCCTGTTTGAGCAGAGGCCTCATTTCAGGGACTTTAAGGGGGCAACCTGCGGTGCAACGCCCGCATTTGATACAATCAGGATGAATGAAACCCTCAGCGTTATTTCTGCTCTCGTATGGTTTGAGCTGCATGGGACATACCGCGGAACATAGTTTGCACTTAGTGGTGCAATTTTCGCCGACATAAATGCGTCGATAGCCGTCCGGGAGCTTGCCGCTGCGCGGTGTGACCCACGCTGAGAGTGTTCCCATCGGACAGAAAGAACACCATGTACGCGGAGCGTAAATAAAGGACAAAGTCACCCCTATAACCGTTGTTATCAGAATAATGGTCCAAAATACACGTCCCATAGCAGCCCAGTCGCCCCATGCGAGATACATCTGCACGCCGAACATAGTGAAGATAAACATCACCATGAAGATACGGAATCCTTTGGAGCGCACAAATGCCGGTATAGGTTTATGCGGCGAGTATTTGGCTAATAACCGGTCATAAAAATTCCCGCGGGGACAGGCATTCCCGCACCACCAGCGCCCTTTACGAACGGCAAATGCCCCATGAAGGCAATGGAACAATCTGAATGACCAGGGCCATAGGTCCAAAAATCAGCACGTGTCGGGATGACGTCATTCCCGACACGTGCTTTATATCACCTGTTTTTATTTCTCAGACGTTGAAGCGGAAGTGCATTATGTCGCCGTCCTGCACCACATATTCCTTGCCTTCCACGTTCATCTTTCCGGCTTCCTTGACGGCGGTTTCGGAGCCGAGCGTCACGAAGTCGTCATACTTTATGACCTCGGCGCGGATGAAACCTTTCTCGAAGTCGGTGTGTATGATGCCGGCGGCCTGCGGTGCCTTGGTGCCTTCGAGGAAGGTCCAGGCGCGCACCTCGTCGGGTCCGGCGGTGAAGTATGTCTTGAGGCCGAGCAGGGCGTATGCGGCGCGTATGAGGCGCGAAACGCCGCTCTCTTCGAGTCCCATCTCCCGGAGGAACTCCTGACGCTCCTCGAAGGTGTCGAGTTCGGCTATCTCGCTCTCGGTCTTTGCGGCCACGACGAGCACCGAGGCGTCCTCCCCTTCGATGGCCTTGCGCACCGCCTCAACGTAGGCGTTGCCGCTGACGGCCGATGCGTCGTCGACGTTGCAGACGTACATCACAGGCTTGTTGGTGAGCAGGAAGAGGTCGCGGGCGAAGCGCTGCTCGTCCTGCGTCTCGAACGTCACGGAGCGCGCGGGCTTTCCGGCTTCGAGCGCTTCCTTGTATGCCTGGAGCACGGCGGCCTGGAGTTTGGCGGTCTTGTCGCCGCCGGTCTGCGCGGCCTTCAGCGTCTTGGCGAGGCGCGAATCCACGGTCTCGAGGTCCTTCAGCTGCAGCTCGTAGTTGATGATTTCCATGTCGCGCACGGGGTCCACGGTTGCGTCGACGTGCGTTATGTTGTCATCGTCGAAGCAGCGCAGCACGTGCAGGATGGCGTCCGTCTCGCGGATGTTGGCCAGGAACTTGTTGCCGAGTCCCTCACCCTTGGAGGCGCCTTTCACCAGCCCGGCGATGTCCACTATCTCCACCGTGGCGGGGACGGTGCTTCGCGGGTTGCACATCTCCACGAGGCGGTTGAGCCGCCCGTCGGGAACGGTGATTACACCCACATTGGGCTCTATGGTGCAGAAAGGGAAGTTAGCCGATTGGGCTTTTGCGTTGCTAAGGCAGTTGAAGAGGGTAGATTTCCCCACGTTGGGGAGTCCCACGATGCCGCATTTGAGTGCCATAATTCAAAAAGTAAAAAGTTGGGAGAGGGCGGTGCCGACGCCGTTTCGGAGCAGCCGCGCCGCCCTCCCGCGTATGGTTGTTGTCTTGTTTATTTCACAATGATTTTCCGTGCGGAGTTTCCGCCGCGGAGGATATAGATGCCGGACGCGGCCTCGATGGTGAGGTTGCCGCCGGCGGGATATGAGCTTACCGCCATGCCGCTCAGCGTGTAGAGCGTCAGGCCAGCAGGTGCGCCGGTAACGAAGATGCGGCCCGGCTCGGTCCATACGCCGAAGTCGTTGCTTTCCCCGGTTCCCGGAACGGTGATTTCGTGTATGCCGGTGAGCGTCGAGGAACCCACTATGGCATAGCTGTTGGCCGGAACGGTGATGTAGCCGTATCGGGCGCTGAAGGACGGCTCCGTGCCGTAGGTCTTCGAGAATATCTTATAGTCGCCGTCATCGGTGCCGAGGAAGGCGGCATTGACGTTTATCGGGTCGCCCGAAGTGTTGGGGTTGACGGCCAGGATGAACTGCTTGTCCCCCTTTGTGAGTACGATGGTGCGGCCGCCGCTCCAGGCGTTGGCGCCGGTGTTGTTGGTGACGGTGACGTCCTGGGTGAACATCTCGGGGTTCTTGGCGCGCAGCCATCCCAGTTCGGAGTAGGTGGTGTAGAGTCCCTTGCGGTACTGGTTGTCGAGATAGTTCCAGCGCACCGTCTTGGGGTCTACGTTGTTGCCGCCGGTGGGATTCTTGGTATTCTCGGCGTTGGCGAGTTCGGAGAACATCCATACCATGTGTGCGCCCGGGGCCATCATCATCTGTGCGGCGGCGGAACCCAAGCGGGCGCAAGTGGGCTGCAGGCGTCCCTTGACGCCGGTGGCGCCATACTGCCCAACGGCGTAGGCCAGGCGCTGCTCGTCGTGCGATTCGAGGTAAGATACGGTCGAGCCCCATGTGCGGGCATCGTCGGGAGCGTAGAAGCGTTTCAGCGAAGAGTCTGACTCATACCCTTCGGCATACTGCATTCCCTGGTGGTTGATGTTGGCCCAGTTGAGCTGTCCGGTCTTGGCCATCTCGTTCTCTTCCGAGGCGCCGGCCAGGTTCTCGTTGATGAAGTAGGCGCCGGGCTTCACTTCCTCCATGGCCTGCTGCAGGGCGCGCATGTTGTTGATGCGGCTCTGGTTGTACTGGTTGGTGCCCGAGTCGCCGCTGTTGGGGTAGGAGTCGTTGTTGCCCAGGCCCTTCACCAGGTCGAAGCGGAAACCGTCCACATTATACTCCGTGAGCCAGTACCGCAGCACGTCTTTCCACTGCTGCTGCACCAGGGGATAGCCCTGGTTCCAGTCGTTGAGCACGCTGTAGGCGTGGGGGGCGGTAGCGTTGAAGAAGGGGTTCTTGCCGGCCGGGTAGAGCTGGTACCAGGGATGTAGCCAGTCGCTCTGGTTGAATACCACGTCGAGGATTACGGCCATGCCGTTGCGGTGACATTCGTCGATGAAGGCCTTATAGTCGTCCGGCGTGCCGTAGGCTTTGTCCGGTGCGAAGTAGAAGTTGGGATTGTAGCCCCAGGAGATGTTGCCGTTGAACTCGTTGACGGGAAGGAGCTCCACGGCGTTGACGCCCATCTGGCGCAGGTAAGGAATCTTCTCCATGGCCTTGCGCACGGTGCCGTTGCCCTCGGCCTTCCCTTCGGTGCCCGTGAAGTCGCGCAGCAGCAGTTCGTAGATGAAGAGTTGGCTCGAAGGAACGCCCTTGAAGTCTTTCACCTGCCAGTCATATTCGTTGAGGTTGTCGTTGAAGACGGCCAGGGGCACTGTGGAAACTTTGTCGAAGGGATACTGCGGCATGTCGGGGTACACTTCGGCGGAGATATAGCGGTCGTTGTAGGGGTCGAGCACGAGGCGCGCATAGGGGTCGCCCACGCTCTTCTCTCCGTCGACGATGTAATAGTAGATATGGTTCTCCCCTTTCGCGAGGTCCGGGACCGTAATCCAGAAGTAGCGCACGCCCTGGTAGTCCTGGTAGGACATGGTGTAGTCGTCCGAGACGGTATAGTCGTTCCAGTTGCCCACTATCATGGCGCTGAATTTTTCGGGCGCCGCGAGGCAGAAGGTGACGGAACCGTCGCCGTTGCGCACCGCGCCCATCTTGGGCACGCCGCCGGGATAGTCGGCCTGCGGCGACTGTTTCGGAACCACGTAGCTCAGCGAAGAGGAAACAGTTTCGCTTCCTACCTTGGCGGTGCCGGTGACGGTATAGTTGCCGGTCTCGGTGAATGTATAGCTGCCGGTGAGTTCGGTGGTGCCGCTGGCGGTGGCTATACGGTTGCCGTTGACGGTAAGCGTCAGTTCGCCCGGGTCGGTGCAATAGTAGTTGAAGCTGACGGTGGGGTCATTGGCGTCGATGACGTTGCCGCTGTGCGACGATAGCAGCAGCGACTGCAGGCCGTCGGGCAGAACGTCAAGGAAGATGTCTGTGCCGTTCTCCCCTTTTCCCTCCTTGGTGTTGTCGCCGGTGCGGAACACGAAGGCGAGTTTCTTGACCTCCTCGGAGGCGTTGGTGATGCCGTAGAATGTGCGGATGTCGCCTATATTGAGACGGTAGAGGTTGGGACTCACGTACTCCATCCTATATTTCTCGCTGTTGTCGCCCCAGGTAGGGGCGTATTTCCAGTCGGAGCCGGAGGTGGAGAGGTTTGTGATGACACCGGAATGGGCGTAGACCGGAGTCGAGGACGGAAGGTTCAGCAGCCCCAGGTTGCCCTGATCGGCGTGATAGTAGATGACCACGTTCTGAGTGTCTTCCTGCATCAGGGGCGGCTGCGACGTGCATTGGCTCCGCGCCGCTGAAGAGAGCAGCACGAATGCCGTAATCATTAATGTTAATTTTTTTATCATAAGAATTTATTTAAGTAAGTTTCTTTCGTGTGTGTGTTCCTGTTTCAGTCATCTTCGGGCGCGATGTAGGAGTTTTCGCGCATCATTTCGTATTCTTCCCACTGCGGGTCTTCCTCGGCGGAGATTTCGAGCGGAAGCTGAGGCAGGGCGGACAGGGCGCGGTTGAGCACCGAGCCGAAAAGTTTCAGGCTCGGTGTATAGATTACCCAGTCGCGCTGTCCGTCGCCGGTATAGATGCCGGTTATTACGCCGGCCTTGTGTTCCTTACGGAAGGTGGTTTTCAGCGCCTCGTCGGCCTGCTCCATGAGTTCGGACTCCTCGCGGGATGGCATTCCGTCGTCGCCGCAGGGATAACGCCACGTCAGCTCCACGCGGTAGGGGTATTTGCCGCTGAGGCGCAGAGCGTCCACGCCGTCGCGGCCGGTCACTATCACCAGCCGCCCGTTCCCGCTTTCGGTGGGGGAGGTCCACCATTCGTCACCCGCTTTCATCTCAATGCACGGTTACGAGGGTTGCGCCGAAACCGTATTCGCGGAACGAGGCGTCCTGCGTCCCGGCCTTCGGGTATTCTTTCTTCAGGAGGTCGAGCACGGCGCGGCGCAGCACGCCGTCCCCCTTGCCGTGGATGAAGACTATCTTCTGACCCGTGCGGCGCGCGTGCTTCTTCATGGTGGAGCGCACGGCATCGAGTTGCATCCCCAGCATGTCGGAGTTCGACATCCCGGCGGTGGTGTCGGTGAGTTCGGCTATGTGCAGGTCTACCTCTATGAGCGGCAGCAGGGCCGTGGGGTTGGCCTCCGGATTCTTCTTTTTCCCGGGTTTGCGTTCCGGTCCGCCGGTGACCTTGTATTTCTCTGCAAGCTTGAGGGCCGCGTCTTCGCGGCGGTCCGTATCGGTGATGGTGCGCCGCGGCTCCACGTCGTCCTTGAGCAGCGGCAGTTCCAGCACCGGGTTGTCGAAGTAGACGCCGGGACGGAAGCAATGCAGCTTGTGGAACTTGGTGAGGTCGAGGCGGCGCGTTATGTTCACCACGGGCTTCATCTCGTAGCCCTTATCTTTCTTATAAGCGAAAGCCTGGAGCGAGACGCGCTCTATCTGCTGGAGCGTCTCGTGGCTGTACTGCGCCAGGTCCATCAGCTCGTTGGGGGCAACTGTGCCTGTGAAGACCTGCGTCCACTCGCGGTCGTCGTTGCCGCGGCGCGCGAAGCTGAAGCTCAGGAAGTAGTTGGAGTCGTTGACGAGGACGGCGTTGAACGATGCTTTCGAGAGGTCACGCGTCTGCGACGGCTCGAAGGCGAGCACGAGGGTCAGCAGGTCGCCGTGCACGGTCTCCACCACCGGCTCCTCGGGAGCGGGTTCGGCGCCCGCGGCTGGCACCTCCTTTTCCTTGCGACGTTTCTCCTGGACGTCGCGCACGCTCTGGTCGAACATCAGGTTGGCGGCCATAGCCTCTTTCTGGTGGCCGGCGGGCATCACCACGACGAGGTCGCTTACGAGCACCGGCGTCTCGAAACCGTTGTCGTCCACGTATGCCATACGGCCGTCCACACGCGTCACCGTGCCGCCGCCCACGGCGCTGAGATACCTTACGGTATCGCCGGGTTGTATTGTCTTTCCCATCTTATATTTCTGTTTCGTTAGGCTCGGAGTCCGTGAGGCGGGCGGCGAACTCCTCGTCCACCTTCTTCTCGCGGTGCTCGTAAGCGTCCACAATGCGCTGCACCAGGGGGTGGCGCACAATGTCTTTTTTCTCGTATTCTATCATACCGATGCCCTTGACGCCACGCAGGATTTTCAGCGCCTGCAAGAGGCCGCTCTGCACCGTGCGCGGAAGGTCTATCTGCGAACAGTCCCCCGTCACTATCATCTTGCCGTTTACGCCGAGGCGCGTAAGGAACATCTTCATCTGGTGTTTGGTGGTGTTCTGCGCCTCGTCGAGGATTATGACGGCGTCGTTTAGCGTACGGCCGCGCATGAAGGCCAGCGGCGCTATCTGTATGGTATCGGCCTCCATGTATTCCTTGAGTTTGAGGGCAGGCAGCATGTCTTCCAGGGCGTCATATAGAGGGCGCAGATATGGGTCTATCTTCTCTTTCATGTCGCCGGGGAGGAAACCGAGTTTCTCCCCGGCCTCGACTGCCGGACGCGACAGGATGATGCGCTTGCACGCCTTGTTCTTCAGCGCCGCCACGGCCAGGGCTATGGCTATGTATGTCTTGCCCGTACCGGCGGGGCCGAGGGCGAAGGTAAGGTCGTTTTCGGCGAACGACTTCACCATACGCGCCTGGTTGGCGTTGCGCGGGATGACGGGGCGTCCCGTGGTAGTGTAGATGATGGCACCTTCGGGGTCGACGCGCTTCGGGGCGTCGCCTTTGATGACGTCGATTATCACCTCTTCGGGGAGTTTGTTGTATTGCGAGGCGTAGGCTTCGAGCTGCTTTATCTTCTGCTCGAAGTCGGCCGTCTCGCCCTCTTCCCCTATTACCTTGATGACGTTTCCGCGTGCCGCCATACGCAGCTTCGGGAAGAGATTGCGTATCAGCGAAATGTTGTTGTTGTTGACGCCGTAGAAGATTTGCGGGTCAGCACCGTCGATTATTATAGTGCGTTCGTTCATTCCTTTTCAATTTTTTCGAGGAGGGGGGCGGCTTATAAGACTTATGTGATTTATAAGTCTTATAAGTTTTATATGCTTAACCTACGCTGCCTTCGAGGGTTATCTGGAGGAGTTTCTGCGCCTCCACG
Organism: Porphyromonadaceae bacterium UBA7180; assembly: GCA_002491165.1. Taxonomy (GTDB): domain Bacteria; phylum Bacteroidota; class Bacteroidia; order Bacteroidales; family Muribaculaceae; genus Lepagella. Next base: position 66,892 of record DKVK01000031.1, read on the forward strand.
GCAAACTCCATGGGGAGCTTCTTCATGACCTCCTGGGCGTAGCCGTTTACGATGAGGCCCACGGCTTTCTCCGTGGGGATGCCGCGCTGGCGGCAGTAGAATATCTGTTCTTCGTTGATTTTCGAGGTCGTGGCTTCGTGCTCCACGGTGGAGGAGTCGTTCTGCACATCGATGTAGGGGAATGTGTGCGCGCCGCAGCGGTCGCCCATCAGCAGCGAGTCGCATTGCGTGAAGTTGCGGCACCCCTCGGCCTTGGAGGCTATCTTCACCTCGCCGCGGTAGCTGTTCTGCGACTCGCCGGCGGAGATGCCCTTGCTCACTATGGTGGAGCGGCTTCCCTCGCCTATGTGTATCATCTTGGTGCCCGTGTCGGCCTGCTGCTTGTTGTTGGTGACGGCCACACTATAGAACTCTCCCACCGATTCGCGACCCTTGAGCACGCAGGAGGGGTATTTCCATGTGATGGCGGAGCCTGTCTCAACCTGTGTCCACGACACCTTGGAGCGGTCGCCGCGGCAAAGGGCACGTTTCGTCACGAAGTTGTAGATGCCGCCGCGCCCTTCGGCATCGCCGGCATACCAGTTCTGCACGGTGCTGTATTTCACCTCGGCGCGTTCCTCGCAGATTATCTCCACGATGGCGGCGTGCAGCTGGTTCTCGTCGCGCATCGGCGCCGTACACCCTTCCAGATAGCTGACGTAGGCGTCGTCGTCGGCCACGATGAGCGTGCGCTCGAACTGGCCCGTGCCGGCCGCGTTGATGCGGAAGTAGGTGCTGAGCTCCATCGGGCAACGCACTCCCTTCGGGATGTAGACGAAGGAACCGTCGCTGAATACCGCCGAGTTCAACGCCGCGTAGAAGTTGTCGCGGTAGCCCACCACGCTGCCGAGATATTTGCGCACCAGGTCGGGATAATCTTTCACCGCCTCTGAGAAGGAACAGAAGATTACGCCCAGCTCGGCGAGTTTCTCGCGGTGTGTGGTGCGCACGCTTACGGAGTCCATCACGGCGTCGACGGCCACGCCGGCCAGTTGCTTCTGCTCGGCCAGCGAGATTCCCAGTTTGTTGAAGGTCTTCACCAGTTCGGGGTCCACCTCGTCCATGCTCTTTTTCAACTCCTTGGGTTTGGGAGCGGCATAGTAGCTGATGGCCTGGAAGTCGATTTCGGGTATGTCGAGATGCGCCCAGTGCGGCGGAGTGAGCGTTAACCAGTAGCGGAAGGCCTTCAGGCGGAAGTCGAGCAGCCATTCCGGCTCACCCTTTTTCTTGGAGATGAGGCGGATAACTTCCTCGTTGAGGCCGGGAGGGACGATGTCAGTGTCGATGTCTGTGACGAAACCGTACTTATACTCGCTGCGGGTAGCGTCTTTGAGCAGTTGGGAGTCATCCTCCTTGCCGGCGGCACGGGCATCCTTATCAATATTTTTATCAGAATAAGCCATAATTAACAACGATATACAGAATCTTAACGCCCTAATTGCCAAAAAAGGTCGCTAAGATGCAAATCAACCACAAAATTACGAAAAAATCGGGACGCAGGCAAAAAAACGTGCGTGATTATGGAACGGGGTTATGAAACGGGGGCATTCCTGCCCCTCCCTTAAGCCGCGCCGGCGGCTGCTGAAAGAGTTTGTTGCAGAGGTCTTGTGTTGTCAGCCGCTTTGCGGCTTGAGGCGCAGGCAGGAATGTCTCCGTCCCATAAGAAACAAAAGAGCCGGGGCGGGATGCTCCGGCTCTTTTTATAGAGGGTTGGTTTCTTTTCTTGGAATTATTCGGCTACTACTTGGTAGTTGGTTGTGCCGGCTACGTTAACGCTCTTGAAGCCGGTAGCGACGTAAATCTTGCTGCCGTCGGTAAGGTCGGCTGCCGGGTTGAAGTCGATGTAAAGACCGCCGCGGAGCTCGATGGTACCGTTAGTATTATCGTTTACATTGAGGACATAGTATTTGCCGTTTGTATATTTAACGCCACTGTAAGTACCGCCGTTGATGATGGCGTTACCTGTACCGTTAACGTAGATTGTGGAGTTGCAAACGTTATTCATGTCCGTACCGCCTACATAGCTACCACCGTTGAGGGTAACGTTACCTGCGCCTACCCAAACCACGGGATTTTCATCTGTACCGTTGGAACCGCTGAGAGTACCTTCACCGTTGATGATGAGGTTTGAACCGGCTGCGGAAGCTTCGAGGCAAACGTTGCCGAGGTTGTGGCCGTTGAGGTTGAGGGTTACAGTCTTGCCTGCGGGTACCTGGAGCCGACCGGCATTGGCGATGTCTCCGGAAAGTGTGATGTTTGCATCACCTTCGGCGCTGAAAGCAGCGTCGAGAGCAGCAGCGTCGTTAACTACCACGTTGTTGACTACCACGTTGTTGTCGGGAGTATTGAAGATCGGGTCGATCACTACGTTGAACTCGGCGGGAGCGGTCAGCAGGTTACCGTAGATGTTGGTGCGGTAGTTGCGCTGGAAGGGAACGTTCTCGAATGTGAAGGCTTTGTAGCTCTGATCCTTAACGCCGAATGTTACCTGAGTAATCATCTTCTGGGTCGGAACGAGCACATAGAGCATTGCCATATAGTCAATGGTCTTGCCTTCTACCTGAACGGGGAAGGTTTCGCCGGTGGGAATATTGCTCATTGGGAATGCAACGTCAGCGGGCACGCCGACAACCGTGCCCTGAACATCTTCAGCACCCTCGAGGAAGTCGAACTGCGAGTAGATGCCATTGACGGTAATCTGCGACCGGGAGTAGTCGAGTTTGAATGTCTTGGCATCAGCTGTGTCCATGGTGCCGACGTTCAGCTGTGCAAACGGACGGTAAAGCGTGATTTCTTTGGAAGTAGCCGTCGTGATGGAGAAGTTCTTCTCTATCCAGCAGAAAGCGTCATACTTCTCGTCGTAGGAGTTGACTGCGGCATAATTGATGTTGAAATTGTGGTCAGTAGCGCTGAAGGTGTAGGGAGCATCGGGGTTCTGTGCCCAGAATACGATGTCGTAAGCCTTGCCGCGCGGAAGGTTCATCGTGACGGTTGTCTTCAGATTTGTGAAGGTGGCTGTAAGCGTGTTGTTTTCACCGTTGATGAGGAGCGGCTCTTTCTTGCCGTGTTCGTAAACGGCACAAGTCAAGTTCACTGCGTCGAGACCGCTGCCGAAAGCGGCACGGCTCTGCAACTCGGCGGGAAGATTTACCGTAAAGGTAACGCCTTCGCCTGCAACGGGCTGTTCTGGTACGTCTTCAGAAGAGCACGAGGCGGTCAGCAACAGTGCTCCCATACCCATGAAGGGTAGCAAATTCTTAATAAACTTCATCTTTTTAAATATATTTAAGTTATTTAAGTTTCGCAAGTACTGA
>DKVK01000063.1 GCA_002491165.1 Porphyromonadaceae bacterium UBA7180
ATCAGTACTTGCGAAACTTAAATTTTTTAATAATCACTTGCACTGAAAAAATTTTTTTGAAGCTGAAAGGATATGCTTTTTAACTCGATAGAATTCCTGTTGTTCCTGCCGGTTGTGTTCCTGCTCTACTGGCTGGCGTTCAAGTCGCTTCGGAGTCGCAATTGGCTGCTCCTGGCGGCCAGCTATGTGTTTTACGGTTGGTGGGACTACCGCTTCCTGCTTCTGATTTTCGGCATAACGGCGGTTAGCTACGCCGGCGCACTCGTTATGCTCCGCTATGACGGAAGCCGCTCCGTGCGGCGTTGGACGGTGGCCGTAGTGGCCGTGTTGTGTCTGGGCACTTTGGGCGTTTTCAAATATTTCAATTTCTTTGCCGGCGGCTTCGCGCGGTTGCTCCGGTTGGCCGGAATGGAGGCCGACCCGGTGTCGCTCGACCTTATCCTCCCCGTCGGAATTTCCTTTTATACTTTCCAGGCATTGAGCTATGTGATAGACGTTTACCGCCGCAAGATGGAGGCGGTACGCAAACCTTTGCCGTTCTTCGTCTTCATCAGTTTCTTCCCGCAACTTGTGGCGGGGCCGATAGAGCGCGCCACCAACCTGATACCGCAGTTCATGGAGAACCGGCGTTTTAGCTACAGGTGCGGCGTTGACGGTATGCGACTGATACTGTGGGGGTTGTTCAAGAAGATGGTGGTTGCCGACAATGCCGCAACGGTGGTCAACCTGGTCTTTGCCGACTATCAGGGAGTGGGGACGCTGAATCTCTGGATTGGGGCGTTGTTGTTTTCGTTCCAGATTTACGGCGACTTTTCCGGCTATTCCGACATTGCGATAGGGACGGCGCGCCTCTTCGGGGTCAAGCTGATGCGGAATTTCCATTTCCCGTACTTTTCGCGCGACATAGCGGAGTTCTGGCGCCGTTGGCACATTTCGCTCAACACCTGGTTCGTGGATTACCTCTACATACCGCTTGGCGGCAGCCGGCGCGGCAAGTGGAGGACCGTGCGAAACACCATGGTGGTGTTCCTGACCAGCGGACTGTGGCACGGCGCCAACCTCACCTTCGTGGCATGGGGTGCATGGCACGCGATGCTCTTTGTGCCGCTGCTACTGACGGGCCGCAACAAGCGCTATCTGCCGTCGTCGGCCGCCGGACCGGTGAGCTTCAAGGAGTCGCTGATGATGGGCCTGACCTTTATCCTGGTGGTGATAGGGTGGGTGATATTCCGTGCCGACAACCTGCATCAGGCTGCAGATTACATACGCCTGATGTTCAGTCATTACACTCCGGCAGCGGCCGTGCTGGGCAAGTCTGCGTTGCTGTGGAGCGTGCTGATGCTGGCGGCCGAATGGCTGTCGCGTGACCGTGAGGCCCCGACGTTCCTGGCGCCCAAAGGTATGTTGCGCTACCGTGCCGTGCGGTGGACGGTTTATCTCGTGTTGTTTCTGGTGACGTTAATTTTCGCCGGCTCGCAGGCGGAGTTCATCTATTTCAAATTCTGATATGAAGAAGTTCCTGAAACGTATAGCCCTCTTCGCCGCGTTTGTGCTGGTGTTTTTCGCCGCCGGCGAGCTGGTGGTGCGCAACATTCCCGATTCGTACAGCTACAAGAACCGTTACCTCACGGAACATGGCGACGGCGTCGCGACACTCGTGCTCGGATCGTCGCACACATATTACGGTGTAAGGAGTGACCTTCTCGGAGATAGCGTCTTCAACCTCGCGAACGTTTCGCAGACACCGGATCTCGACCTCGCTTTGCTACACCATTATGCCGGACGCCTCGGGAATTTGCGCAGGGTGGTGCTCCCGGTTTCATATTTTACGTTCGTCGACCCGCGGCTTGAGGAAACCTCCGAGTGGTTCCGCTGCGTGAGATATAAGGTCGGGATGCACCTTCCGGAGCATTCAGACTTGTCGAAATACAACTTTGAAATCTCTGATTTCGAGGGATATACCACCAAACTCCGAAGTCTGTTTGGTAAAGGGGCGAAGAACCGTTGCGACAGCCTCGGGTGGGGGCTCGGCTTCACGGTGGCTCAGCGTGTTGCCGGATGGAAAGAGGATGGGAAAGACCGTGCCAAATCCACGACGTTGCCGCTCAACGGGCGTGCCGACGAGGTGGAAAGCATTATCGGAGAGATAATAGTGTTCTGCCGCGAGCGCGGCGTGGAATGCGTATTGGTGACAACGCCGGTGTGGCGCACTTGCCGCGAGAACATGGACCGTAGGCAATACTCCGATATGAAGCGGCGCACTGAGTGCTTGGCGAATAAATGGCACGTCCGCTACTTTGACATGATGGCCGACCCCGATTTCACCGAAGAAGATTTCCACGACGTAGACCATCTTTCCGACACCGGCGCGGCCAAGTTTACCGCCAAACTGCGAAAACTGATGGGAGGATGATGACGCGACAGCCATGGAAATCGCTATTTCGGGTTGTTTTTTACGCAAATGAAACCGCGGTTACGAGAAATCTGCGGAGATAGAGAGACGTGAAAAATCGGGAGAGGCGGCATTGGAAGACCATATTATATTTAGTGATTTAAGTTTCGCAAGTACTGA
>DKVK01000066.1 GCA_002491165.1 Porphyromonadaceae bacterium UBA7180
CGCGGCACCATCTACATCCTGGGCGGCGAAAAGCGCATAGCGCGGTAAACTGGACACGCCTTGATGTCCAATTACGTAACCGTGAAGAAGGGAGGCAAACTGACCGTTATTGCCCGGAACGTCACGATGGGAAAAGACTTCAAGATCGAACCCGGCGCGGAATTTAAAATCTCAAACCGGTAATCCGAATACCGATTAATCGGTTGGTGACAACGGCCAACCGGTTAATCGCACTTCAATAATCAAATTATAGGATGCAAATTTATTTACTTCTGTGTCTATAACCTGATTATTAATATCTCAGGTGATTTTTTATCGGGGGGGCACTCCATATTCATTCGTATGTCAGCAATCGCAAAATTATAAGGAGCGCAGCCCGGGAGGCCTGAGTAAATTGTGTCGATGTCTATTTTGTAAGGTATTGGCGTAGGGGGCGCGGGGGATTTTCGTCTGATTTTCGGATTTTTCCCTTTTTATACCTGTTTTTCGGGAGTTTTTTAGTAAATTTGCGCCATGAACCAGGATACACCGCTGATTTCGATCATTACTATCACGTTTAACGCGCAGAACGAGGTGGGCCGCACGGCCCGTTCGGTGCGCTCGCAGAGTTTCGACAATTTCGAGCATCTGATAATCGACGGCGCCTCCACCGACAATACCCTCGCGGTGGCCCGCAGCGAGGGGGTGGCGGGAATGCGCATCATCAGTGAGCCCGACCGCGGGCTCTACGACGCCATGAACAAGGGTTTGCACGCCGCACGCGGACGGTACGTCATCTTCCTCAACGCCGGCGACACGTTCCACAACGAGGGGACGCTGGCCCTCTATGCCGACGCGGCGGAGGGGGGCGCCGACATCGTGTACGGCGACACGGTGCTTGTCGACGCTTTGGGCACCCGCCTGGGGCCGCGCCATCTGAGCGCGCCGCGGCGCCTCGACGCCGACAGCTTCAAGGCGGGGATGCTGGTGTGCCACCAGGCATTCATGGTGCGCCGCGCCCTGGCGCCGGACTATGACTTGAGTTACCGTTTTTCGGCCGACTACGACTGGTGCATACGCTGCCTGCGGCGCACGGTGCCGGAGCGGTGCGTGCGCCTCGGCGTCACCATAGATTACCTGAGCGAGGGACTGACGACGCGCAACCACGGCGCGTCGCTGCGCGAGCGTTTCGCCATCATGGGGCGCCATTACGGCTTCGCCACCGCCGTGTGGCGACACCTCGGGTTCATACCGCGTGCCGCCGCGCGCAAGTTGAAGGGCGTCTTCTCCTCTTAAAAGGAGGTCGGCGCAAAACGTAATGCTATATGAGAGTAGACGATTTTCTGACACTTAACGAAATATCCAACAAGGTAAACAGCAACCCGGCCGGGGTGGAGATAGAGGCCTTCGAGATGCAAGACCCGATGCGCAACCTGACGTTTCCTCTGCGTTTCGAGGCCATGGTGATAGCATGCGTGGTTTCGGGCCACGGCCGTGTGGGCATCGACCTGCGCGAGTATGAGCTGGAGCCGGGCTCGTTGCTCGTCATCCATCCCCGCAACTATGTGTATTCGGCCGATACCACTGACATAACGGTGCGTGTGCTGATGTGCTCGCAGGGCGTGGTGGAGAACGTGCTGCCCAAGCTTACCGACCTCATGCCGCTGCTGATGCACCACCGCGCCGACCCGGTGGAGAAGCTCGACGAGACGTCACAACAGCATCTGCTGGATTTTTACGAGTCCATCTACCGCGAGTTGCAGCGTCCGCGCACACCGTTCCTGAAGCAGAAGCTGATATGCATCCTGCAGGCGGCCATGTTCGAGATGCTCGACATCCACGCCGCCATGCACACCCCGCGGCCGCAGGTAAAGTCGCGCAAGGAGGAAATCATGGCGCGCTTCATTCTGCTGATTTCCGAAAACTTCCGCGAACACCGCCAGGTGTCGTTCTATTCCGACCAGCTGTGCATCTCCGCCAAGCATCTCAGTTCGGTGGTCAAGGAGCTGAGTACCTTCACCGCCGGGGAGTGGATAGAGCGCTACGTGACGGTGGAGGCGAAGGTGCTTCTGCGTACCACCGACCTCACCATCCAGGAGATAGCCACGCGCCTGAACTTCACTAACCAGTCGTTTTTCGGCAAATATTTCCGCCACCAGACGGGAATGTCGCCCTCGGCCTACCGCAAAAGCGCCTCGGAGTAAAACAAATCGGGCGAAATCAAGTTAATAACTTAAGTGAGTGTTTAATTTAAGCATTTACTTAAACAACCCGCCAGTTCATAGAGAAAAACATGGAACAGAAAGTCAAGATAATAAACCGCAGCCACCACGAGCTGCCGCGCTATGCCACCCCCGGCGCATCGGGGATGGACGTCCGCGCCTACCTCCCCGACGGCCCTGTCACAATCCCGTCGCTGGGCCGCGTGCTGATACCCACCGGCATTTACGTGCAACTGCCGCGCGGCCTCGAGTTGCAGGTGCGTCCCCGCTCGGGCCTCGCCCTGAAGCAAGGCATCACCGTGGCCAACTCTCCCGGCACCGTGGACTCGGACTACCGCGGCGAGGTGGGGATAATCCTGCTGAACGTCGGCGCGGAGCCTTTCACCGTCAGCGACGGCGACCGCGTGGCGCAACTGGTCATCGCCCCCTACGTGCACATCGGGTGGGAACCGGTGGAGCGTCTTGACGAGACGGTGCGCGAGGACGGCGCCTTCGGCCATACCGGCACCAAATGACAAAGACTGACAGAATAACAAGGACAATGATAAGGAATCTCAAGATATTGCCGCTGGTGGCGGCGCTGGTGGCCGTAGGGTTCATCTGCTCGGCGCGGCCGGCGGCAGAGTCGCGGCGCGGGTCGGCAGAGCGGCAGAAGGCACGTTTCTTCTATATGGAGGGAATGGCTCACGACGCCCTGGACGACAACGACGCCGCCTACGAGCTGTTCCGCCGCGCCCACCAGAGCGACCCCTCCTATGCCCCTGCGGCTTACGACTACGGCCTGCGCCGCATGGTGCTGGAAAGCGACACCCTGCAGAGTGACGCCGAACTGCTCCGCTCCTTCGGCATGGCCCGACCGCTGGTGGAGGAGTATCCCGCCGACTATGACAACGTGGAGTATTATGCCTACGTGGCACAGATCTTCGACACCATACAGGAGGCCGAGCGCGTGCTCAACCGGCTCGATACCCTTGTGCCCGACCGCTCAGTCGGGTTCCTGCGTCTCTCCACCGCCTTCGCGCAGAACCGCGACTTCGCCAAAGCGCTGAAATATCTGGACAAATATGAGGAGAAAGAGGGGATGAGCGAAGAGATAGTGCCTTACCGCAGCTCGCTCTACCTCCAGGCCGGCGACACGCTCGGCGCCCTCGCCTCGGTGCAGAAACTGCTGGACAAAGACCCTGGCAACGTGGAGTATATGGCCCTCAAGGGACAACTCTACGAAGCCATTGCGCAGCCCGACTCTGCGCTCGCCATCTATCTGGCCGCCGAGAAGAAAGACCCCGCCGCCGCCAAGATTAAAATACTGCTGGCCGACATCTACAATGCCCGCGGCGACTCGGCCGCCCTCGACAACAAGATGTATGAGGCGCTCCTGCTCGAAAACATGGACATGGAGACCAAGATAGAGATGCTGGCCACCTACCTGCAGCACCTCATCACGGAAAAGAGCGACACCCGCCGCGGCGACTACCTCTTCGAGGTGCTCAACGAGCAGTATCCCCACGAGGCGGAAGTGCGCGACCTTTCGGCTCGCTACAGCGCCGCGAAGGGGGACTTCCCCAAGGCCATCGAGGAGATACACTACGCCCTGGACCAGAACATGAGCAGCGCCGACTACTGGGGGCAACTGATGACCTACCTCATCCAGGCCGACAAGTACAAGGAGGCCATGAAGGAGTATGAAAACTCCAGGCAGCACGTGGAGAAGAACCCGGCGCTGGCCCTGCTCTACGCCACATCCGCCTTCATGGACAAGCAGTATCCCCGCGTCATAGAGACCTACACCGGGCTGATACACGACATAGTGCCGGAACTGGACGTCAACGACACGGTGAACCTCGACCTGCTGCGCAACCTCTCGCTCGAAGAGCTGATGGCCGTCAGCGGCTATTATACCTCGCTGGGAGATGTCTATTTCGAGCTTAAGGACACCACCTCGGCGTTCCGCGCCTACGACAATTCGCTGAAGATATTCCCCGACAACATGTTGACTCTCAACAATTACGCCTATTTCCTGGCCGAGAGCGGGGGAGACCTGGAGCGTGCCGCCGAGATGAGCAAGCGCACCGTGGACAACGACCCGGAGAACATCACGCAGCTCGACACCTACGCGTGGGTGCTCTTCAGGCAGCACAATTATCCCGAGGCGCTGAAATACCAGGGCGCCGCCGTGGAGAAGGCCGAGGAACGCGAATATGAAAACTCCGACATCTACATGCACTACGGCGACATACTCTTCATGAACGGCCGTCCCGACGATGCCGTCACCTATTGGAAAAAGGCTCTCGAAGCCGACAAGAAGAGCAACGACCTCGATGACCGCCAGCGCGAACTGCTGAAGAAGAAGATACGCCACAAGACCTTCTTCTATGAGTGACCGGACACCGGTGCATAAGATTTAACTGACAGATAATGAAAATATTGCGAACCATAATACCGGTCATCGCGGCCATGCTGCTGACAGCCATCGGAGCCGCCGCCAAGCCGTCTGGCCAGCCGATGGCCGAGCCGCACCTGCTACCCGCCGACTCCGCCGTCATGGCCGCCGAGACCATCACCGGCACCTATACCCCGTGGAAGCAGGTGACCCTCACCGGCAAGCTCCGCATCGACGGCCTCTTCCTGACACCTTCTTACAAGATGTACATGAAAAAAGGGGAGCGCATCGTGCTCTCCATACGCGTGCCGCTGATGGGGGAGGTGGGGACCCTGGAGGTGGACAAGAAGAAATTCACCCTGGTCAACAAGGTGAAGAAAACCTACGTTATGCAAGACATATCGTCGCTGATGGCCGACCTACCCGTGACGCTCGGCGACCTGCAGGACATCTTCTTAGGGCGCATCTTCCTGCCCGACAGCGGCACACTCTCGATGGAGAACAGCGACGAGGCCGAGTTCTACACCGTTCCCGGCGAGGAGGGATGGCTCGTGCTGCCTCTGCGCCAGCCGGTGGAGTATGAGGTGAACTGCGGCTATACCACGCTGCCCGACGGCCGCACTTCCAATATCCTGGTGACCACCCTCGACTGCCGTCAGCAGACCGAGGCAGAATATACGTACAAAAAGAACGAAACGGAGATTTCCCTGCGCGTGCGGCGCAACTCCAAGGACCGCGACTTCGGCCTTACGGTGAAGGACCCGGACTTCAACGGACGCCCCGTGGCCCCCGCCAAGGTAGACAAGGACTACCGGCAGGTGTCGCTTCGCGACTTCTTCAAAAATCTGATTTGATATTATGAACCTGCGCCTGCTTCTCGTGACCTTCGTGGCCTTTATGCTTGCCTTCGCCCCGTTGGCGCAAGCCGTGGCCGCGCCGCGCGACCCGGAGCCGGAGGAGTATGCCAAGGCACGCGGCCGCAAACCGCGCGGCGAGCGAAAGGCGGAGTCCCCGCGCGGCAATGGCAAACAGGACAGGAAAAAGGATAAAAAAAAGAAGGATGACAAGAAGAAACCCGGCAAGGATGTAGGCCTCCCCTTTGCCGAGATGAAAGGGACGCTGCCGCAGCCCGTCACCGGGAATGACTTCGAGGTGGTGCGCTCCTTCGGCGAGCAGACGTGGCCGGGACAGAGAAAGGTGAAAATCGACAATCCCGGCATCGACGCCGTTGCCGGCAAGAACGCCCAGGCGCGTGCCGTGGCTGCCGGTAAGGTGAGCGCCGTCTACTTCATCCCCGGCTACCGCTACGTGGTCATAATCAGCCACGACGGCGGCTATTACACGGTCTACGCCCATCTCCGAGAACCCGATGTCAAGAAAGGCGACAAGGTGAAGGTGGGGAAGAAACTGGGCAAACTCACCGAATATCCGCAAAACCCGCGCAAAGGGATACTGCACTTCGAGGTGTGGAAAAGACGAACTAAACTGAATCCGAAGGAATGGCTGGACTTGTAGATACATACGGTTGGGAGATAGAAGCTTACGCTCCCGTGCACAGGGAGGAATGGGATGCCTTCGCCCTGGCGGCGCGCAACTCCGTCTTCCTCTTCCGGCGCGGGTACATGGATTATCACTCCGACCGTTTCCGTGACCGCTCGCTAATGGCGCGGCGCCGCGGACGACTCCTGGCCCTGCTGCCGGCAAACCTTACGGACGACGGCGTGCTCCACAGCCACAGCGGACTGACCTACGGGGGATGGATTCTTCCTGAAAAACATCTCGACGCCGAAGATGTGCTTTCCCTTTTCCACGCCGCCGCCGCTTATTGCCGGAACCACGGCATCAAGGCCGTCGACTACAAACCATTGCCTTGGATTTACGCGCGGCGCCCCTCGCAGGAAGACCTATACGCCCTCTACCGCTTAGGCGCCACGCCGAGCGGCGCACAGGTGTCTTCGACCATCGACTACCGCGACCCGGGCACGTTCAACACCCTGATGCGGCGCCACCTGCGCAAGGCCGATGCGCTCGGCCCCGTAATAGGGGAGACCGGCGATGTGCCGGCATTCCACCGTCTGCTCGAAGAGTGCCTGCGCGAGCGTCACGCCGTGGCGCCGGTGCACAGCTTGGCAGAATTGACGCTGCTCCGCGACCGTTTCCCGCAGAACATACGCCTCTTCACCGCGTCGCTCGACGGCGAGCCGCAGGCCGGAGTGTGCATGTATCTCACCGACACCGTGGCGCACGCCCAGTACATTGCCACCACGCCGCGCGGACGGAAGCTGAACCTCCTGACACCGCTTTTCCATTATCTGATAGAACTCTACTCGGCGACGCACCGCTACTTCGACTTCGGCACCTCCAACGAAGAGGGAGGCCTGGTTCTGAACGCCGGCCTCCTGCGCCAGAAAAGCTCTTACGGCGCAACCGCCACCATATACTCCCGCTACCTTCTGACACTGTGACCATTATGACGACCACCCCGACAGTTTCCATAGCAATGCCGGCCTATAACGCCGAGAAATATCTGCCCGATGCCATTGAAAGCATCCTCGCGCAGACATTCTCCGACTGGGAACTGATAATAGCCGACGACGGCTCCACCGACGGAACAGCGGAGATAATCAGAACTTATGAAGAGCGCGACTGTCGCATCCGCTCTGTCAGGATGCCGTGTAATTCCGGGCGTTGTCTGGAACCGCGTCTCGCCGCCGTGCACGCCGCCAAGGCCGACCTCGTGATGTGTGTGGATGCCGACGATGTGCTTGATGCCGACTTGGTGGAACAGGCGTTGCGCCGCCGCGAAAAGACCGGCGTCGAGATTGTCCTCCCCGTTATGGCAAGGTTTACAGGGGTTCCGGGAGGTCGCCCTCAATTCGTTGTGCCGGCATCATCGTTTCCTCTGGAGAGGGTGATGAAAGGCATGGAGGCTGCTTTGCTGACCATCGGGCATTGGAAAATAGCGTTCATCGCGGCACTCTGTCCCAAGGCACTCTACCTGAAGACCGAAAAACTGCTTCCGGCGTCGGGGGCGCGCAATCTCGACGAAGCCCTGACACGTATTCTCCTCGACAATGCCGTGTCGGTGGCATGGATTCCGGCACGATACTGGTATCGTGACACCCCCGGATCGGTGACCCATTCCCCGAAAGTGGTGGAGTCTGTGGCGTTGACCAACGCTGCGGTGCTGGAATATATGCGCGGGCGCCACGGCATGGACTCCGAAGCCGCCCTAAGGGCCGAAGCTGCTCTATTCGTGTCGGTGATAGATATGCTTTACCTGCCGTGGCCAGACTTGAAGACGGTTGCCGCTCTGCGAACCCAAGTGCGCCCGCACCGCATCAGGCACCTTGTTTCCCGGAAACACATAGCCGCGCTGCGCCTGGGACTGCGGGCGGCTTCCCTCATTTTCCGAACTTATGGCCACTTCAAAAAAAGATAACAGCTACCGCAGCATCCTCAAGTCGAACACAATCTTCGGCGGCGTAAGGGTATTCCAGATGCTTATCGGGATAATCCGCGGCAAGTTCGTGGCCATGTTCCTCGGTCCGGAGGGGATGGGTCTCGCGGCGCTGTTCAACTCTACCTCCGACTCGGTGCGCAAAGTGGCGTCGCTGGGACTGAACCTTGCCATAGTCAAGGATGTGGCGGCCGCCAAGAACCCGCAGTCGCTCGCCTCGACAGTGCTCGCCATACGCCGTCTGCTGGCCTTCACCGCCACCGCAGGGCTGCTGGTGTGTCTGCTCTTCGCCTCGCAGATAAGCCGCCTCACCTTCGGCAACGAAACCTATACATACCAAATCCTACTGCTTGGCGCAGTCGTCTTCCTCACCATAGTGTGGGAGGGGGAAATGTCTGTCCTTCAGGGCCTTCATAAAGTCAAGACGCTGTCTGCGGCCACCCTCGTCGGTTCGCTGACGGGGCTTTGCATCGGCGTGCCGCTCTATTGGCTCTGGGGCTACGACGGAATCGTGCCCGCCATGCTGGCATACGCCGTGGTGATGGCCGTCTTCTACACCGTGTCGGTGCGGCGTCACGTCTCCACCGCCGGGCTTAAGTTCGTGTGGCGCGAGCACCGCTCCTTCATCAAGGCGTTGCTGCTGATGGGGCTTATCCTCATGGTCGGGGATACCATAGGCAGCATCGTGCAGTACCTCGTAAACATTTTCATCCGCACATACGGGTCGCTGGACCATCTCGGCTTGTGGCAAGGCGCCAATTCGCTTACCAACCAGTTTGCCGCCGTAGTCTTCGCCGCGCTGGCCATGGATTATCTCCCGCGGCTCACGGCGCTGGCCAAGACGGGAGAGGACTTCTCGACGGTGGTGGACCGGCAGACCGAGATTTCATCGCTGCTGATCATGCCTCTCTCGGTGCTGTTCATCCTCTTCGCGCCGCTGGTGGTGCGTCTGCTGCTGACCACCGCTTATCTTCCCATAGTCCCGCTGCTGCGCGTCCTCGCTGTGGCGCTGGCTTTGCGTACCGCCATGATACCGTTAGGCTACGTTACGCTGGCCAAAGACAATAAGAAAGTGTTCTTCTGGCTCGAAGCCGTCTGGGGAAACGTGCAGTTGCTGGGCCTTCTGGTGCTGGGCTACCATTTCGGGGGCATCATGGGACTCGGTGTGGCAACGCTCATCGACAATCTCTTGTGTCTGCTGATATACACGGTGGTGAACCGCTCGCTCTACGGTTATCTCTTTTCGGGGAAGGCTTTGGGGTGCATTATACTGTCGGTGACTTTCGCATCGGCGGCGCTATGGGTATCAGTTATCCCCCATGAAGTGGCGTCATACTCGCTGATGGCGGTTCTGGCCGCGGCGGCGACTCTGATTTCTTTTCACGGCCTCAAGAAGCGGCTCCGCAACGACACCGTGGAGGAGAAAAATGAGGAAAATGACAAAATTTAGGTCCGGGAATAAGGCAATTCCAAAAAAATTTATTAACTTTGCTGCGAAAATGGAATCAGGCACCTTTCTACCGCGGTGCCGGAGGTCCGCAGGAATGGTGGAATGGTAGACACGGGGGACTTAAAATCCCCTGGCCTTTACCGGCTGTGTGGGTTCGAGTCCCACTTCCTGTACTATAATTTTTACCGGCTGCCGACTTTTTTGACGGTAGCCTTTCGTTTTAACCGGGCGACCGGCGTTGTGCGGTCACCCTTCCGGCGAACTGAAAAGTCGAATGAAGATACTGATACTCAACTCCATTATGTTCACGCCCGATGGCGGTGTCATCCCTAAGGTCGATTCCCTAAAGGATACTATGATGTACAATATGTGTCTGGGGTTCCGGCAGTCGGGACACGAGGTGACGCTCTGCGCGGCAGAGGAATACCGTCCTGTCAAGGAGGAAGAGTATCCTTTCGGCATCCGGTTCTTCCGCTCGGCGTTCACCCGCCTGTTCCCACCCACGGCATTGCCTTGTTCTCCGGAACTCAAGCGGTTCCTGAAGCGCAATGCCGCCGGATATGACGTAATAATTTCCAGCGAACTGTTCAGTTTCCCGAGCCTTTACGCCGCACTCATAGCTCCCGAGAAGACGGTGATATGGCAAGAACTGTCGGTGCATCCCGCCAAGTTCCACCGGCTCCCGTCGCGATTCTGGTACAACTTCCTGGCGCGTCCGCTGATGCGGCGCCCGCTGGTGGTGGCACGCTCCGAAGCCGCCCGCGATTTCGTGTCGCAATACCACAAAAACACTTCCGACAAGATAGTGGACCACGGCATAAACGCCGACCGCTTCGTCACGTGCAGCGAAAAGACCGACTCGCTGGCCGTCGTAGCACAGCTTATCAGGCGCAAGAACGTGGACCGTATCATCGCGGCGTTCGCGCAGTTCGTCCGGCATCCGGCCGGCTGCAATTACGTATTGAAGATATTCGGGCGGGGACCCCTGGAGCAGGAATTGAAACAGCAGGTGCGCAAGGCAGGCATCGAAGACCGCGTGACCTTCTTCGGCTTCACGCCGCACAGCGAGATGGTGGAGCACCTTTCGCGTGCAAAAGCCTCGCTCATTGCCACTTCGCGCGACCTTAACGTCGTTTCCATTCCCGAGGCCATAGTCTGCGGGACCCCGGTGCTGACCAACACCGTCCCCAACTCCGCCCGCACCGTAGCGCAACACAATCTCGGCATAGTGAAAGACAATTGGGGTCTCGACGAACTTCTCGAAATAACCGGCAACAACGCCCGGTACGTAGCCAACTGCGTAGCCTACGCCCCGCAACTGACCTCGCTCCACGCGGCCGAAACCCTTGTAAACGAATTTCTCTCCCGACAACATCATTAACAATTTATCAACTATCCAAATGAGGAAACTATTTTATCTTTCAGCGGCCGTAGCCATGACGTTGGCCGTAACAACTGCCTGTGGCGGCAACAAGTCGGCAGGAAACGATTCCGCCGCATCCGGACAGACTCAGGAACAAGCAGACTCCATAGCCCGCGCCGATTCGCTGGCCCGGCTGGACTCGATAGCAAAGGCAGACTCGATGGCAAAAGCTGATTCCGCAGCCAAAGCCGACTCCATAGCCAAAGCCGAGAAAGCCGCCGCTTCCGGCAAGAAAATCGACGGTCTCCTAAGCAAATACCAGTCGCTTGGCAACGAAATCCGCGAAGGTTTCTATCCCGACGGACAGTTTATTCCCCCCGCCCTACGCATGGCCTCGGAGACATTCTTCATTCCCTTCGCGAAGCTCCACAGCCAGCTCAAAGGTATGGAGAAAGACATGACGCCGGAGCAGAAAGCCAAATTCGACAAAATCTCGAACCGATGCAAAGAGGTGCTCTGACAGCCGGAGTAAGGATGGTCCTTTATGTAAGACCATATACTTGCAATCTACTTAAATCCGACTTTTAGAACAATTTTA
>DKVK01000039.1 GCA_002491165.1 Porphyromonadaceae bacterium UBA7180
GCCGACATGTGGGAAACGATGTACGACGCCGAGGGCGTCGGCCTCGCCGCGCCGCAGATAGGGCGCCCAATCGCGCTCATAGTGCTCGACGGCTCGGTGCTCGCCGAGACGTTCCCCGAATGTAAGGACTCGAAGATGGTGCTCCTCAATCCCTATCTCGAAGTGCTGGAAGACGTCGAACCGGTGACGCGCGACGAGGGTTGCCTCTCGCTCCCGGGAATGTACGAGCCGGTGAAGCGCCACGAGCATGTGCGCCTCACATGGCAGGACGAGAACTTCGTGGAGCACGAAAAAGAGTTCTCCGGATACCTGAGCCGCATAATGCAACATGAGTACGACCACCTGCTCGGCACCGTCTACACCGACCGCGTCTCGCCGCTGCGCAAACAGTTCATCAAATCGAAACTCTCAAACATAGCACATGGCCGTGTACGCTGCGACTATCGCGTGAAAGTCGGCCCCAAAACATCCAAAAAGTAACCGAACACAATGGCTGACGACAAGAAGATAATTTTCTCGATGGTGGGGGTGAGCAAAGTGATTCCCCCCCAGCGACAGATACTTAAGAACATTTACCTCTCCTTTTTCTACGGCGCGAAGATAGGCATCATCGGCCTCAACGGCTCCGGTAAGTCCACGCTGCTCAAAATCATAGCCGGACTTGACAAGAGCTATCAGGGCGACGTGGTCTTCTCCCCCGGCTACAGCGTGGGTTACCTGGAACAGGAACCTAAGCTCGACCCCGAAAAGACCGTCAAGGAGATAGTGCAGGAAGGGGTGCAGCCGACGCTCGACCTCCTGGCGGAATACGACCGCGTTAACGAAGCCTTCGCCGACCCCGAAGTGCTGGAGAACGAGGACAGGATGAACGCCCTGATAGCGCGCCAGGCCGAGCTGCAGGACAAGCTCGACGCCGCCGACGCCTGGAACATAGACAACAAGCTGGAGCGTGCCATGGACGCCCTGCGCTGCCCGCCCGACGACCAGAAGGTATCAACCCTCTCCGGGGGCGAACGCCGCCGCGTGGCCCTCTGCCGGCTGCTGCTGCAGCAACCCGACATACTGCTGCTCGACGAGCCCACCAACCACCTCGACGCAGAGTCCATAGACTGGCTCGAACAGCACCTGCAGCAATATCCCGGCACCGTCATCGCCGTGACGCACGACCGCTACTTCCTGGACCATGTGGCCGGCTGGATTCTCGAACTCGACCGCGGCGAAGGAATCCCCTGGAAAGGGAACTACTCCTCGTGGCTCGACCAGAAGTCGAAACGCCTCGCACAGGAGGAGAAGCAGGCCTCCAAGCGCCGCAAGACGCTGGAGCGCGAGCTGGAATGGGTGCGCATGGCACCGAAGGCGCGCCAGGCCAAGAGCAAGGCTCGTCTCTCGAGCTACGACCGCCTGCTCAACGAAGACCAGAAACAGCGCGAGGAGAAGCTGGAAATCTTCATCCCCAACGGGCCGCGCCTCGGCAACAAGGTAATCGAGGCCGTCGGCGTGAAGAAAGCCTTCGGCGGGAAGGTACTCTTCGACGACCTCAACTTCATGCTCCCGCCCAACGGCATCGTGGGCGTCATCGGCCCCAACGGTGCCGGAAAGACCACCCTCTTCCGCCTCATAATGGGGCAGGAAAAGCAGGACGGAGGCACGTTCGACGTCGGCGAAACCGTCAAGATAGCCTACGTGGACCAGACGCACAAGGACCTTTCGCCCGAAAAGACCGTCTACCAGGTAATCTCGCAGGGAGTGGAATCGTTCCGCATGGGAGGCCGCGACATGAACGCGCGTGCCTACCTCTCGAAATTCAACTTCACCGGCGCCGACCAGGAGAAGAAAATCGGCGTCCTCTCGGGCGGCGAGCGCAACCGCCTGCACCTGGCCATGGCGCTCAAGGAGGAGGGCAACGTGCTGCTGCTGGACGAACCTACCAACGACATCGACGTCAATACGCTGCGCGCCCTTGAGGAAGGCCTCGAGAACTTCGCCGGCTGCGCCGTGGTGGTAAGCCACGACCGCTGGTTCCTCGACCGTATCGCCACCCATATCCTCGCCTTCGAGGGGGACAGCAAGGTGACATTCTACCAAGGCTCATACAGCGACTACGAGGAATACCGGCGCAAGCGCGACGGCAACACCACGCCCCACCGCATACGCTACCGCAAACTCACCGACTGACAGTGAGCATCAGCATAGCCGCGCAGGGCCCCGGGGTTCTGCGCGTGCTTTAATAAGAACCTCAAGTCCCGGATTCGGAAAACGCTGAAATGCGCTGTTTCACCGGCGTGCCGACTTCCGGAACCTTGATTAAGAACTTAATTCTAACCCCGGTGTTTAAGAGGTATGAAGAAGATTATCCTCATCATATTCGCCGCGCTGGCGGCGGTCTGCGGCGCCTCGGCATGGGACCTCGGCGAGAAGTACAAAGGGCCGAAAACGCCCGAAACCGACCTCTCGTGGCATCCGGACATCCTGCCGGGCTACGAGGCGCGCTACGTGAACCAGGGGGAGGCCTTCGACGGCCCCTGCCGCTCCACCATAGTGCGCCTGCGCTCCGGGAAACCCACGCGCCGCGCATACCTCTACATCCACGGGTTCAACGACTACTTTTTCCAGGGGGAGATGGGGCGCCTCTTCGCCGACTCCGCCTTCAACTTCTACGCCGTGGACCTGCGCCGCTACGGGCGCTCGCGCCAGCCGTGGCAGTATCCCTTCAACGTCCGCGACATGCAGGAATACTTCGCCGACATAGACTCGGCGCTGAGCCAGATACGCCGCGACGGCAATGTGGACATCACCCTTTCGGGGCACTCCACCGGCGGCCTTACGGCGCTCTACTATGCGGCGCGGCGCGGCGCACGCTGCGGCGTCAAGAGGGTGGTCACCGACTCCCCCTTCCTGGAATGGAACTACAACGCCTTCTACCGCAACTTCCTGGTACCCATGGTCTCGGGCGTCGGGAAGGTGTTTAAGGACGCCAAGATAAAACAGGCACACTGCGACGGCTACGCCTGCTCGCTGCTCGACAGTTGCCACGGCCGGTGGAACTACGACACCGAGTGGAAAATGCCATACTCGCCGCCCGTCACGATGAGCTGGATAGGCGCAATCGACGGCGCGCAGGGCTACCTGATGCGCCACAGCCGCAACATCACCGTCCCCGTGCTCGTGATGCACAGCAGCAGGAAGGTGGAGGGGTGCGGCTGGACCGAAGAGTTCATGCACGGCGACGCGGTGCTCGACCCCGCCATGCTGCAGGAGCGCGGCGTGAAGATAGGCGCCGAAGTGCGTACCGTGGACGGCGGCCTCCACGACCTTATCCTCAGCCTCCCCGCCCCGCGCCGGCAGGCTTACGACTATATTTTCGACTTTATCAGAACACACTGAGAACCAAATGGATATGAACGACGGATTGACCATAGCCCGGCTACGCTCCCTCTCCTCCCTTTCTAACAGCTGGACGGCCCGCGCGCGGCAGATGCTCGACGGGAAGCAGCTTGCCACGGCGCGCCGATACATGCGCCGCGTGGAAGAGGCGCAGCTCCCCGTTGCGGACGCGCACGGAATACCGGTGCGGCTGCTAATGCTCAGCACGGCGGAACTCTTCGCCGAAAAGGTGGACCCCGACATCAATATCCTCATCGCCATCTCGCTGGCGCCATACGTGCGCGCCGGCGTCTTCCCCGTTGAGGAAGTGATGCGCGACTGGGGCGAGGATGTGGCGTGGCTCGTCAAGACGTTGCTCCACGTCAAGAGCTACTCCACCTTCGGTTTGAACGCCGACCAGGACAACTTCCGCGGCCTGCTCCTCTCGCTGGCCGCCGACATCCGCGTCATCATCATCATGATAGTGGAGAACCTGGCGCTGATGCGCATGATAAACCTGCATCCCGACGACGACTGGGTGCGCAGCGTGGCCTTCGAGGCCAACTGCCTCTACGCCCAACTGGCGCACCGCCTCGGCCTCTACGCCATTAAAGGGGAGCTGGAAGACCTCTCGCTCAAGTACACCAACCGCGAGGTGTACAAGCGCATCGCCGCCAGACTCCACGAGACGAAACGCGCCCGCGACGAGTACATAAGGCAGTTCATAGAGCCGGTGCGCCGCGAGCTCACCGCCGCCGGGCTGCGCTTCGAGATAAAGGGGCGCACCAAGTCCATATCCTCAATCTGGGCTAAAATCAAGAAGCAGAAGGTGGACCTCGACGGCATCTTCGACCTCTTCGCCATACGCGTAATCATCGACACGCCGCGCGAGCGCGAGAAACGCGACTGCTGGCTGGCCTATTCCATCCTGGCCGACATGTACACCGCCAACCCTTCGCGGATGAAGGACTGGATTTCACTCCCCAAGAGCAACGGCTACGAGTCTCTCCACGCCACGGTGATGGGCCCCGGCAACAAATGGGTGGAGGTGCAGTTCCGCAGCCGCCGGATGGACCTCGTGGCCGAGAAAGGCCTTGCCGCCCACTGGCGCTACAAAGGGGGACACGGCGACACCTCCGACCAGTGGATGAACAACATACGCGACATCCTGGAAAGCGGCGACGAGGGCGCCATGCAGCTCATGAAGGGCATGCGCCTGGACAATTACGCCAAGGAGGTCTTCGCCTTCACTCCCAAAGGCGCCCTTCTCCGGCTCCCAAAGGGAGCCACGGTGCTCGACTTCGCCTTCGCCATACACTCCGGCGTGGGTTCGCGCTGCGTCGGCGCCATCGTGAACGGCCGACACGAAAAGATTAACTACAAGGTGCAGAACGGCGACCTTATAGAGATAGTCACCTCGTCGACACAGACGCCAAAGCAGGACTGGCTGGCGACGGTGGTCACCTCCAAGGCGCGCAACAAGATACGCCAGAGCCTCAACGAAAGCCGTGTCCGCAAGGCGCAGCTCGGCAAGGAGACGCTGGAACGCCGCGCACGCAACCGCAAACTCGAATATGACGAGGCACTGCTGATGCACCTCATCAAGAAGCGGGGCTACAAGATGGTTAACGACTTCTACGCCGACATCCACGACGAGAAGGTGGACCCCGGACGGTTCCTCGGCGACTATGTGGCCGCCGCCGCGCGGCAAAAGGCCGAAGAGGCGCACCGTGTATCCGCCGAAGAGTTCAAGATAGTCAACGCTCCGGAGACCGACGACCGCGACATAATCACCATCGGCGACCGCTCGCTGCGCGGCATGAACTACCGCTTCGCCCGTTGCTGCAACCCCATCCACGGCGACGACGTCTTCGGCTTCATATCCTCGGACGGCCTCGTGAAAATCCACAAGTCAGACTGCCCGAACGCCGGGAACATACGCCGCCGCTACCCCTACCGCCTTATCCGCGTGCGGTGGAGCGACACCGAAGGCGCTTCCACGCTGCGCCCCGTTACGCTGCGAATCATCGGCACCGACGACATCGGCATCGTCACAAACCTCACATCCATCATCTCCAAAGACCCCGACACGCAGTTGCGCAACATCTCCATCTCCTCGGACGACGGCATCTTCCAGGGGCACCTCGTGCTCGGGGTTTCGGGCAACCGGTCGCTCAATATGCTCGTCAAGAAGCTGAAAGGGGTGAAGGGAGTGAAGGACGTGACCCGTTGCTGACCCAAAGAATTTACTACTAACATATAAGCACTTTTAGACAAATGACATTAAGAAAAGAAGACCTTGAAATCCTTGAAAAGAAAGGAATTACGCCCGAAAAGTTCGAGCGGCAGCTAAAGATGCTCCGCACCGGCTTCCCGTATCTGCGCCTGAAGGGCGCCGCCACCGTGGGCGACGGCATCACCCGCGTGACGCCGGAACTCGAGAAGACCGCCGTCGGCATCTGGGATGACTATGCCGCACGCGGCGGCAAGGTGGTGAAGATGGTGCCCGCCAGCGGCGCCGCCTCCCGTATGTTCAAGAACGTGTTCGCCTTCCTAAACGGCAAGGACTCCAAGCCGCAGGACGACTTCATGAAGACCTTCTTCGCCCGCATAACGGAGTTCGCCTTCTTCGACGCCCTCAACGCCGCCGCAATGGCCGACGGGGGCAAGAGCATCCTCTCGCTCATTGCCGACGGCGAATACAAGAAAGTGGCCTCTCTGCTCCTGGAAACACCGGGACTGGGGTACGGCAAGCTCCCGAAGGCGTTGCTCCGTTTCCACAAGGTGCCCGGCGCATCGCGCACGCCGCTTGAGGAACACCTGGCCGAAGGGGCGCAGTATGCCGCCGACCGAAAGGGGAACGTGGCCGTGCACTTCACCGTCAGCGAGGAACACAAGGAACCCGCCCTGCGCAAGGTGGAAGAGGTGAAACGCCTCATGGAGCAGAAGTACGGCGTGAAATACGACATCACATTCTCCGTGCAGAAACCCTCCACCGACACCGTCGCCGCCGACCTCAAAGGGGAACCGTACCGCGAGAACGGCGACCTCTTCTTCCGTCCCGGCGGCCACGGGGCGCTCATAGAAAACCTCAACGACCTGGAGGCGGACATCGTCTTCCTCAAGAACATAGACAACGTGGTGCCCGACGCACTCCGCGAGAAGACCATCCTCTTCAAGAAGATAATCGGCGGCGTGCTCGTGGGCGCCAAGATACGCCTCGACGAGTATTGCCGCAAGCTCGAAAACGGCAAGACCCCCTCGCGCCGGGAGATGGAGGGGATGCTCGACTTCGCACGCAAGACGCTCTGTATCACCGAAGAACGTGCGGATGATATGGAGGACCAGGAGCTGGCCGGATACCTTTTCGGCAAATTCAACCGCCCGCTGCGCGTCTGCGGAATGGTGCCCAACGAGGGTGAACCCGGCGGAGGACCCTTCCTCGTCTATGGAGCCGACGGCACCGTGTCGCCGCAAATCCTCGAAACCTCGCAGATAGACCTCAAGAACCCCGCTGCCGCCAGGATGCTCAAGGAGGCCACGCACTTCAACCCCGTGGACCTCGTCTGCGCCGTGCGCGACTACAAGGGACGCAAGTTCAACCTCCCCGACTTCGTGGACGCCACCACCGGTTTCATCTCGCAGAAGAGCCGCGAGGGAGTGGAGATAAAGGCGCTGGAGCTGCCGGGTCTCTGGAACGGTGCCATGGCAGGGTGGAACACCATCTTCCTCGAAGTGCCCGCCGGGACCTTCAACCCCGTCAAGACGGTCAACGACCTGCTACGTCCCGCCCATCAACCCGTTTAACCTTAAAATTACACTTTATGGACATGAACTATTTTGCCGGGCGCAGGACGCGCCGCCATTTCACCGACCGCCGCGTGGACGATGCGTTGCTACAGAAAATCGTGGCCGACGCCTCGCACGCCCCCAACACCGGCAACATGCAGACTTACAGCATCGTGGCCTCGCGCAAAGGGGAGGGACGCAAAGCCCTGGAAGGTTTCCATTTCAACCAGCCCGCCGCCGTGGAGGCCGACGTCCTGCTAACCGTCTGCGCCGACTTCAATCTCTTCTCGCGCTGGTGCCGCCTCAGCGGCGCCGAACCCTGTTACGACAACTTCATGTCATTCTCCTCGGCCATGACAGATGCCGTAATCCTCGCCCAGCAGATAGTGACCGTCGCCGAACTCAACGGCCTCGGCTCATGCTATCTCGGCACCGTCACCTACAATCCCGGGGAGATTTCGCAGCTTCTCGGGTTGCCCGAACTCGTGGTGCCGGTGGCTTGCGTGGCACTGGGTTATCCCGCCGACGGCGGCGTTGAGGCCGAGCGGCTCGGAACCCCGGCATTCCTCTTCAGCGAGAAATATCCGGAGCTCACAGACGCCCAGATTCTGGAGAACTACCGCGTGAAGGACGAGTACCCCGACAACGCCCGGTTCGTGGCCGAGAACGGCAAAGAGAGCCTCGCGCAGGTATTCACCGACGTGCGCTACACCCGCGCCATGATGGAGGGCAGCAGCGAAAAGCTCCTCGCCGCCATCCGCCGCGCCGGCTTCCTGAAATAACGCGTATATGGAGAGCAGGCAAGGGGCGGAGACCACCCTATGGAACGGAGGCATTCCTGCCTCCGCCAAAAGCCGCGCCAGCGGCTAACGCACCCCCTGCCAGGCACTGACGCGCCTTCAGGCGGGCATCCTGCCCCCCTTCCATAGAGGTGCTTCATACACAAATCAGACATTTAGAACAATTTTAAAGCTGCAACCGTGTTGCAACCGTCAGCGTGGGACGGTTGCAATTTTTCATGAGA
>DKVK01000042.1 GCA_002491165.1 Porphyromonadaceae bacterium UBA7180
CGCACAGATGGGTGCTTACTATACCAAGGAGGATATCACCGAATATATAGGTCGCAACTGCATATTGCCTTATCTGTTTGATCAGGCGCGCACCGCGACAAAGGATTCTGCCAAAGAGTTTGCTCCGGACGGCTATGTGTGGCGCACTCTGCGTGAAAGCGGCGACCGATATATCTTTGATGCGGTAAAGAAAGGGTACAATGATTTCGGCATAATTCCGGAATCAATCGCCCGCGGAATCATAACCGATGACATGCGCAAGGAGTATTCCGAAACTCCGGTCGGCGACCTTCCCGACAGCCATATTCCTCTCTCTGAACTGCGCTCGGAGTGGAACACTCGGACTCCGGAACAGTGGGGATTGCCCAACGAGATTTGGCGTGAATCTATCGACCGATTGCAACGATGCGGTAACATTCTTGGCAAAATCAACCGTGGAGAAATCACTTCGATAAACGATTTCATCACCTACAATCTCGACATCCGCACATTTGCATCCGACCTTATCGCTAACGGCGACAGTCGTTTTGTGGGATGGTTTTATCATGCTCTGCAAAAGGTAACGATACTCGACCCGACGTGTGGCTCGGGTGCATTCCTTTTCGCCGCGATGAATATTCTTGAACCGCTCTATGAAATCTGCATAGACCGTATGCAGGAGTTCAACCGCGAGAATCCGACGAAATTCAAGGAGGAACTTGCCGAGATAACCGATAAATACCGCTCGAATATTCAGTATTTCATTTTCAAGTCGATAATCCTGCGCAACCTATATGGCGTTGACATAATGGTTGAGGCGACAGAGATAGCCAAACTGCGACTGTTCCTGAAAATGGTTGCTGTTGTGGACGTGGAGCGACGCGCCGAAAACCTCGGACTCGATCCGCTACCCGACATTGATTTCAACATACGTTGCGGCAACACCCTCGTTGGCTACGCTACTAAAGAGCAACTCGACAATGACCTCAATCATGCGGAAGATATCATGCAGGAGCTCGCCAATCAGGATTTCAAGCAGGAGATTGAAGAAGAGATGCGAAAGGTTGCAGCAGCATACAGAATATTTGTTTTCCAGCAGTTGCGTCAGGAGGAAGATATGATGGCTTTCAAACAAGCCAAACACGATTTACGAGAATTGCTGAAGTCGCTCAACGACAAGCTGAATCACCGACTCTATTCCGCCACATCTCCTAATATAAGCTATGACGAATGGCTCAAATCACACCAGCCATTCAACTGGCTCGCCGAGTTTTACCAAATCATCGAAGGCAACGGCGGCTTCGACGTCATTATCGGCAATCCGCCGTATGTTGAGTATACCCGAAAGAACAAAGAGTCGGGAAAGTGTATCCGAGACATCTACAAGCTCAATGGTTATGCCACAATTAATTGTAGCAATCTTTACGCTTTTGTTATCGAACGGAGTTGTATTATCTCTAAAAATAGAGATAATATTGGATTCATTGTACCTCTCTCTCTTGCTTCTAACAATAATATGGCGGACCTTCGTGACTATATTTGTGCGAAAGGGACCAGCTGGTATAGTCACTACGAAGTCAGACCGGCCAAGCTATTTGACGGTGCCGAACAGCGTCTGACTATTTTCTTTATAAGAGACACTAATATCAAAGCGTTATACAGTACAGCCATACAACGGTGGAACAATGAGCATAGAAATACCTTATTCAATCGACTTGCCTATGCACCTTCCTTCAATAACGGAAGTATCTGGAGGACATCCTCAGATATAGAGACATCCATTTACTCTAAGTTTAACACTCATAAGCCATCTGCATATCAGTTGAAGAAAGTAGGATCTGAACTTCATTATAGAACTGCAGGGGTGAGATATTGGATTATTTTCCTAAATAAGGGATTCGGTACTGAATCACTAAGCAATAAGGTTGCCTTCTTTGAGAACAATGAGGTTGCTAAATATTACATGGCAGCGTTTAATTCCAATCTATTTTGGTGGTATTACGCGCTAAACTTTGATATGTTCAATCTGAAAGACTACATGATTTTCAACTTTAAATTGGATTATATTCCAAATATGGGGGTTGAGGATATCGCAGTAATCCTTGAATCTGATTTGGAAAACCATAAAGTTCATCAAGAAATTAATAGCAAAACGAGGGGGCAGGTTACAACTTCATACTATCAAAAGAAACAATCTAAAGTCATAATCGATACTATTGACTGTGTATTGGCTAAAATTTTCAGATTCACCGATGAAGAACTTGATTTCATAATCAACTACGACATCAAATATCGTATGGGCGACGAACTTAACAACTCTGACGAGTAATGGAAACACTTGGCAACACTTCACTCCTTGACCGCAAGAAAATTGGCTACTTTGCCTCCGGAACGATAGCGGCTCTTTCAGTGCTTCCGACGCTCGACTGGGCGACGGAAGTTGCACGGCGTGAAGACGTTGCCATAGTCAGCGGTTTCCATTCCAAGATGGAGCGCGAAGTCCTTGACTTCCTTCTCCGGGGCAAATGCGGCATCGTCTGCGTTCTCGCCCGGTCTATCTACAAGAAGATTCCCGACCAGTTCCGTGACGCATACAACGCCGGGCGAGTCCTGTTCATCGCTCCATTCAAAACATCTGCATCCAGAACATCTCGTAACCTCTGCCAACAACGCAACGAATACGTCGCCTCCATTTCCGATGAACTCGTCTTCTCTTCTCTTAATCCCGACAGCTCCTTATACCCTTTATTGTTGCAAAATATAAATGTCTGTCTGTTATAACGGAAAATTCCCGGCAATTGCAAAATTTAACAGTACAGGACTGTTAATTTTGCGAGAAAGAAATTTTTAGTTAACTTTGCGCCAAATTTTCAACACCTTATTTGTTAGGACTATAAAGAACGTTATGACAAAGCCCAAATATGACTCGCTGATGAGCAACGCCAAGGACTATACGATGATTATCATCGGCCTGATCCTTTACGCCATCGGCTTTACGTTTTTCATTCTCCCGCACGCTGTGGTTATCGGCGGCCTCGCCGGTTTAGGCACACTCGTGCTTTTTGCCACAAACGGCTTAATCCCGGTGGCCGTGACCCAGTATGCCATAAACCTGCTTTTGCTCGGCTTTGCTTTCCGGCTGGTGGGCAAGCAGTTCGTGTTGCGCACCATTTTCGGTGCCACAGTAGCGTCGCTGTGTATAGGTATCCTGGAGCAGGTGCAGAACAACCTTGGCCATCCCCTGATGTCCGACATCACAATGAGCGTGGTGCTCGGGGCGATACTCTGCGGCATCGGTGTGGGTACCGTGTTCATCCATAACGGTTCGTCGGGCGGGACCGACATCGTGGCCGCCATGGTGTCGAAAGTCAGCAACATCAGCATCGGCCGTACCATGATTTTCTGCGATATGAGCATCGTGGCGTGCTCCATTTTCCTGCCGTTCCAGGGCACGTTCGTCGAGCGTATCGAGGCCCGCGTGCCCATCATCGTCTACGGTCTTTGCGCCACCTATATAATTGCTTTCATGACCGACATGATAATCAACACCAACCGCCAGGCCACGCAGTTCATAATCTTCTCCAACAAATGGCAGGAGATAGCCGACCGCATCAACCGCGAGGCACACCGCGGCGTCACGGTGCTCGACGGCGTGGGTTGGTATTCCAAGAAGGAGATGAAGGTGCTTATGGTGTGGTGCCGCAAGATAGAGCAGGTCACTATTTTCCGTATTATAAAGAGCATCGACGACAATGCGTTCATCACTCAGAGCCACGCCAACGGCGTCTATGGCAAGGGATTCGACACCATGCGAGTCAAGATGAAGAAACATCCTGCCACCGACGAGGTAGTCCCACTTGACAATAGCAACGCTTCCGACACCGATGAGGTTAGCAAAGTATGAAAAAGGGTGAAAAGCCTGTCCCGCGCAAGCACCGGAAGTTGCGTATGGTACTTTGGATAACACTCTGCATCGTGGTGCTATTGGCCATTGTTGTGGCCGTATTCCTCAACCTGCCGCAGTTTGGACGTTTGCCCGACGGAGACCGTTATGTGCGTGTGCAGCGTTCCCCGAACTGGAAAAACGGCGGGTTCGTCAACCCGGAACCTACAGAGGTGATGACCGGCGACCGCTCCTTCCTTTCCGCGTTGTGGGACTTCCTTTTCGGTGAATATCCGCGTCTGCGGCCCGACAGCCCGGTGCCTTCCGAAAAGGTCGACATCAGGGAAATGGCACAGGATGTGGACTGGATGCTGTGGCTCGGCCATTCATCCTATCTGCTACACGTGGACGGCCGCAACATACTGGTCGATCCGGTGTTCGGCACCGCATCGCCCGTCGGATTCGTTAACCGTCCTTTCGAGGGAAGCGAACCCTATACCGTAGACGACCTTCCGGACATCGACCTTCTGGTGATTACCCACGACCATTGGGACCACCTCGACTACAACACGGTGCGTGCCCTCAAAAACCGCGTGCAGACCGTTGTTTGTCCGCTTGGTGTGGGGGAACATCTTGAATATTGGGGCTATAACCCCAAGAAGATAATGGAGCTCGACTGGTACGAGCAGCGCGAGACGCCCGAAGGGATACGCATAGCCTGCGCGCCGACGCGCCATTTCTCCGGCCGTGGCTTGCGCCGCAACCAGACGCTCTGGGGCGCTTTCGTGCTCGAAACCTCCACCGGCCGCATCTACATAGGGGGTGACGGCGGCTACGGCAAGCACCTCAAGGAGACGGGACGCAAATACCGCGGTTTCGACCTGGCGATTCTCGAAAACGGCCAGTATGACAGGGACTGGAACCTGATACACACTATGCCGGAGCAACTGGCGCAGACAGCCCGCGACCTCCGCGCCAAGGAAGTGGTCACCGTCCATCACGGCAAGTATGCCCTGGCGCGCCATCCCTGGGACGAGCCGCTGCTCAACGAGCGCCGTGCCGCCATGCAGGATTCTGTGCCGCTCATCGTGCTCGAAATAGGGCGTCCTGTGAGTATACTTACCGAGCGCCCCAAACAAGGCGGCAAGAAGTAATCCCTCGCCGCACACCCTCCCCGTGGGACGTGGGATGCCCGTTTGCGCATCTCGCGGATTTTAATTAATTTTGCACCGAAATACAGAGGAAACCATGTTCACAGCATCGAAGAAAAAACGCGAAAACATTGCGGAATACCTGCTCTACATGTGGCAGATAGAAGACCTTATACGCGCCCATAATCTGGATACGGACAAGATAAAGTCCAACATTATAGACCGTTACACCGGCCTTACAGACGAGCAGGTGAAGCAGCTTACCGAATGGTACGAGTCGCTCGTGGACATGATGCGCCGCGAAGGCGTGCAGGATAAAGGCCACATCCAGCTCAACAAGAACGTAATCACCGACCTCGAAGACCTCAGCGCGCGCCTATTGGCCGATCCGACCCGCTTTGCCGACTATCACCGGGCCTACTACAATGTGCTCCCCGACTTGGTGGAACTCCGTTCTAAGGCCGGGGAAAATAAGAAAAACGAGATAGAAACCGCCTTCGAGGCCCTCTACGGCATATTGCTGCTGCGCCTTTCCGGCAAAGAAATCTCGCCACAGACCGAAGCCGCCGCAACCAACGTCTCCAAGTTCCTCGCGCTCCTCGCGGCCTATTACAAGAAAGACTACAACAACGAATTATTCAAGGACGAAAACTGATTACCGTAAATGTCAGACGAACTGAACAAAGAAATATCGCGGCGACGCACCTTCGCCATCATCTCGCACCCGGACGCCGGTAAAACCACCCTCACCGAAAAACTGCTCCTCTTCGGCGGCGCCATCCATGTGGCCGGCGCCGTGAAGAGCAACAAGATAAAGAAAACCGCCACCTCCGACTGGATGGAGATAGAGAAGCAACGCGGCATCTCGGTGGCTACCTCCGTGATGGGCTTCAACTACGGCGATTACAAGATAAACATCCTCGACACGCCTGGCCACCAGGACTTCGCCGAAGACACCTTCCGTACGCTCACTGCCGTCGACTCTGTAATCATCGTCGTTGACGTGGCCAAAGGTGTGGAGACGCAGACGCGCCGCCTTATGGAAGTGTGCCGTATGCGCAAGACGCCCGTTATAATCTTCGTCAACAAGCTTGACCGCGAAGGCCGCGACCCGTTTGAAATCCTCGACGAGCTGGAGCAGGAATTGCAGATAGGTGTACGCCCGCTGACGTGGCCCATCAATATAGGCGCAAAGTTCAAGGGAGTCTACAATATCTACGAGCAGGGACTTGACCTCTTCACCCCTTCGAAACAGACCGTATCGGAACGCATCGAAATCAAGGATGTCAACGACCCGCTGGTCGACGAACTCGTGGGTGAGACCGATGCCGGGAAACTGCGCGAAGACCTTGAGCTTATAGAAGGCGTGTATCCGGAGTTCGACGAGAAAGAATACCTTGACGCCAAGGTAGCCCCGGTATTCTTCGGTTCGGCGCTAAACACCTTCGGCGTCAAGGAGTTGCTCAACTGCTTCGTGAAGATAGCTCCGGAACCCGAGCCTATCGACGCCGTGGAGCGCACCGTGGATCCGCACGAGGAAGGCTTTACAGGTTTTGTGTTCAAAATCCACGCTAACATGGACCCCAACCACCGCTCCTGCATCGCCTTCGTGAAGGTATGCTCCGGCAAGTTCGAGCGCAACGTCAACTACAAGCATGTGCGCCAGCAGAAGATGATGCGCTTCGCTGCTCCTACGGCCTTCATGGCGCAGAAAAAGAATATCGTGGACGAGGCATTCCCCGGCGACATCGTCGGTATCCCCGACAACGGCAATTTCAAGATAGGCGACACTCTGACCTCCGGCGAGGAGCTGCATTTCAAAGGTTTACCCTCATTCTCCCCTGAAATGTTCAAGTACATCGAGAACGCCGACCCGATGAAGTCGAAGCAGCTCGAAAAAGGCATAGCCCAGCTGATGGACGAAGGCGTCGCCCAGATGTTCACCAACTCCTTCAACGGACGCAAAATCATCGGCACCGTGGGGCAGCTCCAGTTCGAGGTGATACAATACCGCCTGCTTCACGAATACGGCGCGCAATGCCGCTGGGAGCCCATCAGTCTCTACAAAGCTTGCTGGATAGAAAGCGACGATCCGGCGGCGCTCGAAGCCTTCAAACAGCGCAAACGCCAGTACATGGCCACTGACAAAGAGGGACGTGACGTCTTCCTGGCAGACAGCAACTACATCCTCCAGGTGGCCCAGACCGACTTCCCCAAGATTCGCTTCCATTTTACCAGCGAATTTTAGCGGCTCTTTGGCAGTTTGCCGGGCGCGGCGGTGGCATCGGGGTGCACCGCAATGCGCTGTGGGTTTGTTGGTTGGTGGCTTGGATTGGAAATCCGGGTCTTGGTGGTGTGCGTTTTTGTGTCGCGGAGTTGCTGTGGGGTTGTGGCGTTTTTGTGTCGCGCTGCTTTGGGGCGCAACAAAAACGCAACAGTTCGGTTTGGACGGGTGTGTCGGTTATGTTGTTTATGTGTTGCGGGTTCTTTTGTTTAATTTGTTAGGTTTTTCGTTGTGAGAGAGTAGAAGAAACAGTTGGTTTACCTGCGCAATAGGGCGCGGGCTAACGTTACGCGGGCTTTGTTCCTGGATTATAAGGGACGACCGGCGTGTCGTGGAGTATCTTAGGCTTTATCTGGTATCGGTTTACGTCGCCTGACAGGATTCTGCGCGTCGAGGGGGAGCGGGATGCCGAGGCGGCCGAGGAACAGGAGGCACGCGAAGCGGCCGAGGCGGCCGAGCGCAAGGCTTTGGCGCGTATTAACAAAGAATATGGAGAGGTTTATGACGAAGTGAAGGGGTGCGAGGCTGCTGTTGAACGACTCCACTCTAATGAACCGGAGGATATGATGGAGGCCGCTTCGGTTGTGCTGAGCTCACATAAGATTCTATGGGGAGATGACGGGGTGAGACGAGGCATGAAGAGCGAGACGGGCTATGGCGAAGGGGAACGCCGAAAGCTGTTCGGGATGTTTGCGAGCCGCGAGAACGGTGGCGTAAGTTTGCGGCGGCTTGCCGAGGACCCTATGAAAGAGGTGTGCGAGGCTCATGGTATAGCTTACGACAGCAGGGAGGCTATGGATGCGCTTCTTGATGTGCTCCAGGCAGCGGCGGTGCCGTCGGATATACGTAAGTATATAGAGAAGAGGCGTATGGCGCAGGCTCTTGAATTAAAGCGGCAGGAGGATGCCTATCTGCGCGAACAGTACGAGGAGTGGTGCCGTGAAATGTATCACATGAGCGCCGATGAATATGAGGCGTACGAAGAATATATGTCCGAGGAGCTTAAAAATCTGGACGAAAATTTTGATGAGAAGGAATATTTTGATAATATAGCGGACGAAATATCAAATATAGAGAAAAATGGATATAGAGAGATTCAAAAGGATGCCTCCGAAAGAGAAGGCGGCGGCAATGGCGGAAGCGGTGAAGTTCTGTCTGCGGAAAGGGCTGTTCAAAGAGGAGGAGATGCGACGGATGCAGGGCAACCGGGATTATCAGAAAGAGATGGGATTCAGGGCGATGGTGCGGAAAGACCTGTACTTGAAAGCACACCCGGACGAAGCGAGGTAAGACCGGGATTTGACGGCGGCGTAGCCGCGGCGGAAGGTGCCGGAGGGCAAGGATTACGCCCTGGAGGCGCGGGAGCTGAACAAGCTGATGCTGCTGCGGCGGGCGATGGAGCAGGCGCAGTCAGCACTGAATTAGACGAAAACGGGCATCCGTTCATTTTGTCAAAAGACGGCACTACTGGACCCAACGGTGAGCCTACCGTTTCCGGGGGCAAAGGCAATGCTTTGCCGGGAGATACGCAAGCGGATGGCGCGGAAAGTTCCGAACCGTACACGATTACGCCGACCACCTATACGAATAAGAGGGGTAAGACGAGTGATGTGTATTTTGTGAAGTTCGGGCGCGAGCTGACCGCCGGGGAGATGGACGCGGCTTATGACTATATCGA
>DKVK01000037.1 GCA_002491165.1 Porphyromonadaceae bacterium UBA7180
GTTGATGCGGTTACGCAGATAGGTGGCCACCGTCTGCATGTTCAGGCCGTGGAGAGAGAGTTTTTCGCGGTCGAACTCCACGCGGTATTCCGGCTGGTAGTCGGAACGTGAGATATTGATGTCGGCGGTGCCGGGTATTCCTTGCAGGATTTGCGAAAGCTGGCGTGCCACGGAGTCGGTCTCGGCGAAGTCGTAGCCATAAATCTCGAAGTCGACCGTCGACTGTCCTCCCATACCGGCGTTGCGGCCGCCCCCCACGTTTACCTGCGCTTTCTTGAACTCGGGGAACTGTTCCTTGAGGTCCTTGCGCATCTCGTCGGCAATCTCCTTGATGCCGCGGTCGCGGTCGCCGGGGTCGGAGAGGCGGATATTCATCGAGGCTATGTGCGCGCCGTTGTCGGAGAGGGAGGCGAAGGTATTGTCGGAGGATGCCGGGCCCACGGTGTAGCTCGACACGATGATTTCGGGATACTTCTTGCGCCACATTTCGTCGAGGCGGCTGAGGGCGTCGTTGGCCTCTTCCACGCGCGAGCCGATGGGAAGCTCGAGCGAGACGCCGAGGCGCCCGTTATCCTGCGTGGGCATGAACTCGGTGCCAACGTATTTCATCAGGAATACGGAGCCGACGAAGATGCCGAGGCAGACGATGACGGTGACGGTGCGGTGTGCCACCACGCGGCGCAGCAGCGCGGCATAGCCGTCGTCGAACTTGTCGAGTGCTTTCTCGACGGGCCGGTACAGGATGCGGTAGAGGCGCGAATGGTTGGTCTGCCGGCGGAGCCACTGGCTGCAGAGCATAGGGGTCAGAGACAGGGCGCAGGTGGTGGAGATGACCATCATGATGCAGACCATCCATCCCAGCTGGCGGAAGAGCACTCCCGTCATGCCGGTGACGAGCGTCAGCGGGAAGAACACGGCTATCAGCGTCAGCGTGGAGGCTATTACCGAGATGGCCACCTCGTTGGTGCCGTGGACGGCCGCCTGTTTCGGGTCGGCGCCGCGTTCTATGTGCGTCGTCACGTTCTCGAGCACCACGATGGCGTCGTCCACCACCATACCGATGGAGATGGACAGTGCCGACAGCGAGATGATGTTCAGCGTGTTGCCGGTGGCGTAGAGGTAGATGAAGGAGGCAATCAGCGAAACCGGGATGGTGATGATGATAATCATCGTGGCTCGCCAGCGCCCCAGGAATATGAAGACCACTATCATCACGAAGAGCAGGGCGTAGAGCACGGTCTCTTCGAGCGAGGCGATGGTGTTGCGAATATTGTCGGAGGTATCGACTATGACTCCGAGCTTGACGTCCGAGGGGAGGTTCTTCTGCAGCTTGGGGAGCATCTGCATCACCTTTTCGGAAATCTGCACCGAATTGGCGCCGGACTGCTTCTGGATGATTATCATGGCTCCCTGTTCCCCGCCTATGTATGTCTGCTGCGTGCGCTCCTCGAGGGAGTCTTCCACGCGCGCCACGTCGCTGAGGTAGATGGTGCGTCCCTCCACCGATGCCACGGGGATGTTCTCCAGCTCGCGGGTATCGTCGAACTCACCCTGCACGCGCAGCGCGTAGGTGTTGGAGCCGATGTCGAACGAGCCACCCGGCGTATTGCGGTTTTCGGCGCCTATTATCTGCGAGATGGTCTCCACGTTGATGTGGTAAGCCTCGAGTTTCTGCGGGTCCACATAGACGTGGATTTCGCGTTTCGGCGCACCGGAGATGGAGACGGAACCCACGCCGTCGACACGCGCAAGCGGGTTGGCCACGGCGTCGTCGAGTATCTTGTAAAGCCCGGCCATGCTCTCGTCGGCCTGCACCGAAAGGAGACAGACGGGAATCATGTCGGTGGAGAATTTGAAGATGATGGGGTTTTCGGAGTCGTCGGGAAGCGAGGATTTCACCATGTCGAGCTTGTCGCGCACGTCGTTGGTGAGCACGTCTATGTCGTAGCCGTATTCAAATTCCAGCGTGATTACCGAAGTGTTTTCGCGGCTCTGGCTGGTGATGTGCTTGAGGTGCTCCACGGAGTTGAGGGTGTTCTCCAGGGGCTTGGTGATGTTCTGCTCTATGTCTTCGGCGCTGGCGCCCGGATACATGGTGATGACCATCAGCGTGTTGGTCTCGATGTCCGGGTAGAGGTCGATGGGGAGTTTGGCCACCGAGAAGAGGCCGAGTATGATTACGGCCACGAAGCAGAGCGACGTCATGACCGGGCGTTTTACCGCACTTCCGTATAGACTCATAGTGTAGTTTTGTCTTAAGCTTGGAGGATTTGTAGACCGTTGGTTAACAGTCCGTTTATTTGGCCACGCGCACTTTTTTGCCGTTTGCGAGGCGCGACTGGCCGGTGATTACCACTTTTGCGGATTCGGGTAGTCCGGAGATAATCTCGTAGGAGTCGCCCAGGCGGCGTCCCAGTTCCACCTTGCAGTATTCCACCGTGCCGTTGTCCTTGTAGACGTAGACATACTGGTTGCCGGAGCCGGCCTGTTTCACCACCGCCTTGTCGGGCACCACCACGTGGTTGGCATGGCCGAGGTCGAGCTGCACGCGGCCGAACATGCCGGGGAGTATCTTGCCGTCGCTGTTGGGGAGAGTTACCTCAACGGCGAAGGTGCGGCTCTGTGCGTCTACCGTCGGAGAAATGAGCGTCACGCGGCCGGGGAAGTCCCGGTCACCGTAAGTGTCGAATGTCACCTGTGCCGGCATACCGTTGCGTATGCTGGAAAGTTCAGTTTCAGAAACGTTTATCACAATCTTGACAGGCTGCACCTGCGAGATGGTGAGGATAGGGAGAGTGCCGGTCATGTCGCCCGGATCGTAGTTGCGCGCCGTCACCACTCCGGAGATGGGGGAGGTGAGCACGGTGTTCTCCTGTGCGTTGCGCAGCGTGCGCTCGGCCGAGGCCAGTACGTTGCGGGCGTTGATGACCTGCGTGTTGAGCTGGTCTACGGCCTGCTTGGTGCCTCCTCCTATCTTGTAGAGTTCAAGGGCCCGGTTGTAGTCGAGCTGTATGCTGGCCAGGTTGGCCTTGGCGTTGTCCACCTGTATGCGGTAGTTGTCGGTGTTGACGTCGTCGAGCACCACCACCTTCTGGCCCTGCGACACGCGCTGGCCTTCTTCCACGAATATTTGCTTGATGCGGTTCTGCATGGCGGCCGAGATGTTGTTCACTTTGTCGGCCTCCACGGTGGCGGTGTAGCTTTCCACCTGTGCCACGTCCTGGGTTGTGACATCGGCTATTTTCACCACGGGTATTTCGTCTTCGGAGGTCAGGGCTTCCTTGTTTTTCTGGTCCTTGTTGCAGCCGGCCAGGGGGATGAGCAGTGCCAGCGCGGCGGCGTATATGCTGAGTTTTTTCATTTCTTGGGCTGATTGATGGGGAATGAATATCCTATGTTGCGCAGCTCTTCTTCGCGTCCCAGGAGCAGGTCGAGGG
Organism: Porphyromonadaceae bacterium UBA7180; assembly: GCA_002491165.1. Taxonomy (GTDB): domain Bacteria; phylum Bacteroidota; class Bacteroidia; order Bacteroidales; family Muribaculaceae; genus Lepagella. Next base: position 3,438 of record DKVK01000037.1, read on the forward strand.
CGCTCGTAGAGATGAGGTAATTGTAGATGGCTTGGTAATAGGTGAGCTTGGCTGAGACTTCGGCCACTTCAGAGTCGCGGAGCGTCAGGAATGAGCCGGCCCCTATCTCGAAGCTCTTCTGCATGATGGAGCGTGCCTTTTCGGCCTGGCGCACGCCTTCGGCCGACGAGGAAATCTGTCGTACCTCCTTGTTGATGTTCTCCACGGCGAGGTCTACCTGCATATTCAGGGCGTTCACGAGGTTTTCGCGCTGAAGGCGTATTTCCTTGCTCTGCACTTCGGCCTGTTTAAGCCCGTAGTAGCGCGAGCCGCCCTGGAAGAGCGGGATGCTGAGCTGGAATCCCAGCACCGAGTAGGGATGGAACTGCTGGTTTTTCAGGGCGTTGCCGTTGCTCAGGGCGTTCCAGTTTATGTTCAGCGAGGCGCCGAGCGTCGGCAGGAATGCCCATTTGCGCAGCTCTACGGTGCGGTCGGCCATCTCGGCCTGGATGTCGAGGGAGCGGAGGTCGGTGTTGCCGGCCAGCGAACGGTCTATGCGCGCCACATAGTCGTACATGTCGCGTTCCATGTCCTTGAGTGTGACGTCGGGGTCTATCACTATGTCGTCGGCGATGCCCATCAGCACGCGGAGCTGGAGCCGGCAGCGGTCTATGGCTATCTGCGCTTCGAGGAGTTCAGGTTCCAGGTTGGTGACAGCTACTTGAGAGCGCAGCACGTCATACTCCGTGGCGGTGCCGAAACTGTACTGCTTGGAGTAGATGTCGGCGTTATATTTCGCAAGTTCATAGTTGGCCTGAAGCACTTCGTAAGAGGCTTTGGCAAGCATGAGCGCATAGTAAGCCTGGTTCACCTGGTCCACCAGGTTCAGTCGCGAGGCGCGGGCCGTTTCGTAGGAAGCTAAAATCTGTGTATCGCTGATTTTAAGGGATTTCCATAAAGTAGGGGCGAAGAGCGGAACCGTGGCTGAAAAACCGAAGTTCCACGTGTTGTCGCTGCCCATCTTTATGGACTGTGTCTGGCCCCCCATGTTCATGGAGATGGTCTGCAATGCCAGTGAACGCTGGTATGCGCCCGAAAAGTCGACCGACGGGAAGAGGGCGGCGCGTGTCTCGAGTTTCGAGAGGTCCATCCGCTGTATTTCCATGTCGGCCACCTTGATGGTCGGGTTGTCCTGGAGGGCTATGTCGATGCACTGCTGCCGGGAAAGGACTATGCTTTTGGACGCCGAGGGGGATGCCGTGGCCGTCGGGACGACAGGCACCGAGTCGGCCTGCGCCTTCATGGCCCGCTTTACGGCTTGCTCCGCGGCCGGATATTCTATCATCACCGGCTGCGGCTGCACCGTGTCGGAGCCGGCAAGAAGCAGTGTGGCGCTGAGAAGTATTGCGCTTGTCATGTGTTAAGTTATTATAAGTAAAGGCGGCAACATTTTCCGGGAGAGGCATGGGATTGATGAGGCCGCGCGGAATATTTCAAGTTGCAAAGGTAATCACGCACGGCGTTATATGCAACTGCCGAACCGTGCAATATGAGAAATAGACCAATATAGCAGTGTTTTAGAACAATTTGCCGAGACGCCGGAGGAGATATATTAGCCGCCGGCGCGGCTTTCAGCGTAAGCAGGAATGCCTCCGTCCCATAATGCCGCAGAGGCATCCTGTGGTGGGGATGCCTCTGGTTATCAATGGGTTGTGGGGATTATTTCACTATCACTTTGTAGGTACGGCGTCCGGCGGTAACCAGATAGACGCCTGGAGCCACTGAGATACGCTCTGTCGGGGCGGTTATCTCGCGGTCGGCTACGGTTATGCCTGCGGCGTTGGCTACGCGGACGCGGTTGCCTTCAAGACCTTTAAGTTCCACGAAACCGCGGCCGGAGGTTACTGCGCTTTCGTGACGACCGATTGAGCCGATGCTGTTCGGGGTGATGAGCACCGGGTTCGACGGGTCCGATTCCAGTTCGCTGCCGCCGAGATTTACGCGGGTGCGTACTTCGTAAGCGGTGGGACGTTCACCGTCGTAGCTTTCGTCGGTCCAGGGGGAACCGGCCACTGCATACGGTGTCTGTGCATTGCTGTTATAGACGTTGTAACCGAGTATTGTGCCGCCGAAGTCGGCCGGCGAATAGGTGATGTTGTCCACCAGCAGGCAGAAACCTTTCTGCGGCATGGCGTAGCGGAGGGCGAAGTATTTGGCGTCGGCGGGCAGCGTGAAGGAGAAGTTCTTCCATTCCACCAGCGAGTTGACGGCTTCGTCGAGTTTTGTGAAGGCTTCGGGTGCGTCGGTAGTCGTGCTGTACCATATTTCGAGTTTTTCGGGGAGGTATTCCTCGCCGTCGGCAGCCGAGAGGCAAGCGGTCTTGAAGCGCACTTCCGATTCGCCCTTCACCTGCGGCGAGATGAGCCAGTCGTCTGTTTCGCCGGCACCGGAAGCACAAACCATCAGCACATTGGCACCGCAGTCGCCGGCCAGCGGCGGGATAGACTGGGCGATAAGAGCTATCGGGATGGCATAGAAGGCCTTCGCGGCATATTTATTGGGGTAATTCAGACCATTGAGACCGTAGGGCGTGAGCTCGTCGCGGTCCAGGTTCTTGAATCCGGCCATCGATGAGCGCAGGGTGTATGCTTCCACCTCTTCGGCACCGAAGACGGTCATCGGGTCGTCCCAGCTGAGGTCGGGTTTCGCGGTTTCCTCGTTTACCTTGCCGGAGAGGTTCTGCGGCACGGGGATATTGTGCGAGAAGATGCGGAGGCGGGTTTCCGCCGAGTTGTTGTCTGTCACATCGTCGTTGCTCTCTATGGAGAGGCGCACACGTGCGTTACCGAGCCATGAAGCCTGTGGAACGAGCGAGAAGGTGTAGTCGGTTTCGTTGCCGGGACGGAGGGTCGTTCCCGAAACCTCCGGTGTGCCGGATGCTATCACTTCGCTGCCTTTGAGTACCTCGTAAGTGGCGGCAGGGATGCCGATGCTTTCGGAACCCATGTTGCGAACGGTGGCAAGCAGGTCGAGCTTTTCACCCACGTTGCCGTAGAGGTCGCCGCGCAGGTTGCTGACTGCCACGTCGTTACCGGGGAAGTTGCTAACCTCGAAGCGGTCGAGCAGGAAGTAGGTGGAGTAGTTGGTGACGTTGATGCGAATCTTGAAGGCCACCCAGGGTTTGTTCTGCATGGCGGCGGGGAGGCTGACGACTCGTTCCTCCCAACCGTTGCCGTCGTTGGGCGAGAAGGAGGCCAGCACATAGTCGCTGATGTCTTCGGTGCAACCCAGGATTGCCACTTCCGCGGGCATTACCGAACCGAAGTGCATGTTCAGCGTCAGCTTGACGTTGTTGAGGCCGACGGTCGAGAATTTCGGGAACTGGATTTCGCCGGCACCCATATAATAGGATGAGAGGGCAATCCCGCTCTCGTTGGCGGTGGCGCCGTATTGCTCGTAGTCGGTGGGATTGACGAAAGCCCACGAGGGGGATAGCTCGCTGAGGTTGCGGATGTAGTAGGGGGTATATTTGAGTTTTACGTCCTCCCCTTCATAGTCGAAGGTTTCCTTCATCGGGAGGCCGTAGGGGGTTCCGAGCACATCGCCGGCAGTCGCCATGGTTGCGGCTTCGCCGGCGGCGTTGCGTGCCTGCACGGCAAACTCCACTATCTGCTGGCCGGAGCCGGAGTGGCGGAACGTGAAGCTTGTGTCGTGCCCCACGTCGGCGTAGTGTACCCACGACGAGCCGTTGCGGCGCAGAATCTCGTATTCACATTCGGCGGGAAGCACCGGACCGTTGTTCTGGCCCACTTTGGACTGTTCCCATTCGAGCGTCATCGCCATGTTGTCTGCGGAAATAACCGGGTTGACCAGCGGAGCCACGGGGATGTCGACGCCCACGAAGGCATTGGCGGTGGCTGCTTCGCCCTTGTTATTGCCTATGGCTGCGGTGACAACGAAGTTGTTGTCGCCCTGCACGCAGGCCACGGTGGCGGAAACGTGCTGGCCGGGCTTGCCGTTTACCGATACCTCTCCGGCGGATGTCGCAACGGTGGCGGTAATAGCTGAAGAGGCGGCGAGGGCGTCACCCTTCATGTCCGTTGTGGGGAGGTCGAAGGCCACTTCGGCGCGGAGATAACCCTCCGGGTCGGCGGCGACGGTTATGTTCTGCACCTTGCCGGGAGCCGTAGCGGTGGAGGAGGTCTTCTTCACGCGGAAACGGCGTGCGTAGAGGCGGTAGGTGTCAGCTTCGGAGATACAGTGGATACCGATGTATTTGGCACCCTTTTCGGGAACCTGGAAAAGCACTTCGATGGGAGTGAATTCCCAGCGTTTCTGTATTTTCGTGGCGCTCTTGATGACGGTCTTGGGCGAAGCGGCGGTAGGCTCGTCGCTGAGTGCCACCTCGAAGGTTTCCTCTTTGGCGAAGTAGTGGTTGCTGGCCGAGGCCTCGAACGTAAAGCTGTACATGGCTTCGGTGTCGTCGAACATCGTGGCCGGGAGGAAGAGCCATGCGTCGGAAGGTTTGCTCTCTTTGGGATAGAGGTGGTAGAAACCGCCGGAGGGGTCGTCGCTCTCGTCGCGGTTGTAAATCTGGTCGTCGTAGCGCCATTCGCGCAGGTCTTCGTTGTACTTGTTGACGATGGTGAAGAGGCTTATCATTTCGGCGGTCATATCCTTTTCGCCTTCGGCCGGCCCGAGGTAGTAGGGAGGATAGATTGGTCCGTCGCCTATCAGCACCTCGGAGGCACCCTGTTCGGAGGTTTTGCCGTTCACCGTAGCCTCTACGGCGGCGGTGTACATTCCGGCGCCTTCGGGGAGGTTGATGTCAAGCGCGGTGCCGGCAACCGGCGCCGAGTTCATCTTGGTGCCGTTGATATAGACGTTGTATCGCATGGCGGCGGCATCTACATAACCGTCGTGTGCCCCGGTGGTGACGGCGCTCCAGGTGACGCGGTTCTTGGTCAGGGTCACGTTCTGCGGAGTGGAGGGAACGTCGTTGCCGGCATATTTGTCGAGGACCAGCGCCGTGGCGAAGATTTTGTTGATGCCGCTGTAAATGTACGGGCGAACGCGTATCTTGTGTTCACCTTCGGTGAGGGTCAGCGGCACTGTGATGTAGGAGCCGGGAGTGGCCGATTTGTCGTAGACGGGCGTCGTGGCGCCGTCGACGGTCACTTCCACGAAAAGGGAGGAAAGAGAGTTGCCGAGGTTGTCCTTAGAGGGCATGTTGAAGAGGGCGTTGCCCGACAGGGCGGCGCCGGTGAAGTCCCAGCTGCGGAGGGAGGCCTGCTGCGGGGCGTTGTCGGCGGAATAGGGGTCCGGGCAGTAGAGGATGTTCCACTGCTGCTCGAAGGCCATCTCGCCGAGCATCGTAACCTGGCCGTTCTCCATATTTATGACGCCTGCTTCGGTTATGGAATCGTCGTCGGCGTTGAAAGCCAGGAAGAGCATACCGTGGTCCTTGGGGGAGTAAACCATTGCGGCATCGAAGTCGCTCACCTCATGGTCGGTGGAGAAAGCCAGCGTCAGGTCGCCTGTTTCCTTGTTGAGGCGTTTCAGGGCGCCGTCGGGGAAGAGCATGTAGAGGTTGCCGTCGGCCGGCGACCATGCCATGGCCACGAATGAGAAGTCGTGGAAGTCGCACAGGCGCGTGTACTCGCGTGTTTCGGGGTTATAGCCCGTCACTTGGAAGGCGTTGGCGTTGTCGCTCTTGCTCGTGATGAGGTAGGCTATGTCGTTGTCGCTGTCGTAGGCGCAGCCCCATACTATCTTGTCAAGATTGTCGAAAACGTTGAAAGTCTGCTCGGAGAGCACTGTGCCGGTGGCGAGGTCGTATGTGCGCGTGCCGATGCCTTCCAGGCCGCCGGAGGTGGTGGAATAGTGGTACCAGGAGATGATTTTTCCGTCGCGCACGAAACCGCATGATGGGGGAATCTGCTCGTATTTCCACACCTGCGTGGCGCCCGGGACGGTGATGTTGTACCATCCGCGGGTAGTGTTGTTAGCGGCTCCGGAGAAGTATCCGAGGAAACCTTGCAGCGTTCCCTGGCGCCTCCCTGCGGCGAAAGCCGGGGCTTTGGCTTGTTCTTTAACGGAATTTACGGAGATTGCCGCCGTCGAGTTTACGGGGGCGATTACACCGAGGGGGCGGTGCGAGCGTTTCTTGGCGTCGCGTTGCAGGAAGATGCGGCCGGAGTTGGCCGGGTCGTTCCCCGGGGCGACGGCTTGTGAGCGTTCCAACGACTGGGCGCCGCACAGCAGCGGGCATAAGAGCGTCAGAACTGTAAGTAGGTAAAATTTTCGCATATCAGACATTAAGTTGATTTCAAGGATTAAAGGTAACCGTGTGGCAGCGTGGAATAAGCATGCCTGTTCCCAAAGTAGTTTGCAAATTTAAACAAAGTTTTTGAATTATGCGAAGAAAAGCGGCAGTAAGGAATGATAATTAACTATAATTAACAGAATAACGCTTGGTATAGATTATCTATGCAGTGGTAATAGAAGACGGGTGACAGGCGGGAGAGGGGATAGGCCCAATAAGCCGGATAGGCCCGATAACGTCGGCGCGGGCTGTGGGAGCTGCGGCAGGCGATATCGGGCCTATATGGCTTATCAGGCTTATAATGCCTATAAATCTTTGAGTGCTTTCAGGCGTGGTCTTAGCGCTTGATGACGAGGCGCGAGGAGGCCCCTCGGCGCTCTATCACGAGCCCTTCCGGACGTTCGAGGCGCAGTCCTTCTATGCTGTAATATTCGGCGGGAACGGCTTCGGTGTCAATACTTCCGATGCCGGTCTTCGACACCGCTTTCACAGTGAGGTCGACGGGATTGAACGTCACGTTATAGTCCCCGGCACCGGCCGTGGGCACGGGAATCGGGGAGAGCGTCGGGGTGAGGTTCGAGGTAGCGGCAAGCTGTAGCTGATTTCCGGCCGTGAGTGTGGCGTCGGCCTCGGCCGGACCGTAGTTGCATACCGTCTGCGTGGCGTTGCTCAGTTGGTAGGCCTTGATTACATACCATCCGGTGGTGAGTGAAACCGGAGCGCTGTAAAGGCCGTTCTCGCCGGCGGGAAGCAAAGTCGGCGTAACGCTTTCGGCGTCGCAGGCACCGTAGAGAAGTTCCGACTCGTCGGTGCGTGTGATGATACCCAGATACTTGTCGGTGAAGAACTCGCCGTACTGGAGCATCAGGTGCACGCCGTCGAGGCTTTCGTCGCACACCACCATATTGTTTGCGCCGTTTAGGGTCATCAGGTGCAGCGAGTTGCGGCGTATGGTATTACGGTTGTTTTTCATACCGTATTCGCGGCCGTCGGGACCCACGATGCGGAACTCCGCGCCGGCTCCCAGGGTCGTGATGTCGAGGTATGCCCATCCGGGGGTGTCCTCTTCAAGCTGGAACTCCCATGCAGGGTCTGCGTGGTTCCAGTCGTTGAACGTTCCGGTAAGGTAAACGCCTGTACCTTCGGCATTAGCGGCCATTGCGCCGCTGATGGCAAGTGTAAGTAGAAGTAAAGATTTCTTCATAGCGGGATATTTTTTCAATTCGTGAATTGTAATATTTCTCAGATGCTGCGCAGGCTTATGGCCAGAGCCGTGAAAAAGAATATGGTAAGAATGAACAGAATGACCGATACCGCAAAGAGCAACAGGGAAATGTTTGCATAATTCTTGGCACGGGAATAGAGGGAATGTCCGAGCGGCCCGTTGCCGTTGGCGAAGGCGTTGTCCGAGGAGTTTGTATTGGTGACAGCGAGGATTCCCAGAATCAGAGCCGGGACAGCGAGCAGCAGTACAAAAGGCGCCGAGATTCCGGATAAGAGGCCCAATGAAGCCAACACAGTGGCGATAATTGCGCGGGTCATGCAACGGGGATGGTCATAGATAGGGGTGCCGTGCGGCGGCTCCCGGAAGGGATATCGCTCACCTGGCGAGGGGTGTGTGCAGGGCGGCGGCGTGCCATAGCCTTGCCGCGCCGGGGAGTATGCGGGTTGCGGCGGGGCACACTCTTGCGGCCTGACGGAACCGGGGCCCGGCCGGTAAAGGTCGGCGAGTTCCTCCACTTCGGCAGCCGGCAACCATGTGGGCATACCTTCGTGCCACACCAGTGTCCCCGGGTCAAGGTTCATCCGTTCCACCGTCCCGCGGCTGAAGGGGCCGGCTGTCTCTCCGTTTTGATGTACGAAAAATTCCATAATTCTGTTTATTGAGGCAGGCAGTGGTTACTGCGCCTTACATTCCGGAGCGTTTGAGCATCAGGAAGGCGAAGGCGTTGAGCATCACGCCGAGGAAGATGGTTATTCCTATCCACATTTTGGCTTTGCGTGCCATGTCATACGACTCGTTGCGCTGGTTCTTGAGCCAGAGTTCGTTGGTCTTGTAAGCGAAATATATCGCGACGATACCGGTGAGCGGGCAGCATAGGAGAGTGACCATGATAGCGTCTATGAGTCGGCTGCGCGGAGGCACCACATGTTCATGTTCCACGGGTTCCGCGGGTTTCTGCGGCAGTTCGCCGGAACGGCGAACTATTCCCCTGAAACCAAGGGGAATATCGGCGAGCGGGTCTTCCTGAGGGGTGTCGTGGACCGGTGTTGCGGGCTGCGGTGCCTGGGGGTGCATCCTGTCGAAGATGCGCCGGCGGAAGTAACGGCAAATCTCGCCGTCCTCGCGCGCCTGCACCCAGTCGGGCATCCCTTTGCACCACACGTATGTTTCGGGCGTGACGCCGGCCTCCACCAGTTGGTCGAGGGTGAAGGGGCCGCGGCGTTCCCCGTCGATCATTGCGAAATAGCGGAGGGCCATATTATTCGTCGAGCGTTGCGGCAAACTCCATGAGGTATGCCTTGATGAAGTCGTCGATGTCGCCGTCCATCACCGCGCCTACGTTCGAGGTCTGGTAGTTGGTGCGGTGGTCCTTGACGCGGCGGTCGTCGAAGACGTATGAGCGTATCTGGCTGCCCCACTCTATCTTCTTCTTGCCGGCCTCCACCTTGGCCTGTTCGGCCATACGGTGCTGTAGCTCTTTCTCATAGAGGATGGAGCGCAACTGGCGCATGGCGTTTTCCTTATTCTTGGGTTGGTCTCGCGTCTCGGTGTTTTCGATGAGGATTTCCTCCTCCTCGCCGGTGTAGGGGTCCTTGTACTGGTAACGCAGACGGACTCCGGACTCCACCTTGTTCACGTTCTGGCCGCCGGCGCCGCCCGAACGGAAGGTATCCCACGACACTGCGGCAGGCGACACGTGAATCTCGATGGTATCGTCGACAAGCGGGGTGACGAAGACCGATGCGAAGGAGGTCATGCGCTTGCCCTGGGCGTTGTAGGGGCTGACGCGCACCAGGCGGTGCACGCCGTTCTCGCTCTTGAGGTAGCCGTAGGCATAGTCGCCTTCTATGTTGATAGTCACCGATTTGATTCCGGCGTCGTCGCCTTCGAGAAGTTGTGCTATGGACGTCTTGTAGCCGTGCTTCTCGGCCCAGCGCAGGTAGAGGCGCATCAGCATCTGCGCCCAGTCCTGGCTCTCGGTGCCTCCGGCGCCGGAGTTGATTTTCAGCACCACGCCGAGCTTGTCTTCCTCGCGGCGCAGCATGTTGCGGAGCTCAAGGTTCTCGATGTCGGCGGTAAGGCGCGCGTATCCTTGGTCGATTTCCTCTTCCGAGACGAGTCCGTCTTTCAGGAACTCGAGGGCCAGTTGCAGTTCCTCGACCTGCTTCTCGATGGAGGTGTAAGAGTCTATCCAGTAATGCAATCCCTTGATTTTGCGCATCTGTGCCTCAGCCTTTTTCTGGTCCTCCCAGAAGTCGGCCACGTGGGTGTGGAGCTCCTCTTCCTCGACTTCGATTTTCTTGCCGTCGATGTCGAGGTAGCGGCGCAGCGCCTCGGTGCGTTCTAAGGTTTCTTTCAGTTGTTCTTGCGTTATCATCTGTTTTTCTGTTTATTCAAATCAGGGGGACGTGGCTCAGTAGCTGTACATCTTTTCAATGACGTCGGCATAACGGCGGGCCACCACGGGACGGCGCACCTTCATGGTATTCGTCACCTCGCCGTTCATTATTGAGAAGTGGTGTGGCAAAAGCGTTATGCGCTTGATTTTTTCGTACTCGGCCACGTCGCTCTGCACGGAGTCCACCTGCCGCATGATGAAGGCCACGGTCCGCGGGTCGGCGCAGAGCGTCCCGGTGTCGGCGTCGTCGATTCCGTGTTTCCCGGCCCAGCGGCGCAGTTGCGAGAGGTTGGGGACAATCAGGGCGGTGACGAATTTGCGCTGGTCGCCGATTACTGCCGCCTCGTCTATGTACTTGTTTTCGGCCAGTCGGCTTTCGAGCATCTGCGGGGCTATGTACTTGCCGTTGGCGGTCTTGAAGAGGTCTTTGACGCGCTCGGTGAGCACGAGGTCGCCCTGGTTGGTTAGGTATCCGGCGTCGCCGGTGCGGAAGAATCCGTCTTCGGTGAAGGCCGCGGCGTTGGCTTCCGGATTCTTGAAATAGCCGGGCGTTACGGTGGGGCCTTTCACCAGGATTTCGTTGCTCTCGTCGTCTATGCGCACTTCCACACCTTTCAGCGGCTTGCCCACGGTGCCTATCACGTAGTCTACCGGGCGGAAGAAGGATACGGTGGCTGTGGTTTCGCTCAGGCCGTAGCCGATGGTCACCTCGATGCCTATGGAGCGCATGAACTCGCAGATACGGTCGCTGAGCGGCGCGCCGGCCGTCGGGAAGATGTTCGGGTCCGGGATGCCTATGGTATGCTTGATTTTCGAAAATACGCGGCGGTCCCAGAAACGGTATTCCTTTTCGAGGAAATAGGGGGGCTTTGCGCCGAGCCGCACATAGTCGAGGTTGCGCCGGCGCCCTGTTTTCAATGCGCGGGAAACCATCCGGCGCTGTATCTTCGGCATTCCGGCGATTTTCTCTTTCACACCGGCGTAGACTTTCTCCCAGAAACGGGGCACGCAGCACATCACGTTGGGATGCACGGTATGAATGGTGTCTGCTATGACGCGCGGGTCGTAGTTGATGGCTATCCGGATGCCTCGGAAGATGCAGAAGAAACACCAGGCCTTCTCCAGTATGTGGCTCATCGGCAGGAAAGCCATGGAAAGGTCTTTGTCGCTGACCGATTCGAGCGCCACGAGGTGGGCGGAGATGGCGGCGTCGTAGTTGGAGTGGGTTATCACCACGCCTTTTGGCTCGCCGGTGGTCCCGGAGGTGTAAATAAGCGTGGCCATGTCCTCGGGGAGGCCGTTGCGGCGGCGCTGTTCCACGAGGCGGCGCACATCGTCGCCCGCTTCCATGCCGAGACGCACGAAGTCGTCCCAGAAGATGGTGACGGTATCGTCGGCGGGAAGCTCGAATCCGTCGTTCTTGAACACCACTATACGGCTCACGGCCCGTGGGTTGGTTTTCCAGTAGTTGTAAGCTAAGGGATACTGGTGGCTGTCTCCCACGAAGAGGACGCGGGCCTCGCCGTTGCCCACTATGAAGTCGAACTGCGCCTGCGAGCTGGCGGAGTAAATGGGGATAACGGCCACGCGGTTTTCAAAGGCGCCGAACTCGGTTATGAGGATTTGGGGTGTATTGGGTGAGCAGATGGCCACGGTGTCCTTCTCCCGCAGGCCGAGGGAGGCGAGGGCGCGTGCGGCCACATGGACCTGCGCCGCTAACTCGGTCCACGACGTGGGGAGCCATTCGCCGTCCTTTCGCCAGCAAAAGCGGTAGGCCTCGCGCTCGCCGTAGCGGGCTGCCTGCGTGTCGATTATTTCTACTAACTTGTTGACCATAAGTAGCTGCTTTATTTGCCGGCGAGCCATGCAGCGGGCAAATATCCTACAAAGTTACAATAAATTTCCGTAATCCCAAAATCGGCACCGGCTGCCGTGGGTTCTCGGGACCGCCGGAGGGGCTTTGAACACCCGGCCCCCGCACGGTGCGGCTGACGGGGCGCAGGCTCGTCAGCACTTGTGCGTCATGATGTGGAGGATGAGGCGGTCGGTCTCGCGCATCGACTCGCGGCCTATGCTCGTGAGGTTGTGGATGGCGGTGTCCACGTCGTCGCTCACGATACCCTCGGCCTGGGTGACTTCGCGGCCGTTCATGGCCAGCAGAGCCGACAGCATGGCAGTAGAGACTCCCGAGGAAATCTTCATGGAGCATGAGGGCTTGGCGCCGTCGCAAATCATGCCGGTGAGGTTGGCCACCATATTCTTTATGGCGGCGCAAATCTGGCGGTAACCGCCTCCCATCAGGTAGACTATCCCGGCGCTGGCTCCTGTGGAGGCCACCACACAGCCGCAAAGGGCCGAAAGGCATCCGAGGCTCTGTTTGATATAGATGCTCGTGAGGTGCGAGAGGGTGAGGGCGCGGATGGTGTGCTCCTCGTCGGCACCGGTCTCTTCGGCATAAACGACCACCGGCATCGTGGCGGTGATACCCTGGTTGCCGCTTCCGGAGTTGGACATCACGGCCACGGGAGCGCCACCCATGCGGGCGTCGCAGGCGGCAGAGGTGTAGGCTATGGCGTGGCACATCAGCCCGTCGCCGAGCATCGACGGGCCTTGCGTCAGCACCGTGGAGCCGAGCGAGTGGCCGTACTGTCCGGCCAGGGCGAGGCGTGCGGCGGCGGTGTTCAGACGCTTGGCTTCGAGGATGAAGCGGAGTTGGTCCACCGGTGTTTCCGTTGCGAACTCGAAGACGGTGCGCATGTCGAGCGCGGGGTCGTCCGCCGTGTCGTCGCACTTTTGAGCGTGCTGTCCCTCCCGGTGTTCTCCGATGAGGGAGGTGCCGTCGAGCTCGGCCACGGTGAAGTTGGTATGCGAGCCTGAGATGACGGCGTGGGAGGTGGAGAAACCGTCGGTGGCGGTGACGTCGATGTGGAGGATGGCGGGAGCGTTTTCATAGAGGGAAATCCCGATGGCGCCCGAGTCGATGAACTTCTTGGCTTCGGCCACATTCTCGGAACAGGCACAGGAGAGCACTTCGAGTCCCTTGCCGGGGTCGCCGAAGAGGGCGCCGAGCGCCACGGCTATGGGGAGGCCTATCATGCCGGTGCCGGGGATGCCCACTCCCATCGCGTTCTTAATTATGTTGGCGCTGGCACGCACCTGCACCTTGACGGGTTTGTTGGGGAGCATACGGCAGGCGCCGGCGGCGCACAGTGCCACGGCCACGGGTTCGGTACACCCGACGGCCGGAACCACCTGACGTTTCATCAGGCCTATTATCTTTTTGGTTTCCTGTTTATTCATGGTTGTAAGTAGTTTTTTCGGTGAAGGGATGATTTTTGGTGTGAAGTGTTTTATTCGAGGCTGGGGAGGTCATCGAAGGGTAGGCTTGCGCGTTTGAGGCCGGCTATCTTCTTGCTGCGCCAGCACACGCGGCACACGGCCATGTAGCGTTCGTTGCCGCCAATCTCCACCTGCTGTCCTTCGGTGATTATGTTGCCGTGCGAGTCGATGCGCGCATTGACGATGGTCTTGCGGCCGCAGGAGCATGTGGATTTTATCTCGTCGATGGTGTCGGCAATCTCGAACAGGCGCCGGCTGCCGTCGAAGAGGTGTGTGCGGAAGTCGGTGCGAAGTCCGTAGCAGAGCACGTTTATGCCGAAGTCGTCGACCACACGGGCCAGCTGGTCCACCTGCGCTTCGCTCATGAACTGGGCCTCGTCTACCAGCACCCAACCGGGAGGATTGGGGTGGGTGTGCATGAGTTGCGAGATTTCGTCATACATGTCGGTTTCGGGATTAATCCAGCGGCAGGCGCGCTCTATCCCGATGCGCGAACGGATGACGCTCCGGGCCTCGCGGGTGTCGACTATCGGCTTATAGCAGACGTATCCCATGCCGCGTTCCTCGAAGTTGTAGGCCGTGGTGAGCAACATGGCCGTCTTGGCCGAGCCCATGGTCCCGTATTTGAAGTATAGTTTGCCTCGCTTCTGTTCCATACCGCGAAAGTAGACAAATTTCGCGGAACTGCCAAATTTCGCGGCATGATTTTTTCTACAACCAACCGTGGAAGTGTTAAAATTATACGCATTTGTGAATAAGTTTTACTGACATCTAAACATTTTTACTTTTTCGGATGTTTAATAAACAACTGAGTATAAGATAGAAACCATGAACCACGCAGATGTCATAACCATAAATCCCGGAATTAAGACTCTCGGCGCGTTGCACCACCCGGGAGTGAAAGTCACCGAGGCGACGGTGGAAACTGTGGCCGCCGGCTCCCACGCCATGGATTCTGTCGAACCGCGCACCACTCCTTATCCCCACCGCTATCCCGGCATTGTAGGGTGCATATTGAGACTGACGGTCTGCATATTGGCGTTCTTGATGATTCAGACCCTGACGCCCACGCTTCCCGTCTTCGTGCTTGCGGCGGCGATAATACTCATCGCTCCGGTGATTGCCACGCGCATCGGCGCGCTGACCGTCTTCGTGGACGCCGCCCTTTCCCTGACCACTTTCACCACGTCGCCCAATCCGGCACTGGCATTGACAGTGGCTCTTGCGGCTGTGGTATTTCGGGCTTACTGATAGCCCACGGTCCAGGCCGCGCTTCGGTCGATGCCCGGATTTTCAGAAAACATTGACCTCATTCTTTCAAAATATATGTAAGGGCGCAGCGGCAAAACCGTTGTGCATTTTATTTGCCGGGCAGTTAGGCCGGTTGGGAATTTTTTTTTAATTTTGTGGCGGTTTTGGGAATGTAACCCCATGCCGCTTTTAACCCTTTGATTATGAATAGTTTCATTGTACACGATACCGAAGGGCTCCGTCCTGTGGCGGAGGCGTTCGTCAGGCAGTTTCGCGAAAATCCGGAGCGTTCCGTCTTCGCTTTCCATGGCGATATGGGTGCAGGAAAGACCACTTTAATCGCCGAGATATGTCGCATCCTCGGAGTGGAGGATGACGTGGCGTCCCCCTCCTTCTCCCTTATAAACGAGTATCTTACGGACTCCGGGCCGGTGTTCCACTTCGATTTTTACCGGCTGAAATCGGCAGCGGAAGCCGCCGACATCGGCACCGAGGATTACCTCTATTCCGGCGCGCTCTGCCTGCTTGAATGGCCGCAACGTGTGGAGGAGATTCTTCCCGACGATACAGCCGAAGTGAACATAGAAATCCTCTCCGACGGCTCGCGCCGCATAACTTTCTGAAACTATGGAAATTATCAGACTCGGAAGCTGCGGAAGCACCAACAGCTTTTTGCGGGAGCACGCCGGGGAGTTTCCTTCGCTTACTTTGGTGACTGCCAGGGAACAGACGGCAGGCCGGGGACAGCGGGGCAACACGTGGGAATCACAGCCGGGGAAAAACCTCACCGTCTCGATGCTTTGGAAACCGGAGGGATTCGCGGCGCGGCGACAGTTTGCTGTCAGCGAGGCGGTATCGCTCGCCGTCGCCGATACTTTGGAGGAGTTCGGGATAGAGGCTAAAGTGAAGTGGCCCAATGATATATATGTGGGCGACCGGAAAATCTGCGGTATACTGATAGAGCATTCCGTGGCGGGGCGCAACATAGAATCCACCGTGGCGGGAATAGGGCTAAACGTAAACCAGCGGGAGTTTCTCAGCGATGCGCCGAATCCCGTTTCCATGCTGCAATCCTCAGGCCGGGAGCATGACCTGGAGGCCGTGCTTGCATCGCTTTGCCGACGTCTTGAAGAGCGGCTGCAAGAGGTTGATGGGGAAGGGCTGCACTCCGAATATATGACCCGTCTTTGGCGCGGGGACGCACAGTTCCATCCTTTCCGCGACACGGCAACCGGCGCGGCGTTCCGTGCCATGATAACTGCGGTGGACCCCGACGGGATGCTGCATCTTCTCACCGACCGTTTCGAGGAGCGCACTTACGCCTTCAAGGAGGTTTCCTTTACTCTGTAAGCTATTGGTTATTATGGGGCTTCGAGTGGTTTCTCGAGGATTTCGCGTTCTCGTTTCTTTTTGAGCCGCTGGATTACGTACTGGTCGTAATAGCTCAGCACGAGCGTTGTCAGCGGCAGGGCTATTATCAGTCCGAGGAAGCCGAGTAGGCTGCCCCAGATAGAGAGTGAAAGGAGGATAATGGCCGGGTTCAGGCCCATGGCGTTACCCATGATTTTGGGTGTCAGCACGAGGTCCTGTATGGACTGTACGATAAGGTAAACGGCCATGCTTTCAGCCAGTATCACCCAGAAATCGACGGTTCCGGATGCGGCCGCCACTATGCAGAGGATGGCCGTTATCGGAAGAGAGATGACTTGCAGGTACGGCACCATGTTCAGCACCCCGATGAAGAGCCCCAGCACTATGCCCATAGGCAGTCCTATTATCGAGAAACCGATGGCGAAGAGCACGCCGACGCTCATCGCGATGATGAACTGGCCGCGGAAATAACGGTTCATGGCGTTCTTGATGTCGTCGAAGATGCGGAACACGCGGCGCCGGTGCTCGTGGGGTACGAGCTGGCGGAAACTGAGCATAAGTCGCTCGTAGTCAATCATTATGAAGATGACGTAGAGGAATACGATCAGCCAGCTCAGCAGTCCGAAGACGAAAGCCAGCCCGGAACTCAGGAACGACCACGAGGATGTGAGCGTCTGCTTTATGAGGGACAGCCATTCCTGTCGGCTCATCAGCGAGGCGAGATATTCGAAATTGATATATTGCCGGAGGACGCGGTGCACGTTCTCGGAGAGCCAGGGTATGCTTATCTTCGCATTGGCGTATGCTTTCAGCATAGCCGCCATTTCGGTGGATTCGTCCACGATGTAGGGGATTACTATGGCACCGGCAGCACCGATGACCACGATGGTTTCGAGCAGTGTCAGCACCACGGGCAGGAAACGGCGCCGCAGGTGGAGCACCCGCATATTCCATTTGACGACAGGTTCGAGCATATAGGCGATTAGGCATGCCACCAGGAAGGGGAGGAGGACGCCTTTCAGCGTAGAGAGCAGGAAATAGACCGCCACCAGCACTACGCAGGTGAAGAGGATGCGCACCACGCGGTCGAAGGTAAACGGGCGCCGCTGCGTGGCGTCGGCTTCGTCCTCTTTGGCTCCTTTGCCATCCTTGGCTTCCGGAGCTTTGGCAACTCCCTCAACGGGCTTTTGTCCCTCCTTTTGCGGATTTGAGGCACAGTCTTTCGGCTTTTCCCCGTCGTTTTCGGAGTTATAGTAGATTTCAGATTTGTCCATGACAAGCGGAATTAACAGCCGCAAAATTACAAAAACTCACGAAATAAAAAAAGGAAAAGCAAAAAAATCCGCGCAAGCGCTGCCGAGTCGCTGCTTCAGGCTTCTGTAAGCGAAACGATCGCCTATGGTCCAGGACTCTGTTGCGAGGCAAGCTTCGCACACGTTTACAAAAGTCTGCCGCAAAGCAAATACGGGCGAAACGGAGTTGCCTTTTAGGCCATATTCCATACCTAAAGAAAATCCCGGACAGCCGGGAGGGCTGTCCGGGGAAGTGGGAGGGAGTTGTGGTTACTTGACGGTTACTTTGCGGGTGCCTACTATGTATAGGCCGGAGGGGAGGCCTTCGGTGGCCGTCTGCGTGTCTACGGCTTGGCGCAGACATAGGCCTTGCATCGTGTAGACGTTTACCGGAGCGTTTCCGGCGGGAAGGGCATCCGCTTCCTCTATGCCGCTATTGCCGCCGGGGGACAAGACCCAGGCGTTCAGGCTCTTGACGGTGACGTCGCCGCCGTTGCAGAAGGCGGAAACGCCCGTGGCGTCGGCGTCGGTCGGGAATACGCGTATTGAGGTGGCCCAGCGGTCGTTGATAAAGACGTCGATTATCGAGTGGTCTATGAAGAGGTTGATGTGCAGGTCGGTGCCGCGGCGCAGGAACTCGGGCATGGCGCAGGTGTAGACGCCGTCATAGACGCCGCCGTCGTTGATGAGGCGGTTCAGACGCGAGAAGTCGAACGTAAGCGAGCTTGCCGTAGGATTGTAAGTGACGGTAGCCGAGGCGGATGCGTTCTTGAAAATCTCGAAGCCGAAGGGCTTGTTGCCGATGGTGAAGGTAGCGTCTATCTCCACTTCGCGGCCGCTGACAGGGGCAAGGTCGAGTGCGCCGCTCAGAGTGTAGTCGGTTGTAGAGAACGTTTTGGTGCCGCGCAGGCCGGTGAGGCCGGAGAAAGGACGCTGCACGAGTTCGCCGCTGTCGGAGAGCGACCATTCGCGCGGCAGCGAGTAGCAGTGTGCCCAGCCGAGGTTCCAGTTGTTCTCGGAAGAAAGTTTGTCGGGGACGATGCCGAGGGCTATCGTCTTTCCGTCATGGCGGTAAATGGTAGGGGAGAGCAGCCCGAAGCCTTCGCGGGCGGTAAGCTCGATGTTACGGAAATTTGCGGACGAGGGGATGAACTTTCCGTCGCTGCCGATGGTGCCCACGCGGTAGATGGATTTTACGCCGCCGTTCAGTCCGAGCGGGGTCGCGGTGAAGAGCCACTGCCCGCCTCCCATATCGGTGATGTTAGGCATTTCCCAGAAAGTACCGTCGAGGGGAGCCGACGAGCCCTGATAGAAGATGTCGCCGTCGTTGGTCCATCCCGAGCCGGTGTAGCGGTGCAGGGTAGTGGCGCCGATACCGTTCTTCGACGTGCCCACTATGATATAGGCGTTATCGCCGTTACGGAAGAAATAGGGGTCACGGAAATCGTCGGAGAGGCCTTGCGGGCGCCCGTTGATAATCGGGTTGTCGCTCCACTTCTGCCAGGCGATGAGGTTGTCGTCGAGGGGCGACGCGCCGTCGATGGTAGCGCGGCCGTAGTCTACGCCGGTATAGATGATGGCAGGTTTGCCACCGGTAATCGCAGGGTCGGTGAAGACGCATCCGCTCCAGCACCCTTTTGTATCGTAGGGAGCCCCCGGGGCGATGGCTATCGGTTCCTCGCGCCAGTCGTATAGGTTTTCAGAGGAGATATGTCCCCAGTGGAGGCGCGCCATATAGGGACCGTCGCCGTTCTTCTGGAAGAAGAGGTGATAGCGGCCGTTGCTGTAGGTCATGCCGTGGCACTCGTTGGTCCACCCGGCGGCGGGCATACCGTGGAAACGGGGACGGAGTACTTGGTCGGCGAAGCGCGAAGCCGGGATGTCGAGGTTCGCGGGATTTTCGGCCGCGGCGGAGAGTTCTTCCGGCGTCTTGGCGTCGGTCCAGATATTGATGTCGTCGATGAGGCCGTTATAGGCGGTGAGGCGGAAGGGACCGGCGAAGATGTCGGAGGGGGAGTGCCCCATGATGAAATTGCCGCCGGTGTATTCCAGCTCGCCGTTGCACCGCGCCTGCCCCACGGCTTGGCCGTTGTTATAGACCGTAAGCTGGCGGTTGTTGCAGTCCACCACTGCGGCTATGTGGTTCCACCGGTTCGGGGGCAGCGGCGTATCGATATTGACATCCACCGGCCAGCCGCCCACGTAGGTACGGAACTGCCACTTGCCGTCGTAGCCGATGAAGAAGCCGAAACCGCACTTCTTCTCTTCGTCGAGGCATGAGACGATGGGCGTTTTCAGCTTAGTGTCCGTGTCTATCTCTATGACGGGATATTGGGGCACGGCGGCCCATAGCTCCACGGTCATGGTCTTGGTGCCTTTGGGGATGATATTGCCGAGGCGTGCGTTTACGAGCGAGGTGTATCCGTCGAAGCGGAGGGCGTTGCCCACGGCGCCGGGGACGTTCTCCGGCGTGAAGTGACCCTCCACGGCGAAGCGCTCGCCCGAGACGCTCTCCTGAATCTGGCCGCTGCGCACATCCATCGGGAAGGAAGCCACCAGGTCGGCGTCGGCCGTAAAGCCGGCGGTTGCCGCCAGCGCGGCGCCAATTGTTAAAAATCTGCCGAGCATAAGTATTTTTCTTTTTTTAAATTGACGTTACGGGGAGCAAAACGGTTTAACGTAATGCCCCCCGCAGTCTAACTTAACGGTTATATATAGTGTGTGTTATTTAACGATGAACTTGCGGGTCTTGTCGCCCTGGCGCGATATATAGATGCCGGGGACGAGATTGGAGCCGTCAACTTCCGTGCCGTCGAGGGTGAAGAGGCGCACGGGAAGCTGCGAGTTGTCCACGTTCATGTCCACGAGGGTGTTCTGGCCCCGTTTGTTATTGAGATAGTCAAGGGTATTGGAGGTCAGCTTCCTGAGGTTGGCGTCGTAAGCGTTGACACCGGTACGGGGCGACCATTCGCAGGCGGCGAGGCCGTTGGCGATGATAGTGCCGGGTTGAGCCTGGTCGGCTTCCGCTGCTGTTTCGGCAACCGTGGCGGGGAAGAACTCCACGATACCGGCCACGGCGTAATCCTGGACGTGGCCCCATGTGCCGATGACGGAAGCGTTGTACTGGTTCTCGAATTTCTCGACCGTGTTGGCGCCCTCGGCGGTGTAGGTATAGGCGTTGAGGTCCCACATGCAGTTGTGGTCTTCGCGCCAGAGGCTGGTTGTCGGGTCGCCGGTGCCCAGCATCGGGAAGGTGGGCCATGCGAAGTCCTCGTTGGTTGTCACGTCCTTATAGATGGCATGGCCGGTGTGGTCGTAGATTTGTTCGGGGAATTTATCGCCCTGGTTGTCGGGGTTCTCCTGCCAATAGCCGAGGTATGCGTTCACATTCCAGTTGTCGAAACCTTCCCCGCCGTTCCCGTCGCCGTAGATATTGACGTCGATGTCGGTGCGTCCCAACTTTGCAAGGAGTTGGGTAGCCTGTTTCGAGAGATAGAGGCAACCGCCGTTTTCAACGAAAGAGCGGAGGGCCGAGAGGGTAGCTTCGTCGGTGAAAGCAGCGGGGAGGTTTCCCTTGCCGGCATCCACGCGGTCGATGTGAATCCAGATGACGCCTGTCTCGGCATTATTGATTTTCGAGGTTTCGCCCGGTGCTATCACTACGCCATCGGTGTAATTGTCGGTAAACCACTTGGCGGCGGCATATTCCTGGAAGTTGTCGATGCTTTCCACATCGGGATAAGCTATCATTATTGCTTGGCCTTTTGCACTTGCACTGGGAGAAGATGCGAGGGCCATGGTTGCGATTGCGGAGGAAATTAAAAGTTTTTTCATTGTCGAGATTGTTTAAAAAAGGGGTTTTTAAGTTATAATCCTCCCGGAGCCGTTCGCCCCGGGAGTATTGTAGATGCGGAGCTTCTCTGTCAGACTAAAAAATTCTTACTGTAGGTATGTCAGGATGTTGAGAGTGAGTTGCTCCACATTGTGCTGGTAGGGGTTGGGACCGGAGTTCTGGTTCCATTCGTAGGCGGCGAGGCCGTTGGCCAGGCAGCGTCCGTGCGTGTCGTTGGCATAGAACTCCACGATACCGGCCACGCAGTGGTCGCGGACGTGTCCCCAGGTGGCGAGCACGAGCGAGTTGGTGGTAGCCTCGAAGTAGCTTATCACGTCGCGCATGGAGCCTTTGCCGTAGATGTTGCAGTCCCACATGCAGTTGTGGTCCTCGCGGTGTCCCGGGCCTATGAGCGGGAGGGTGAGGTATCCGTAGTTGTTGGGGTCTTCGAGGGTGAGGCCTTTATAGATGGCGTGAGCCGAGCGGTCGTAGTAGCCCTGGTCGCCGCCGTCCTTGAAGTCCACGCCGAGGAAGGGGTTGAGCACCCATACGTCTGTACCCTCGCCGCCCGGGCCGTTGCCGAAGATGGTCGGGCCCATGTTTTCGGGCACCATTCCGAGAGGTACCGTGAGCTGAGTGGCCATGTTGGAGAGATAGATGGAACCGCCGTTGGCCGAATAGTCGCGCAGGGCGGCTATCGTGGCGTCGTCGGCGAGTCCGCCGGGGAGGTTCTCCCAGCCGGGGGCCTGGCCTTCGCGGTCTATCTCTATCCAGATTACGGAAACGATGTCGGGGTCGAGTGCCGCGATGTCGGAGATGTGGATGAACTGTGCGTTCTC
Source organism: Porphyromonadaceae bacterium UBA7180 (assembly GCA_002491165.1). Lineage (GTDB taxonomy): Bacteria > Bacteroidota > Bacteroidia > Bacteroidales > Muribaculaceae > Lepagella. Next base: position 25,289 of record DKVK01000037.1, read on the forward strand.
CTGTTTCGAGAACCACTCGGCGGCGGCACGCTCGTCGTCGTCGGGGAGGTCTGCATAATTGTCGGCGGTGAGCAGATAAGCCATCTTGGAGGCCACGTATGGTACCTTCACGCTTACGGAAGTGCCTTCGGAGACATATTTGTCGTCATACTTCACCTTTACGGTGTAGATGAGGTCGCGGTCCATGGGCTGCCCTTTCATGGTGCAGGAAGTGGTACCGGCGGGATACTCGGTGGCTGTACCGCCGTCGCGGCTCACGAGCACTCCGGTGATTCCCTCACGGGCGGGGAGGGTCCAGCTGAGCGTCACGGTGCGTCCGGTCACGCCGGCTGTAACGTCGGAGGCTTTCTGCAGCTCCGGCACTTCGGGATAACCTTTCGGTTCATAGTCGCGGCACGAGCTTGCCACCCCGCAGAGCAGCAGCGCTACGGCTGCAAGAAGATATGTGGTTATACGTTTCATTTTTTCGCTTGTTTAAGGTTGGTTATTTGTAAAGGTCGCCGGCGTTGTCCACCTGGTTGATGGGGATGGGGAGATAGACTTCATCCTCGGTGAGGTTGGCGCCGTTGTAGTATGGATGCACCTTGGCCTCGGAGTTGTAGTAGGCGTTCATGGTTGGCACCACGATACCCCAGCGCACGAGGTCGAACCAGCGGTGTCCCTCCATGGCGAGTTCTATGCGGCGTTCCATGCGCACTGCGCGGCGGGCATATTCCTGGTTCCAGCCGGCTGCCGGGTATTCGCGCACCAGGTAGTTGGCCAGGTTAGGGTTGCAGTCCACCGGAGTGTAAGAGGGGTCGATGGAGTTGTTTGCGCGGCGGCGTATCTGGTTGATGAGTTCGCGTGCCTCGTCGAGGTTCTTGTTTTGTTCTATGAGGGCTTCGGCCTTCATGAGCATCACGTCGGCGTAGCGGATAAGGCTCCAGTTAAGCGATGATGCACCCCAGGGCACGATGCCCGGCTGGCAATACGGGGATTCGGGGGCGGTGTAGGGTTTCTTGCCCGAATACTGGCCGTAGAGCTCCAGGTTGCGGCACCAGTGCTCGTTGTACATGTGGCCGCGCCAGGGCATACCGATGCGGCCGAGGGTGAAGTCGAGACGCGGGTCCACGTTGCCGGCATAGTCGGCGCCGTCGATGTTCTCGTCGTTGAAGCTGCCGTCCAGGAAGGGAAGTCCGTTCTCGTCGGTGCGGAAGGCGTTCACGAGGTTCTGCGAGGCCAGGTAGAAGTCGTCGCCGTTGCCGTAGAGGTTGCCCTCGCTCCATGTGCAGTTGAGGCAGTTGTTGAAGTTATACTGCTCCGGGGAGTTGGCTGAAGAGAACTGTATGGAGAGCACGGCCTCGTACTGGTTGTTATACTCCGGCTTGGACATGTCCAGGAAGTTGGGGTAGAGGGAGTACTGTCCGGACTTGATGACGTAGTCGGCATACTGCTCGGCCTCGGCCCAGGAGGAGGTGAAGAGGTCCACGCGTGCCAGGATGGCGGCGGCCACGTAGCGGTTGAAGCGGCCCACCTGCTTCTGTTTGGCGGGGAGTTTATCGTATGAGTCGCGCAGGTCTTCCTTGATGAACTCTATAATCTGGTCGCGGGTGTACTGGTCGGCGCGGCAGGCGCTGGGGTCAACCACATTTTCGTCGAAGTAGGGGAACTTCTGGAAGATGCGGTACATATCGAAGTAGAAGTATGCGCGGAGCGTCTTCATTTCGGCTATGAATGAGGGTTTGTTTTCCTCCGAGATGGCCGAAGAGTTGCGGATGGCGCGGATGGCGGTGTTGCAGCGCGAGATGGAATAGAAGTTGTTGCGCCACTTGAAGTTGGCCACGTCGTTGTCGCTCTGCACGTTTCCGACCTCGAGCTGGTGCATGTAGCTCTCCATGGTGACGCCGTCGCCACCTTTCAGGGCGTCGTCGGAGCGCACGTCGAAGACCCAGTTGTTGATGGGGCCGGCAAAGGACTCGTTGTTGCCGAAGAAGTGGCAGAGGAGCGAAGCGTAGGCGGAGGTCATCATGTCCACGGCCTCCTCGTCGCCTATCTGCTCGTCGGTGAAGGAACCCTGGGGCTTGGTGTCGAGCATATCGTCGCAGGAAGCGAGGGGCACCGCCACGGCTCCGAGCGCGGCGCTCAGGAGCAGGCTCTTTATTATGCTTTTATATGTTTTCATGTTTCAGGATGCTTTTTTAGAATTGAAGGTTTACACCGAAAGTGAAAGTGCGGGGACGCGGATAAGCGCCGTTGTCTACGTGTGCGCCGTAGCCCGAGGGGAGGATTTCAGGGTCGAGCCCTTTGTATTTTGTAATGCAGAAGACGTTCTCCACCTGTCCGAAGATGTCGAGTCCGCGGATACCGGCGTGGCCCAGCAGATGTTCGGGGAAGGAGTAGGAGAGCTTGAGGTATTTCATCTTCATGTAGGAGCCGTCCTCTACGTAGTAGGTGGAGAAGCGGGCCTCGTTGTTATCGTCGGTCAGCGAGAGTGCGGGGATGTCGCTGCCGGTGTTTGTCGGTGTCCAGGCGTTCAGGATGTCGGCCGAGCGGTTGGTCGAGAGGTTGCTGTAGGCCATGGAGTAGAGCTGGCGTTTCATGTGGTTCTGGATGTCGAAACCGAAGTCGCCGGCGAAGAACATGTCGAGGGTCAGGCGGCGGTATTTGAACGTGAGGTTCAGACCGAGGGAAACGTCGGGGTTGGGGTCGCCTATGATGCAGCGGTCGTCGTCGTTGATTACGCCGTTGCCGTCAAGGTCGCGGTAGATGAGGCGTCCGGGAGCGGCGCCCTGCTGTGTGGCGTGGTTGGCCACTTCTGTCTCGTTCTGGAAAATGCCGTCGCAGACGTAGCCGTAGTAGACGCCCATAGGCTCGCCGGGAATCAGGCGCGAGTCGCCGCCGATGAATGCCTGGCGCGAGTTCAGGGTCACGAGTTTGTTCTTATATTGCGAGATGTTGAACGTTCCGTTCCATGAGAAGTCGCCGTACTGCGGGGAGATGTATCCCAGGGAGATTTCCCAACCGTGGTTGGTCATGTCGCCGGTATTGAGCCATACGGCGGCGTTGGCGCCTGCCACGTCGAGTGCCGGCGGGATGGTGAGCATGTCCTTGGTTTTCTTGATATAGTAGTCTGCCGTCAGGTTGAGGGCGCCCCCGAGGAACTGTGCGTCGAAACCGATGTTGTTCTGGATGGTGGTTTCCCACTTCAGGTCGGGGTTGCCGGTGCTTGCCAGCGTAATGCCGGAGACGGTTGAGGAGTTAGTGCCGTTGATGTCGTAGGCGCCGTTGCCGGTATTGAAGATATAGGTAGAGTATGCGGGGTAGAGCGCCGGGATATTGGCATTACCGTTCTGGCCCCATGAGTAGCGTATCTTGAAGTCGGTGAGGATTTCGTTCTGCGGGAAGAACTCCTCCTTCGTGGGACGCCATGCCAGCGAGAAAGCGGGGAAGACACCGGCGCGGTGGCCTTTGGCGAAGCGGGAGTTTTCGTCGCGGCGGATGGTGAACGAAGCCAGATAGCGGTCGGCGAAGTTATAGTCCACCTTCCCGAAGAGGGAGAATACGGCCCACTGGCTCTTGCCGCCGCCGGAATACTGGTTGCCCGTACCGGAGCCAACCTGCATGTAGTCGGCGTCCTCGAAGGCGTATCCCTGGCGCGAGCCGCTGAGGTCGCGGAAGGTGTAACCGATGGCTTCGGTACCGATCAGCACGCCGAGGTTGTGCTTTTCGGCGAAGGTCTTTACGTAGTTGGCGGTGTTGGTCCATGTCCAGGTGTCACCCTGTCCGTAAACCGACGATACGCTGTTTACGTCACCGGGGTTGGTGGCGCGGCCGAGGACTACGTTGAAGTACTGGCTGTGCTCGATGCCGAGGTTGGTCTTGATGGTAAGGCCGTCTACGGGTTTCACGGCGAGGTAGGCGTTGCCGAGGATTCTCCACGAGGAGTAGTCGTTGTCGCGGCTGTTATAGATGAGCTGCACGGGGTTTGCGAGGTCGGAGGCGATGAGCGCCAGGGGGCGTGTCCATGTTCCGTCCAGTCCTTTTACGGGGAGGGCGGGATGCTGGCTCATTGCGGTGAAGGGGATACCGCGGTCGCCGGCTACGTCAACGCCGCGGTTGCTCCAGTTCGACACCAGGAGATTTTCTCCCACGCTGATGTATTTATTGAAGTCGAAGTTGGAGTTCACGCGCGCGCTGTAACGGCGGTAAAATGTCTCCTTGATGTTACCGTTCTGGTTGATATAGTTAAGGGAGAAGAGCACGGAGCCTTTTTCGCCGCTGTTGGAGATGGAGGCGGTCAGGTTGTTGGTCCAGGCTGTGCGGTACACTTCGTCCTGCCAGTCGGTGTTTGTAGTGGGATAATTGGGGTTCCCGTTCACGAACTGCTGGAGTACCGGTGTCTCGCCGTTGCCGTAAAGTACGTGCGAGGGAGCGATACCGGCATTGCGGCAAGCGGCCCAATATGCCTCGCCCCACTGGTTGGCGTCCAGCATATCATACCGCTTGGCAATGGTCTGTGCGCTCAGGGCGTAGTTCACGTTTATGGCGAGGCGGTCGCCCTTGCCTTGCTTTGTGGTAATGATAATGACACCGTTGGCGGCGCGTGAACCGTAGATGGAGGCCGAGGCGGCATCCTTGAGCACCTGCATTGTCTCTATGTCGGAGGGGTTGATGCAGTTTATATTATCGGTGGGCACTCCGTCGATAATATAGAGGGGGTCGTTGCTCGAGTTGGCTGTGGACATACCGCGCACGCGGATGGAACCGGTACCGCCCGGGGCGGCGTCGGGAATCACGTTGACGCCGGGGAGCTTGCCGGCCATCGAGTTCATGATATTACCGGAGTTCTCGCTCAGCGGCTCGTCCATGTCCATGACGGCCACGGCGCCGGTAAGGTCGGCCTTACGCTGTGTGGTGTAACCCACCACTACCACTTCGTCGAGGAGCTGCTGGTCTTCCTTCAGGACGATGCGCATCTGCGGCTCGGCGGTGAGGGTCTGCGGCAGGAAGCCGATGTAAGAAACTTTTAACTGGGAGCCCTGTGGAACAGTTAGGGTGAAATTACCGTCCATATCGGTGCTTGTCCCGGTAGAGGGATTAGCCGCCGACATTACGGTAGCTCCTATCAGGGGCTCCGAATCTGTTGCCGAAACAACTGTGCCATGCACCGTGATGTTCTGTGCATGGCCGGCTATTGCTATCATTAGGAGCAATAGGATTGTGGTTAGCGGTCGCTTCATGGTTTATAGTGTTTAGATGATTTTTTCTCCGCAAATTTAGATACGCGCGTAATCAGAGGCTTATAGAAATGGTGCATCACCTTTAAAAAATGTTGCACCACTACAAAATTGCAATCAAAAGCGCCATTTTTCCGTGGCGCAGCGGGGAGAAAGAGCGTCCTCAGCGGGGGGACAGGCGGTCGCGCAGCTCGGAGGGGGATTCGCCGTAGGCTTCCTTGAAGCAACGGCTGAAGTAGGCCGGCGAGGAGAAACCCACACCGTAGGCTATCTCGCTTACGGAGCGTTCGGTGGCAGTCAGCAGGTTGCGGGCAGCTTTCAGACGCATCTTGCGCACAAGCTCCACTGGGGAATAGTTGGTCAGTGCCTTTATCTTGCGGTAGAACTGCGAGCGGCCCAGGCCGAGACGCCCGGCCAGGGCGTCCACGTTGAGGTCGGGATTCCCCATTTCGGCTTCAACTATCTTGCAGAAACGGTCATAGAATTCGCTGTCTATCTTTCCGGGGGTCTTGCGGCCGGGTTGCGGCGCGGCGGCACGTTGGGCCGGCTTCGTCGGCGCGGAGTCCATAATCCTCTTTCGGTTCTCTATCAGAGAGCGGCACCGGGCGCGGAGCACCGCTGTGTCGAACGGTTTGGAGAGGTAGCCGTCGGCACCGCTTTCATACCCTTCGGCGCGTTGCTCGTCGAGCGAGCAGGCCGTCAGCAGCAGCACCGGGATATGCGAGGTGGACATCTCGGCCTTCAGGCGGCGGCAACATTCCAGGCCGTCTATCCCGGGCATCATCACATCGCAGATTATCAGATCGGGCACATACTTGGTACCTTTCTTCAACCCTTCTGCACCGTTGCGGGCCGTCACTATGTTGTAGTCCCCGCTGAGCAGAGTGCCTACGAGTTGCAGTATATCTTCATTATCGTCAATGACGAGCAGGACGGGCTTCGCGGCATCGAATACGGCGTCGTCGGGGTCGTCGGCCACACCGAGCTCACGCATCACGTCGGGCGACAAGGAATAGTTCTCGTCGGCCTTCTCCTCAACGTGTTTCACGGGCAGGGTGACGGTAAAGCGCGTACCTTTCCCCGTCTCGCTCTCCACGCAGATGGAGCCGCCGTGCAGCTCCACGAAGGCTTTGGAAAGGGACAGCCCGATTCCGGAGCCGGTGGGACGCACCTTGTCCACCTGGTAGAAGCGGTCGAAGATTCTCTTCTGCTCGTCGGCGGGGATTCCGCGGCCGGTATCCTCCACGGTGAATGAAAACGCGGCGCCGCGCGCGGTGCAGGTTACGGTAATGCTCCCGTTGTCGGGGGTATACTTGAAGGCGTTGGAAAGGATATTGAAGAATACGCGCTCTATGTTCTCCACATCGGCGGCCATAGAGAAGTCTTCGGCCACATCGGTGCGGACTGTCAGCTTTATGTCGCGCCGGGCGGCAAGGCCGGCGAACCCTTCCCCCCAGTCGGCTATCAAGGCTCCGAGGCGGGCTTCCGTAAGACGCATGTCGAGCTTGCCGTTCTCCATTTTGCGGAAATCAAGTATCTGGTTGATAAGGCGTTGCAGGCGCAGGACATTCTTGGCGGCTATGCGCAGCAGCGAGCGTTGCGGCTCCGTGAGGTTCGGGGCGTCGGCCAGTTGCTTCACCGGTTCTGCGATGAGCGTCAGCGGGGTGCGCAGGTCGTGCGAGACGTTGGTAAAGAAAATGAGCTTCGAGCGCGTCGCGGCTTCGAGGCGCTCGTTGAGGGCGGCCTGCTCGTCGCGCTGCCGTTCCAGCATACGGTTCTGCTCTTCAAGGACACTCTGGTGTTTCTTGCGCTGCCAGAAGGCCCTGAGCGTCAGGAACACGACGCCGAAGAGTGGCACTATAATCACGATGCCGGCATAGAGGAGCATGGTCTGCGAGGAATGTTTCTCCCAATACTCGTCGATACTGTGTTTGAGGATGCGCATCTTACCGGTTTCCTCCTTGAGGGCTTCGTTCTGGAGCAGGAGGATGTCGGCATTGGTCTTGTCAACGGCGGAGGCCGTAGGTAACACCACCTCGCGTTTGTAAGGTTTCCCTTCGAGGATGGCAAGGGCCGTACGGATAATGCGGTGCCCTTCGGTGGGATATAGGAACGTAGCGTCGATGGTACCGTCGGCCACGGCCTTTATCCCGATTTCGGGGGCTGCGTCTATGCCTATAATCTTTATACTGTCGCGACCGAGGCGCCGTGCCACCTCCGAGGCGCCGATGGCCATACGGTCGTTGTGGGCATATATAAGGTCAACCTTGGGGTAAAGGCGCAACAGCGAGTCGGCCAGCACCTCGGCCTCGTCCTGGTTCCAGTTACCGGCGGCGGTGGCGAGCACGTTCCCTCCGGTGGCGGTAAACTCTTCGACAAACCCTTTGTGGCGGCCGTCGGCCGGAGTGGAGCCGGGGCGCCCGTATATCTCCAGCACATTGGCCGAGGCGCCCGCCAGATTGCGGGCATAGCGCGCGGCCGAACGTCCCAGGTTCTCGTCGTCCACCCCGATGCGTGCCGTATAGCTCTTGCCGTTTATGTTACGGTCGAAGATAATCACCGGAGTGCCGCTCTCGTACACCTTTTTAATAGCGGGCGTCAGGGCTTCCGCCTCGTTGGGCGACACTATTATAATGTCGAAGCCCTTCTTCACGAAGTAGTCTATGTCGGCTATCTGCTTTGCGTTGCTGTCGCCGGCCGAGCGTATCTCTATGGAGGCGTTCTCGTGGAACATGGCCTCGCGTTCTATCTCTTCGTTGAGTTTCCGGCGCCAGTCGTCGGAGCTGCATTGCGAGACACCTATCTTGAAAGTCTTCTGGCGGTGGCACCCCGTCAGCGCGAGCGTCACCGCCACGAGCACCGTCATTATTATCGCGAAAGAGTTCTTCATATCTGTATGGACGGGTTAGGTTAGCGTCACCGCAAATTTACTATTATTTTCTTGAACAATACGTGATTACACTATAATTTTTTGAGCAATGCCCCAAATTTTATGCCCAATGCACCAAAATTGCAACCTATATAGAATAATAGTACCTATATTTGCAGTGCCGAAAGGAATGACCCCCTCGGCCCTGACAAATCCGACTTATGAAAATTGACCATACAGACTTCAGAAACCTCTTCGCGGCTGCCGCGTTGACACTCCTTCCCGCGGCGGCTCTTGCCGGCGACGGCGTGGAAATAATGCACCTCAGCCCGGACAATACCCTCGTGCGCGTAGAGAAAGATGCGCGCCTCGTCCTGCTCCCCGTCCAGGAATCGAACCCCGACGCACGCATTGACATTATAGTGGACGGCAAGGCCGACCGCACCATCAACGTGCGCCTCGCCACCGCCAAGACCGACTATACCGTGCCCCTCGACCTCTCCTCCTATAAAGGGAAGGACGTGGTGCTCGACATCCTCACGCCGCAGGGGCGCGGCTCGGTGGGCGAAGCAAAGGACGACATCTGCTGGACCGAAATGCGAACCGCCGACGAGTTCAATCCCGCCGACACGGAAACCAAGTACCGCCCGCTCTTCCACCACACGCCGCTCTACGGCTGGATGAACGACCCCAACGGTATGTTCTACAAGGACGGCGTCTGGAACCTCTATTACCAATATAATCCCTACGGGTCGAAGTGGCAGAACATGACATGGGGCCACGCGACATCCAAAGACCTCATCCACTGGGAGCAACAACCGCTCGCCATACTGCCGGACGGCTTCGGCATGATTTTCAGCGGAAGCTGCGCCCTCGACCCGCAGAACACAGCCGGATTCGGCAGCGACGCCGTGGTGGCGCTCTACACGTCTGCTAACCGCAACCAGATACAGAGCATGGCGCACAGCAACGACGGCGGCATGACATTCGAGAAACTCCCGGCAAACCCGGTCATCACCCTCGACAGCGAGGCACGCGACCCTAATATGTTCCGGAACCCGGAGACACAGGAGTGGAACCTCGTACTGGCCCACGCGCTGGAACACGAGATGCTATTCTTTACCTCGCCCGACCTCAAGACCTGGACACTGGCTTCGAGCTTCGGAAAGGGGCTCGGCGCACAGGATGGCGTCTGGGAATGTCCCGACCTCTTCAAACTCCCGGTGGACGGCAATCGGGACAATCAGAAATGGGTATTGCTCGTCAACCTCAACCCCGGCGGACCTTTCGGCGGCAGCGCGGCGCAGTACTTCATCGGCGACTGGGACGGCCACACCTTCACGGCCGACAAGGACGCCAAGGGAAATGTCCCCACCAAATGGCTCGACTACGGCAAGGACAACTACGCCACCGTCACCTTCAGCGACGCTCCGGACAACCGCCGCACCGCCCTCGGGTGGATGAGCAACTGGCAATACGCCGCCGACGTCCCGACAATGCAATACCGCAGCGCCAATACCCTGCCGCGCGAACTTAAGCTCTTCACCGGCGCCGACGGCGACATCCTGCTCGCCTCCGAGCCGTCGCCCGAACTCCTATCGCTCCGCGGCAAGACGGTGGCCAAGTGCGGCAAATCTTCCCTTTCCAAGAAGGGCAAGACCTTCCGCTTGCCCACGGAGAACAGCGGCGTCTGTGAAATCCTCGCCGAACTCGACGGCTCCAACGGCAATCCCGTGGAACTGACACTCTCGAACGCCGCCGGCAACAAGGTGACCATGGTCTACGACCCGAAAGAGCATACCGTAAGCATGGACCGCACACGCAGCGGCGTGACGGATTTCAGCGACAACTTCCCCGCCGTGACCCTGGCGCCCACATTCGAGAAGAGCGGCAGACTCTCGCTCCGCATCTTCGTGGACCGTTCAAGCATCGAGCTCTTCGCCGACGGCGGCCGCGCAGTGATGACCAACCTCGTATTCCCCGAGCAACCCTACACCACGCTTACCGTCAGCGCGCCGAAGGGTAAAGCCGCCCTCAAGGACCTTAAAATTTTCTCCCTGAAATAATAACCATCTTCCACTCCACTGACTCATGAAAACCGTACAGACAGCCACACGGGACCGCCAGAGTTTCCTCCTGCAGATGCTCCCGGTTATGCTTTGCTTCTTCGCGATGGGGTTCGTAGACCTCGTGGGGACGGCCTCGAACTATGTCCAGAAAGACCTTTCGCTTTCCGACTCGCAGGCCAACATATTCCCCTCGCTCGTATTCTTCTGGTTCCTCATCTTCTCCGTTCCCACCGGGATGCTCATGAACCGCATAGGGCGTAAGCGCACCGTTCTGCTCTCTCTCATCATCACCGCGGTCTCGCTCGTGATACCTATCTTCGGCGAGGGCTATGCCGTAATGCTCATAGCCTTCTCGGCGCTCGGCATCGGCAACGCCGTGATGCAGACTTCGCTCAATCCCCTGGTAACCAACCTTATTTCCGGCGACAAACTGGCTTCGACGCTCACCTTCGGACAGTTCGTGAAAGCCATAGCCTCGTTCCTGGCTCCGATACTCTGCACCTGGGGCGCCACCACCCTGCTCCCCACCTTCGGGCTGGGCTGGCGGGTGCTCTTCGTAATCTACGCCGCCGTATGCCTCCTCTCCATAGCCGCCCTCGGCGCCACGCCCATCCGGGAGGAGAAGCCTGATAAGGCATCGGGAGTGAAGGAGTGTGTCAAACTCCTGGGGCGCCCCTTCATCCTGCTCTGCTTCCTTGGCATCATGTGCCACGTAGGCATCGACGTGGGCACCAACACCGTGGCTCCCAAGATTATCATAGAGCGACTCGCGCTGCCGCTCGAAGAGGCCGCCTTCGCAACAAGCGTCTACTTCATCTTCCGTACCGCCGGATGCTTCCTCGGCGCTTTCCTCCTGCGCTTCGTCTCCGACAGGAAGTTCTTCGGAATAAGCGTACTCTTCATGGCCGCCGCCATGACCCTCCTCTTCTTCGCGCACTCCATGACCGTAATCTACATAGCCCTTGCTCTCGTAGGCCTCGGCAACTCCAACGTCTTTTCCATCATCTTCTCGCAGGCGCTGCTCGCCACTCCCAAGGAGCGCAACGAAGTCTCCGGCCTCATGATCATGGGCCTCTTCGGAGGAACCGTCTTCCCGCTCGCCATGGGATACGCCGCCGATGCCGTGGGGCAGAACGGCGCCGTGGCAGTAATGGCCGTGGGAGTGATTTACCTCGTATATTATACCCTCAAAATAAAAGCTGACCGAAAATGAAAAACGGAATGATAGTAGGGATGGGCGAAGCCCTGTGGGACGTCCTCCCGGAAGGAAAGAAAATAGGCGGCGCGCCCGCAAACTTCGCTTATAACGTATCGCAGTTCGGACTCCCCTCGTGCGTAGTCAGCGCCGTGGGCGACGATCCCCTGGGACACGAAATCATAGAAAACTTCACCGAGAAGGAACTCAACCTGCTCATTGCCGAAGTGCCTTACCCCACCGGAGTGGTGAACGTGGAAATCGATGCCGCCGGAGTGCCGCAGTACGACATCAAGGAGAACGTGGCGTGGGACAATATTCCCTACACCGAAGAACTCCGCGACCTGGCGCGCCGCACGCGCGCCGTATGCTTCGGCTCGCTGGCACAGCGCAACATCGTGTCGCGCGAAACCGTCAACGCCTTCCTCGACGATATGCCCAAGGACGACGGCACGCTCGTGGTCTTCGACGTAAACCTGCGCCAGAGCTTCTACACGCCGGAGATTCTCTGCAACTCCATGAAGCGCTGCAACATACTGAAAATCAACGACGAAGAACTCGTCACTGTAAGCCGTATGTTCGGCTATCCCGGTATCGACCTCCAGGACAAATGCTGGATACTCCTGGGCAAGTACAACCTGAAGATGCTCATCCTGACATGCGGCATCAACGGCAGTTACGTCTTCACCCCCGGCAACGTCTCGTTCCAACCCACGCCGAAGGTGGATGTAGCCGACACGGTAGGGGCCGGCGACTCGTTCACGGCTGCCTTCATAGCGGGCATCATCAAGGGACTCTCGGTAACGGAAGCACACTCGCTGGCCGTTCGCACCTCGGCTTACGTCTGCACCTGCCAGGGGGCCATGAACCGCCTTCCCGCCGACCTCACGGCCGGGAAGTGACGCCATCTGCTTTTATAAACCTGCCAAATCTACACATAAGTATAAGTCTTATGGTTCATATAAGATTTATAAACTTGCAAGAAATGCAATAAGCATAAAGTCTACATTAGAGTAAAAATCGGAAAGCTCATAAATAAGTAAGCACGTTTAAGGATCAAATTGAGAATCTGAGCAATCCCCGAAGCCCGGCCGCCCCCACACAGGCGCCGGGCTTCACTATAATCGGCGCCTTGGCTTTTTAGCGCCGGAGCGTCGTCCCCACCATGATGTCCATGCACTTACGGCACAGCTTTTAGCCGGTTATCTGAGACGGATGCTGCGCCAGGAGAAGTTGGGCGAGGAGGTTTCGCAAGGCGTCTGTGTCTTGTCGAGCGAGGTTGCGGTGAAGGGTACGTAGCGCGTCAGGCGTTCGTAGAGCTCGCCGAGGGAGACTTGTCCTCGGGTCTCTTTCAGCGTGCGCAGCAGCCAGTAGGTGAAGATTCCGTGACGCCCTTTGTCATACGCGTAGGCCGTCTGATTACCCTCACAGGCGGAGAATACCACCATATTTCCGTGAGGAGTGCCCGCTTTCGGCTCAAACATTATCCCCTTCATCCCGGCATCGAGCGCTTCGTCAGAGCGGCTATTTCCCGTGAAACAGGCGTCGAGGAACACCGCCACATATTCAGCTTTCAGGTCGCCGAGTCGGCGGTACAGATCGTTGAGCGAGATGGAGTATGGACGCGGTTCCATAGGCGCCACGTCGGTGGGCAGCAGATAGGAGTCCTGCGTGTCGGACGAGGGCATCCCGTGGCCCGAATAATAGGCTATGACGCTGAATTTCTTCCCTACGGTGGCGGCAGCTTCCGTCTTGGTTTTCAGTCGCTTAATGGCGCGGTCCATCTGCACTGCCGTGCCGTCGGTTACGGTCACGATATTTTCTTCGGGGACACCGAAAGCCTTTGTGAGATAAGCCTTTACGACGGCTCCGTCGTTAGCGGCGTGCGCCACCGGCGCGGTCTCGTCGTAGCGCTCGTTGGCAATCACCAACGCGTAGATATTGCCGTTCTCGACTCCTGATTGCGGAATGTCTGTATCCACGTCCACGAACGTCTCGGCATAGTTGCGCGCGATCTCGGCAAACGGACGCGTGTCCGCCGTTTGTACACCGTCCGAAGCTCCGCCGGCAGCCTCTTGCGCCAGGAAACGCCGCGCGTCCTGCTCCGTGGCATACCGCCGTCCCTGCTTGTCGATATAGAATCTGTCGCCGGTAACAGAGGTGACCTTGGCTAGCCCTTTGTCGAAATAATCGGCGTAATAGAATTGCGGCTTGATGACCTCGTTGCCTTCAAGATCGAGGTAACCGTATTTGCCGTTACGGAGACACGCCGCCATGCCGTCGGAGTAATTTGAGATAATGTCATAATCTTTTGAAGTCAGTAGTTTGCCGGTATGGTCTATTACGCCCCAAATATTACCGGTCATTACCACGGCACGACCCTCAGAGAACATTTCTACGCGGTCGAACTGCGGTGCGATAGTCATATCATGCGTATTTCCTGAGATGAAGTCGTGGGAGATATAACCCCATTTGTTATTTTCGGCCTGTACACCGGCTAACCCTTCGGTAAATGGCATTATCGAATAGTAGCTGTATAAGACTGCTTTACCGGTCTTGTCGAAATAGCAGTTGAGTTGTGACTGTGGGTCGAAATTGGCCATAAGTCCCTCGGAATAAAAACTATTGGAAGTGAATTTTGGCTCGATAATCATCTTTCCACTCTTGTCGATAACCCCCCAATACATGCCGCAACGCACACAGGCAAGTCCTTCTGAGAAGTAGGAAGCATCATCATATTTGAGAGGGATGACAACTTCCCCTTTCTCATTGATATAGCCCCATTTGCCGACTTCCATCACGGCAGCCATTCCATCCGAAAAATCTCGGTAATCATAATATTTGAAAGGCACCACCAGTTTGCACTCCTCGTTTATGAACCCCCATTTCTCCCACTGTTTAACGGCGGCAAAGCCGTTGACAAACTCTCCTGCAGCTTCATATGGCCCAATGTCAATAACTGTGCCGTTTTCATCGACATAGCCCCACTCGTAATCGGTAATAAAGGGTTTGAGATTCTTTGCGGAAGCAGGGAGCCAGAGCATTGCTCCGAGCAGGAGCCCCGCGAAGCCGCGTATAATGTAGTTGCAGGCTTTTGTCAGGAGGTTGTCATGTGTCATGGGGGGTAGGGCGTTTGTAATCGTTGAGGAGGTGTGAGTTGCTATTCGGGAGCAAAGATAATTGAAAAAGCCGGATTGCCGAAACAAAAGCGCACATTTTTGCCGAACCCCTGCGGTTTTTACGTGAACCCGACAGCTTGCATGTCCAATAAAGGCGTTGACCCTGACATGCTGCGCAGGCCTCCCGGCCTGATTATGGAACGGAGGCAGGGACATTCCTGCCCCCGTCCCATATATCGCGGCTTACTTGTTGACCCTTACAATGAAACTGTTGACCCTCCATGGATGGGTCAACAGTTTTTTAATCCCTTTTACCGGATTTTTGTTGACCCTAAGGGTGATTCCGGACACGGTCAACAGTGGGTCAACAACGGTGGGTCAATACGCTAACACGCTGAATGTTAGATTGCTGCCTGTCTTTGTTGACCGTGTTGACCCAATAAAGGGTACTATCTTCGGAAATAGGGGAAAGAGGGTGGGGTACGGCTGGAAGTTAGAAAATGTGGGTCAACAGTCAACACGGTCAACAACCCTCGGGTCAGGGCAGGCAGGAGGCCCTCGCTCCATATTCGCGGCTTTGCATTTGTCAGGCTTTTTTACGCAGCCCGGGAGGCTGGCGCTCCCTGTCAGTGTCCAAAATAACAAAGGCTACCCTCGCGGGCAGCCTTTGCTCTTGAAGTTAAATATTATTTTTACATAACCTATTTAGTCGGTGGTTACTGTTGATGATGTGTTTCTTGCAGGTCAGAGGATTACTTTCTTGCGGCCGCCGGGGGTGACTATCATGTAGATGCCCTTCGGGAGGTTGATGTCTGCCTTTTGGCCTTCATAAACCTTGCGGCCGGCCATGTCGTAAATTTCTACCGTCTGTTCGGGGTTCTCGGCGTCGATGCCGTCGATTCCGGTCAGCGAGGTGATGTGCGAGAACTCTTTCCAGCCTTCGGCTGCGCGGTAGGCCTCGACTGCTGCATCGGGCACCTTGAGGGTTGCGTTGGCGTAGACTTCAGGCTCGAAGGAGGCGCCTGCGGGAGGCACGGGGTTGAGGCTGATTACCTCTGTGAGAGCGCGGTCTCCCTTGAAGGCTTCGGCGCCGATGGTAGCCATCTTCTCGCCGAAGGTGAACTTGGTGAGGCCGAAATCCCAGTAGAATGCCTGCGTCTCTATCTCGGTGACGTTGTTGGATGTCGTGAACTCGGTGAGGGCGGTACAGCACTGGTAGAAGCCGTCGGGGATTACGGTGATGTGTTCCGGCAGAGATGCTTCCGTGAGGCCTGTCTGGTAGAAGACGCCGTGGCCGAGGGTGGTCACCGTCTCGGGGATTTCCATGTATGTGATTTCCGGGCAATAGGCGAAGGCGAAGCGTTCGAGAGTTTCGAGCTGCGCGGGGAGTACAACGCCGGTGAGTTTCTCGCACTCCGAGAAGGCGAACTCGCCGATGCGGCGCACCGTCTGCGGTATGTCAAAGTGCCGGAGCATTACGCAACCTTGCGCGAAGCCGCCGGGGATGGAGTCTATGGGTGTCCGGTAGTTGATGGTCTCGAGTTTCTTACAGGTGTATAATACATCTGTGCCGAGGCTTGTAACTGTCTTGGGGATAGTGATTTCGGTCAGTTCGCTCGACTCGAATGCGCTTCCCTCGATAGTGGTCACGCTTGCCGGGATTGTAATCTTGCTGAGCGAGCTTTCCCAGAAGGCGGCGTCGCCGATGGTCTTGATGCTTTCGGGCAGTGTGATTTCCGAGATACCGGTTACCTGCGAGAAGGCGAGGCGTCCTACTGCGGTGACGTCCCATGTCTGGCCGTTCCACGCAACCGTGGCAGGAATGGAGGTGACGCCTGCATATTCGCTCTCGTCGGAGGGCCATGTCACTTCGCAAGTGTGCGCGGCCGGGTCTACCACCTTATAAGTAAGGGGAGCGACGGTGAACTTGTCGCCTGCCACTACCATCCCGGTGAGGGTATAGGAGAGCGTGAACTCGTTGTTATAGCGGGTGTCGAAGGTCGAGATTTCGAGCGAGAGCGCGTTGGCGGGAACGTAGATTTCATACTCGCCGGCCTTCGAGAGGGCGGGTGTGAACTTGAGTCCTATCTCGCCGTCGCCCATCGTCATGGAGTCGAACTCGAAGGAGGCTGTCACGCCTTCGAGGGGGAGACCGTTCATCTTTACCTTGACGCCGTCCTTGGCGGGGCCGCTGGCGTAGATGCTGTACATGTTGGGGAAGTAGAGCATGAGCTGGTCTATCCCGTCGACGGTGCTTCCCGATTCGGGCGTGGCCACTACGTTCTCCTGCGGGATGTCGGGAGTCAGCGAGGGGTCGATGACATAGCGGAAGTCGGCTGCCGGCCATGCCTCGTCCATATAGTCGCTGATAGACTCGTCGGGGATGCGCACGAGGTAAGTTCCGGGCGTTGTATAGGCTTCGTCGAGCTGGAGGATTACGTCGTGGAGGCCGCCTCCCTCTATTACCTTGAAGGTGGCAACGGCGTCGCCGGTAGTCTCGTTGATGAGCTTGGGCGGGTTGGCCACATACCCTTCGGGGAAGAGTCCCGAACGGTCGTATTGCACGGTGAAGTCCTTGATTTGCGCAACGCGCCCCTGGGCAGGGGTAATGGTGTAGTATTCGTTGACGATTGGGGTGAATTCGCCCGGGTCGGGGTTGTCGCCGCCACCGCCGCCGTTATCTCCTATATATAATGTGAAGGAGATTTCGGGGTTGGGGTCGCCCTCGTCCATCATCCAGTTGTAGTCTATGTCGAATGTGCCCGAGGGGACCACGATGTTGTAGGTGCCCTTGGCGGTGATTGGGTCGGCCTTGATGGTAATGGTGTTTGTGTCGTCGAAAGTGCCGGTAACCTTCTGTTCGATTTCAAATTCTACGTCGTTGATTTTGATTTTACGGCCTACGTAGGGGTCGAATTTGCCGTTGTTGCGGTAGAGCTGGAACGACTTGATTTCGGTGACCGTGGAGCCGTCGTCGGGGGTAACCGTCCAGCCGTCGGGGACGGCGGCGAAAGAGGGCAGCGAGGCGGCCAGGAGAGCTGTTAGCAGTAAAGATTTCTTCATAAAGTTGATTTTAGAGTGATGCGCTGTATATTTTACGGATGGTATAAATATGCAGGTGTGTAAGGGTTGTCTGAGTGTAGGGCGGAAGTCCTGCGGTTTACAGTGGAGAGGAATGTTTCACAAAGTTAATGGAAAAATTCCAACCGGCCAAATAATCGGGGTAAAAAATACATGAATTTCCGCTGTGGAGGTGGAAATTCATGTATTATGCAGGAAATATGAGGGTTGGCTATTTTAGCTATTCGGGCTATTTTAGCTGAGGTGTCGTGTCAGGGAGCGGTGGAGGTATGGGGCCATCGGGGTGCCGAGTGAGGCTATGTCGTCCAATAGCTGCGGGGCGCATGGGAGGCGTTTGAGCAGGCGGAAGGCGAGCATGTCGGCCTCTTCGGCGTTGCGTACTTCGGAGGCGAGGCGCAGGGCGTGCTCCCGTGTTACTTCTTGAGGCGGGAAGAGGTATGTGGCCAATATCCGCGATTCGCGCACCCCGGTGTCGTCCCAGAGGCGCTGCGCCAGCTCAAGCGAGGGGGTCTGCTGCCGCGCTATGTCGGCTATCTGCGGTATCATCAGCCCGAAAACCACCGCGCAAGGGTGGCCGGCGCCCTTGAGGGTATCGGCCAGCGCACCGTTGCGGTAAGTGAAGAAGAGCTGTTTTATCTCTCTGAGGGTTTCCTCCATGGGGCCGGGATTATTTCAGCGTTGAGAACTCGCGGCCGAGGCGGAGCATCTGGTCGGTGTAACCTTCCGAGTAGTCGATGGTTATGTCGCGGATGTTGCCGTTGTCGTCGTAAACCACATTGTAAACGGGGTTGACGAAACCGCGGTATGGCGGAATGTCGAGGGTGCTGTAACGTTTCAGGACCTCTTTGTGGAGTTTGGGGTCCACCTTTACGGCATACTTGTTTACCAGGGCGTTGCCGGCGGCGTAGTCGCCTTCGCTCTTGATGCGCTGTATCTCGGCCAGGAGGTCGGCTATGAGTCCGCGCATCTTCTTGTAGTCGTTGATTTTGACGTAGGTCTTGCCGTTCTTCTTGACGAGCTCTACCACCTTGTCTTTCTTACCCTTTTCGAGGATGTAGCGGGCTATTAGCTGGCGGTTGCGCATGTGGGCTTCCTCCACGTCCTTGCCCGGCTCTATGCGGTTCAGCTGTGTCATGAGGCCGTTCATCATGTATTTGTAGTACTCCGCCTTGTAGGCCTCGGGATTGTCGATGATACCGAGTTCCACGAGTTTCGGGTCGGCCAGGTAGTAGAGGGCGAAGAGGTCGGCGCGGGCTTCCTCGAGTGTGGAGCCGTGTTCCTTGAGGGCGTCGGGGTCAACTCCGGGCATGAGCTGGCCGGAGGCGTGTCCGAGGCACTCGTGGAGGTCGGTGTGGAGCATGTCGGTGATGTAGAGGTAATCCTCGAGGAGCTTACGTGTGGGAGCGTCGATGACGAACTCCTCGTTGAAGCCGTTGCCGTGAGAAGCCATGTCGTAGGCCTCGGTGATGTTCTCGATGGTGACCGACTTGGAACCGTGCTGCGCGCGAATCCAGTTGGCGTTGGGGAGGTTGATGCCGATGGCGGTTGCGGGATAAGCGTCGCCGCCGAGCATGGCTGCCGTGATGGCCTTGGCGGATACGCCCTTGACGTGCGGTTTACGGAACTTGGGGTTCACCGGCGAGTGGTCTTCGAACCACTGTGCGTTGTCGGAGATGGTCTTGGTGCGCTTGGAGCTTTCCTGATTCTTGAAGTTGACGTATGACTCCCACTGTGCGGTCATGCCGAGGGGGTCGCCGTAGCTCTCTATGAAGCCGTTCACGAAGTCCACGTCGCTGTGTGTGTCTTCGGCCCAGAGGATGGAGTATTCGTCGAAGAGGCGCAGGTCGCCTGTGATATAGTAGTCGATGAGCTTGGTGATGTAAGCCTTCTGGGCGTCGTTCTCGGCCACCTGTTTGGCCTTGTCGAGCCAGTAGATGACCTTGGCGATGGCGGGGCCGTAGAGGCCGTCGAGGTGATAGACTTCCTCGGCCACCTTGCCATCTTTCTTCACCACCTTGGCGTTAAGGCCATAGGAGACGGGTGTGGGGTCGTCGGGGTCTTTGATTTTGTTGTAGTAGTCTTCCACTTCCTTCTGCGTTACGCCGTCGTAGAGGTTGAAGGCCGAGGTGGCTACCACGTCCTGCGTGCCGTCCTGGTTCACGCCCTTGGGGAGAACCGTGGGGTCGAAGATTACGGGCACGAGTGTGTCGAGCATCTGCTGGAGCGTCTGTCCGCCCTTCAGTGGGAGCTTGTCGGCGGGAAGGGCTTTCACCTGTTCGGTGAAGAATGCCTGCGAGAACTCGGGGGTGAACTTGTCGGTGGAGTAGTGGTGGTAGATGCCGTTGCCGAACCACACCTGCTTCAGGTATTTCTCGAAGGCCTTGAAGTCCTTGGAGTTGCGGTCGCCGTTGTAGGAGGTGTAGATGTTTTCGAGCAGGTGTCGCAGCTGGAGGTTATACTTTCCGTGCTGGTCCCAGATGATGTCGCGTCCGGCCTGCGCCGCCTGCGTCAGATAGTAGATCATGGTCTTCTGCTGCAGGCTGAGGTCGTTGAAGCCGGGCACTTCGTAGCGGAGCACTTCTATGTCGGCGAAGCGGTCCACGTGGTAGTCGAAGTTCTTGTTTTCTGCGGCGTGGAGATTCAGTGCTATCACGGAGCTGAGAATCATGGCCGGGATTGTCTTTTTCATGATGTATTTAAGTTTAATTGATACTCGTTGTTATTATTCCACATAGAGGACGAGTCCTTTGAGGTATTCCCCTTCGGGATGGCAGATGTCTATCGGATGGTCGGCGGGTTGCGTGAGCTGGTGGAGGATGCGTACGCGGCGTCCGGCCTGTACTGCGGCGCTGAAGACGGCGAGGCGGAATTGTTCGCGGCTAACGACCTGCGAGCAGGAGAAGGTGAAGAGCACGCCGCCGGGACGTATCTTCTCGAAGGCCTTGGCGTTGAGCTTGCGGTAGCCCCGCAGACCCTGTTGCAGCGCCTTGAGGCGCTTGGCGAAGGCCGGAGGGTCGAGCACTATCAGGTCGTAGGCACCCTTTTCCATGGCGTCGAGGTACTTGAATGCGTCCTCGGCGAAGGTGCGGTGGCGCGGGTCGTCGCCGAAGTTGAGGGCAATGTTTGCGTCGGTGAGTGCGGCCGCCTTGGAGGACGAGTCCACCGAGTCGACGCGCTTGGCGCCGCCGCGCATGGCGTAGACGCTGAAGCCGCCGGTGTAGCAGAACATGTT
>DKVK01000087.1 GCA_002491165.1 Porphyromonadaceae bacterium UBA7180
CCCGACAAAAATGGAATGTTAATAATGCTTAATCGAATGTCAATAATGCTTAATCATAGATACAATAAATCATTTTCTCGAACGTTATTATCTATAATACAGACAATGCTACCATTTTTACCGTAGAGACTTAAAATTTTAACATAACTCCCCGATGATTACAAGTCTTATTCTGGCCGCCGCTGCCGTCTCTCCACAAGTCATCGTCGCCACCGACGCCTATACATGGCGCGGCGACACCGTAGTGCAAGGCCCTTTCAAGGCATGGGCCGTCTCACCCGAAAAAATACAATCCACATACCACGGTCGCCCAGGCTTCTTCATGCCCGTGGAGCAGACGTGGCAACGCAAGAACGATCTCTCCTCCTATCCCCGACTATCCACCTCCAACGGACTGCTGAAAGCCGTCTTCAATATGGGCCTCGACGAGATGGTAAACGCCGTTGAGCCTGACACCACGCTGCGCACCGGCAAGGAATGGGCCGGCGTCTGGACGCGCGACGTCAGCTACTCCATTATCCTCTCCATGGCCGCTCTCCAGCCTGAAGCTTCCATGATTTCGCTTATGAAGAAAGTGAATCCCGAAGGCCAGATTATCCAGGACACCGGTTCGGGCGGCGCATGGCCCATCTCCACCGATCGCATGGTGTGGGCTCTCGCCGCCTGGGAAATTTATAAGGTAACGGGCGACCGCAAATGGCTCGAAAAGGTCTACCCCATCGTGGTGCGCTCCATTGCCAAAGACCGCGAAACCGTAATGTCGCCGCGCGGCCTCGTGAAGGGCGAGACCTCCTTCCTCGACTGGCGCGAACAGAGCTATCCGCGATGGATGCAGACCGCCGACATAGCGCAGTCAGAAGCCATGAACACCAACATGGTGCACGCCGCCGCCCTCGACATAGCCTCGCAGATGGCCCGCACCCTCGGCAAGAAAAAAGAGGCCGAAGCCTTCGGAAAAGAGGCTCACGAACTCTCCAAGAAAATCAACGACACATTCTGGTGCGACACTATGGGCGACTATGCCATGTACACCTACGGCCGCGACAACCTCACGCTAAACCCGCGCTACGAGACGCTGGGCTCCTCGCTGTCAATACTTTACGACATAGCCACGCTGGAGCAGGCCGCTTCCATAGTACAGTGCCATCCCGTCACTCCCTTCGGCTCGGCCATCTTCTATCCGCAGATCGCCGACATGCCCAGCTATCACAATAACGCGCTGTGGCCCTTCGTAGGCTCCTACTGGGCGCTGGCCAACGCCAAAGCCGGCAACGAACAAGGCGTGCTCGAAGCCATAGGCGCCGTGGTGCGTCCCGCAGCCCTCTTCGCCACAAACAAGGAGAATTTCAACCTCGACAACGGCGACTATTACACCGAACTCAACTCCTCCAACATGCTCTGGAGCCTGTCGGGCAATCTCGCCCTGACGATGAAAATCCTCTTCGGCATCAACTTCGAGCCCGACGGGATACGCTTTACTCCCTTCGTGCCGAAAACCCTGGCCGACACACGCAGCCTCGACGGCGTAAAATACCGCAACGCCACGCTCGACATCACCGTCAGCGGCTACGGCTCGCAGGTCAAGGAGATAACCCTCAACGGCAAGAAACTCAAAGCCGGAGACACATTCATCCCCGCCACCAAACTCAAGGGCAACTGCAAGATAGCCATCACCATGGCCGACAATGACATCCCCGCCATGCAGGTGAACCGCCGCCCCAACCTCAAAGCGCCGCTCACCCCCATCGCCCGCTTCGAGGACAACGCCTCCGCCCTGGCATGGAACCCCATCGAATACATCGCCAAATACGTAGTGCTCCACAACGGCGAGCCGGTCGACACCGTGCGCACCACACGCTACGAAATCTCCGAACCCGGCGAGTGGCAAGTCATCGGCGTAGCCACAGACGGCACACCGTCGTTCGCCTCCGAACCGCTCTATCTCGGCAACTACGACACCATCCAGATTCCCGGAGAAGGCACCGCAATGACCTCCGAGGAAATCAGCTACCGGGCCGCCACGCCGGTTGCCGGTTACCTTGGCGAAGGTTTCGCAGAGACCGACCACAACAAGCGCGTCATCGAGATACCCGTAGAAATCACCACACCCGGCACATACTCCCTGAGCCTGCGCTATGCCAACGGCAACGGCCCGGTGAACACCGAGAACAAGGCCGCCATCCGTGCCATCACCCTCGACGGCCACAAGATAGGCACCGTCGTACTGCCGCAGCGAGGTGTAGCCAACTGGGATGACTGGGGCTTCTCCAACAGCGTGACAACGCAGCTACCCGAAGGCAAGCACACCCTGCGCATAGAGCTGCTGGAAGAGGACGAAAACATGAACCTGAAGACCAACCACGCCCTCATCGACGCCCTAATACTCCGCTCTTACTGATTCCCGAATCCCATTCCTCAAAACATAAAACGGGTGCCAGGGGTCGGGCATCCGTTTTATGTTTAATCAATTCAAAATCAACGCGCAATAAGTTTCCGACCATTCTGGATGTAAATGGTACCGCGTTGCGGGTTGCGGATTTCACGACCCATAAGGTCATACATCCGATTGTCATTTTCCGGCTCCTCAGTACTTATCTCTTCTATACCTGAGAACAGGCTCTCCAATTGCGCCCTTCTGTAAAGTACAGTCTCCCCCTGCGAAAGCTGCCGTATTTCATACTTCTCGTTTCTGCCGTCAATCGGGGCCAACGGTTCGAAAAGGCGCCCTGTCTTTGGACCTACACTTTGCACAAAAACGCCATGACCAACACTTTCTTCACCGCGGCTAAATTCCACATGCTGGACGCTACAGGCATACGGTTCTATCCTTTGGCGTTTCAAAGCATCGACAAATGCTGTTATCGGTTCGCCATTTTCTGTATAGATAGGATATTTCACATAGAATATCTGAGTATAGTAATCCTCAAGACTTATTTTTGAGGTAATTGAGAAATCATACAGCAAATTCTCCGTTAGTTCTTCACCGTTGTCATTTACAGGGCGTTGAGATGTTTCGGGATTAATCCACTGATAAACCAGCGGATCTTCCTGACGCATATATGCAGCGGTTTCTCCCGTAGCATTGTCTGTGAACGCGAGATACTTTTTGCCATCTTTTTCTACTTCAGAAGTGAACGAATAAGACACATTGCCGATAGTTCGCTTCGTGCCGTCGGCGTCGGTCACCACTCTTTCGTAATACCACTGAAGACCTTCTACAATCATGGGCATATAGCCATACTTGTCTTTATAATCATAAATAACCTTTCCGGTATTTTTGTCATAAACCTTATCCAGATAGTAACTCCAGTCATTATAATATGATGCGCACCAAGGTCCGCATCCAGGAATGTCCAGAAATCCCTCTACAGGACCAATACCGTCATAAATCGGAAGACCTGAATTGTCATAATCGGGGTTATATTCACCAAATTGCATGTTCAATTGACGCATGGGGTGAAGACCGTCGCGAAGCATCACCTGCGGTTCCATTGCTACTATTGCCAAAGGAGCAACAGCTTGGTCAGTAGAATTGCCACAAGTCAACGACATATATGGATCGCCCAATTCACGGTCAAAATCATACAGCAAAATCTCGCCGGGATTACAACCCTCCCTGGCATTGTATTCAGCTTGCTCCGCTTCACTGACAGCGCCATTCCACATATTCCAATAATATGGATTATTGGCTATATATCGGTAGATCTTTTTATTCTCTTCCCTCATCAACGAAATCACATTTTCGGGATGACCTAAAGATGTCAAGTTATGATAAACAACTCCATTGATTTCGGTAGTGCCGGAAAATTCAACTTC
The DNA here is from genome assembly GCA_002491165.1 of Porphyromonadaceae bacterium UBA7180. Classification (GTDB taxonomy): domain Bacteria; phylum Bacteroidota; class Bacteroidia; order Bacteroidales; family Muribaculaceae; genus Lepagella. The sequence goes on from DKVK01000087.1 coordinate 3,817, forward strand.
AGCATTGCCGGGAGTTTTCATATCCGGATCAGGGACGCCGCAACCGTAAACCCAGACGCGGTCTTCGCGAACAAGCGGCTCGTAAGCTTGCGCAACAAAACTTACTAACAGTGTGATTAACAGTAAAAGTTTCTTCATGTTCCTGTGTTTTAAGCTCAGATTGTCGTTTGGATTCGCAAATATATAAAAATAATCCTAAAACAACCTCGAAAATTAACATATTTAACATTTCTGCAAGTTTATTTAATATTTACATTATTTGAAGTATAATTTTTAACACAATTCATCCACTCTCAAAAGCAGACACATCAAGAAATAAGCCGTAATAAGCCATCATAAAACAAAATGTTAAAACGGTACATCCCAAAGCGAAACGTCACATTAAGGACCGGAGATTTCGAGAATTCCAGCCCTAAGGGCGCACGTACAGGAACTTCCCAGTGTCAGATTCTGTTACCGGAATGCTCTTTACTCAAAAAAATGATAAGATGGGTAAGACGGGTTATCTGGTGGTTTTGGCACCGAGGTCCTTCAGGCGGGCGGCGCGGTTCAGGAGGCTCTGCTGGTTGGTTTCGGAGAGCATGTTGCGTGTCTCTTCGTAGACTTTTACCGTGGTGGCGAGCTGCGTGCCTACGCGGTCGAAGCGTGTGGCGAAGGTTTTCACCGAGTCGTGCATCAGGCCGGCAACGCGTGCTATCTCGGCGGCGTTCCGGTTCTGCCGGTCTTCGCGCCACAGCTGGCCTATGAGCTGCAAGGTGGAGAGCAAATGCGCGGCGGAGACTATCACCACGCCGCCGCGGAAGGCGTATTGCCACAGGTCGGGGTCGAGCGTGACGGCGGCGACGAACGCACCTTCGTTGGGGATGAACATGAGCACATGTTCAAGGGCGTTGCGCACGCTTTTCTGGTATTTCTTATTTTTCAGCTCATCCACGTGGCGGCGCACGGAGGCCACGTGGCGCATCCCGGCGGCCTTGCGTTGCTCAGCATCTTCGGCGGCGCAATAGTCCACGTAATCTTTCAGCGACACTTTGGAGTCTACTATCACATGCCGGTCGTCGGGAAGGTCGATTATGAAGTCCGGGCGCTGTAGTTCGCCCCCTTCGCCGCGGAGCACCTTCCCGTCGGCATCTTTAGTAACTTGCGCACGGTAATTTACATCACGCTGCAATCCGGCTTCCTGGAGCAGGGTTTCGAGACGCAATTCGCCCCAGTCGCCCTGCACCTTGCTGTTGCCGCGCAATGCCTCGGTGAGGTTTTTAGCTTCGCGCCCCAGGAGGTCGTTCATCTGCGAAAGTTGCTCAATGCGCGAAGTCAGTGTGCGCGACGACGCTTCGGAATCCACCTGCGCACGCTGCACAAGGGCCGAAAGGGTTTCGAGCCGTTCGCGCAACGGGGCGAGTACCTGCTCCATCTGCTCGGAGTTGGTGTTTTTCAGATTCTCGATGCCCTGCAGGGTGGCCTGGCGCGACATTTCGCCGAGCCTTATCTGCGACTCGCGTTCTATGACTTTGACACGCTCTTCCCAATGCTGCCTGAGTTCCTGCAATTCGCGACGGTGATTCTCCTGCATCGAGGCTATGGCCCGCTGATTGCTTTCGTTCAAGCCGGCTATATACTCGCGCATCTGCGCGTTGGCCGCATCGGTGCCTCCCTGACGACTGGAGATGTTACGCCCGTACACTATTATAAAACCGACGACCATTGCCCCGATGAGCAACATCGTCACTATCAATATTACCGTTGCCATAACCGTTTCAATCTTCTACAACATATTTTTTGAAACCTGGTGACATCCAGATCTTGTTACCGGGCATAATGAGCATCATTGCAAGACCATATTTCTGCGCCATCTGCTGAGCGCGAGCGCTACCGAGCGCCATGGCCGCCGTGGCGTAAGCGTCGGCTTCCATCGCTGTCGAGGCGATTACGGTGGCCGAAAGCACATCGGTCTGCACAGGACGGCCGGTCACCGGGTCGATGGTATGGCCGTAAACCTGTCCCTTCTTTTCGTGGTAGTTGCGGTAGTTGCCCGAGGTCGCTACCCCTTCGTCGCCGATTTCAAACACGCATTGCGACAGATGCACGACACCTTCGGAACGTATCGGCGCATCGACCGACACACGCCATTTGCCACCGCGCGGCGACTCTCCGTGCGCCAGAATCTCACCACCTATTTCTATGAGGAAATTCCGGACGCCGTTGCGAAGGAACATTTCCCCCACCGCGTCGCAACCGTAACCCTTGGCGATGGCCGAGAAGTTGAACTCCAGGCGCGGGTCGTTTTTCAGCAGCAGGTTGCCGTGGAGACGCGTCTTGCCCATACCGACATATTTCAGGAGTTCGTCGATGCGGGCCGTGTCGGCCGTGGCCTTGTGACCTTTCCCGAACCCCCATGCAGTGACAAGTGGCGACACCGTGGGGTCGAAGGCGCCGCCGCTGCGCCCGTTGACGAGCAGCGACATACGGTAGACGCGGCGGAACACCGAGTCGGTGCGTGCCGTCTCGTTGCGGTTGATGCGGCTGACGAGCGAGGTGCTGTCGAATGCCGAAACGCTCGCCGCCACACGGTTGAACTGCGGCATCAGGGAGTCGCGGAGCGTCGCCGGGCCATCGTAGGTGACGTTATACATTGTGTTCCAAATCATCCCGCTTTCGTTTTGATAATCGCTGCGACAGCCCCCCAAGAGCGTCAGCACCACCGCAAAAAGCGAAAAAAGACAACTTTTCTTCATTATTCAGATAAATTTTACTGCAAAGATAGTGCTTTTTTCAAAATTAATTTGTAAATTAGCGCAGATTTTCTTGAACGGTGGGAAATATAAGACCGCACACACTCACTCTCCGGCCTACGTTGTCACGCTTCGCCACCTTCAATCTTATTTGTTATTCAAAAGTTCAGAATCTATGAAACAGTCCTTTGTATTCCTTGCAGAAGGCTTCGAGCTTATCGAGGCCATGACGCCCGTCGATGTGATGCGCCGTGCCGGGCTCGATGTCAAAACCGTTTCCATCACCTCAAGCCGTGTCGTAAAGTCGGCCCAGGAAGTTTCCGTAAACGCCGACCTCATTTTTGACCCTACACTTTTCAAGAATCCCGCGTGGCTGATACTTCCCGGAGGAATGCCCGGCGCCACCAATCTCTATGAGTTCGCACCGCTGGCCGGGCTGCTTAAGAACCAAATGAACTCGGCCGACGGCCGTATAGCCGCCATCTGCGCCGCTCCCGCCGTGGTGCTCGGACAGCTCGGCCTGCTCAAAGGGCGCTCCGCCACCTGCTATCCCGGCTTCGAACATCTCCTCACCGGCGCCAAATTCACCGACGCCCCTGTGGTGTGTGACGATAAGTTCGTGCTCGGCAACGGTCCCGCCAACGCCCTGAACTGGGCCCTCGAAATCGTGAGCCAGACACTGGGCCGCACTCCCGCCGAACACGTGGCCGGCGGTATGCTCGCCTTCAGAAACTGCAACGAGATAGAAAACTATTTCGGTTAATCATCAGAAACACAAGGGGATGCAGCCGCGCTTACGGGTCGGCGGCATCCCCGTAAAACTTGCACATGGCTAACTCCTACTTCACCCTTGAGCACGAGGGACAAAGCAAAGTCACCGAAAAAATGAGCCGCTTCCTTGGTTTCGCCGTCACCGTGACGGACCCCGAGGAGGCGAAAGCCGTCATCAGGGATTACCGCAACCGCTACCACGACGCGCGGCACCTATGCTGGGCTTATACTATCGGGGAGGAACGCGAACTATGGCAACTCAACGATAACGGCGAGCCGTCGGGGACAGCCGGAAAACCGATTCTGGGACAGATAAACTCGCTGGATCTAACCAACGTCCTGGTGATGGTGGTGCGCTATTTCGGGGGAATAAAACTCGGCACTTCGGGACTGACGGTTGCCTACCGCACGGCAGCGCGCGAAGCGCTCGAAGACGGAGGAAAAGTGTTGCACCAACGCAAGGAAGAACTTGCATTCACCTTCCCCTACGTGGCCATGAACGACGTCATGAAGATTGTGAAATCACATCCCGCCGTCACCGTCCGGGAGCAACAGTTCGACAACACCTGCTCCATGCGCATAGCGGTGGAACTCAACGCCTTGGAAGAAGTCCGCACCCGCCTCTCCTCCACCGACGGCATCACCTTCTGAAACCTACTTTCTCCTCCTGAAAACGAATCTACACTTCTCTTGAATGCCAAATTTGCATGGACAGAAGGCCATAAAACGACGGAATGATGCGGGCTAATCAAAGGTCGCATACAGAAATAAACAGCTAATGCCCAAGTCTTTGAGGCAGTTTGAGCATTCTTATTGTGAATCTGGAATGTAGTCGGTCAGCGCGAGAGGGTGTATCAAAATTC
>DKVK01000026.1 GCA_002491165.1 Porphyromonadaceae bacterium UBA7180
TCCACGGAAGTTTGGCGGTGTCCCTAATTTGGTTGTTGTTCGTGTATTTATTTTATTTAAATGATTTTGCGGAATATTTTGAATATTTTTTCAGAGCCGGGACCATTCTCACGAATGTCGGATAAATGATTCTCCGGCAACTCCCCGCACCCGCTGTTCCCGTGACGCCCACGGCGACAGGCTGCGAAAAACCAACACAGGCACCCCGGGGCGGGATGCCTGTGTGTCTCTTTTTGAAACCGGAGGAGTTTAGCCTTCGGTGATTGCGCCGCTGGGGCAAACTTCTGCGCAGCTACCGCAGCTGATGCAGGTGTCAGGGTCGATGTGATAGATTTCACCTTCTGAGATTGCGCCTACGGGGCAAACAGGTTCGCATGTGCCACATGCCACGCAGTCATTTCCAATTACGTATGCCATAATAGTCTTTGTGTATTAATTAATTGTTTAGTTGTTTTCCGAGTTGAGGCGCCGTCGGGACGCCTTTTCGGGTGCAAAATTAACTTCATTTCCCCGAAAATCAAATTTTATTGCCGTTATTTTCCTTAATTTAAAATCGTTACAAATAAGCCGCGCTCAGGTTTTTGTCGCCCGCGGGCAATAATCGCCGGCCCGGGGGCGTTAATTTAAAAATGAACCGACCTGCACGATATTTCCGCACAGCCATAATGCTGGTGGCGCTGCTGTTTTCAGCCGCGTCAGCGCTTCCGGTGTCGGCACAACGCTGGAAGGAGAAGCCCCTGAACCGACCCTATGCCGACCTCAAGCGCTGGCATCTCGGTTTCTCGGTGGGCGGTTTCTTCCAGGATTTCTCTTTCACACACAACGGCAACGTCACCCCCGAAGGGGAGCAGTGGTTCACCTCCATCCCCGACCTGGCGCCCGGTTTCTGCGTCAACGTGATGGCAGACCTGCGGCTGCACAAGAACTTCAACCTGCGCTTCGAGCCGGGAATGTACTTCGGCGGCGCGACAGCCAAAATGCGCGACTACACCACGGGCCAGGAGCTGTCGCAGAACATCAAGACGGCCTACGTTGTGCTCCCCGTGGAGCTGAAGGTCTCGGGCGACCGCTTCGGCAACAGCCGCCCCTACTTCACCGTCGGGGCGATGGCCACCTACGACGTCTCGAAGCGCAGCAGCGAATACCTGCAGCTCAACCAGTTCGGCACTTACCTCACCGTGGGCCTCGGCGTGGACCTCTACCTCCCTTTCTTCAAGTTCATCCCGGAGGTGAAGTTCTGTTTCGGCCTCAACGACATGCTCAACCACAAGCGCCCGGACCTGACCGACGACCCGCAGACGATGAAAATCACCGACTCCATTAAGAAAATGAAGTCGAACATGGTGGTGGTGACATTCTACTTTGAATAGACATTCAGCAAATGGACCGCGAGATACTACACATCATAACCAAGACCGTTGCCACGGTGCTCCTTATGCTCTGCTGCCTTACGGCCGCGGCGCAGAACGACGCGCAACTGACTCAGTACTGGGAAGTGCCCTCGCTCTACAACCCGGCGGCGACGGGCACAACCGACTATCTGCGCATACGCGGCGCGGCACGCCTGCAGTGGGTGGGCATCAAGAACGCGCCGAAGACTTTCTCGGCCGTGGCAGAGTCCCCCTTGCAGATAGGTAAGAAGCGCATCGGACTGGGCGTGAATCTCGGACAGGAGTCGCTCGGCCTTTTCTCCAACTTCAACGCCAACCTCCAGGCCTCCTATAAGCTCAGGATTTTCAAGGGAGAGCTGGGCATCGGCGTGCAGGTCGGGCTCCTCAACCAGAAGTTCGAGGGTTCCAAAGTGGTGATTCCCGATGGCGACGACTACCACCAGAGCACCGACGAGGCCATCCCCGACCAGGATATGAGCGGCAACTCCGTGGACCTCGGCGTTGGCCTGTGGTACACCCACAAGCTGTTCTACGTGGGTGCCGGCGCCCTGCACCTCACCAACCCTAAGGTGAAACTTTCGGTGGAGGGGAGCGAAAGCAACGAGACGCAGGAATACCAGATAGAGACCCCGCGGATGCTCTATTTTACCGCCGGGAGCAATATCAGGCTAAAAAATACGTTATTTGAATTGATGCCGTCTGTCTTCGTGAAGACAGACTTGAGCATGTTCACGGCCGAAGCCACGCTCCAGGCGCGCTACAACCGTTTCCTGCGTTTCGGCGTGGGATACCGCTGGAAAGACGCCGTCAGCGTGATGGTGGGCGCCGACATCAAGAATTTCTTCATCGGATATGCCTACGACTACCCGACGTCGGCCATCTCCAAAGCCTCCTCCGGGAGCCACGAGGTGGTGGTGGGATACAGTCTGAAACTCAACTTCGACGGAAAGAACAGGAACAAACACCGCAACATCCGGATAATGTAGCCTCCGCCCCGCCGGGAAAAGGAGCAGCAACGTCCGCAACATACGACTATCACGATTAAGACAATATATGAAGACAATAAAAAATAAGCTGATAAGCAACAAGATTTTGCCGGCACTGATAGTAGCGGCGACGCTGGCACCGGTGCTGACGTCGTGCATGTCGGGCCGCTCAGCCGCCGCCGGCGGCGAGGTTACCGGCGTCGGCGGCACCACATGGGCCGAACCCACCCCATACGGGATGGTGCTCGTGGACCGCGGCGCTTACGCCATGGGCCCCGCTACCGACGACTCCGTCTTCAACATCCGCAAAAATCCCCACGGCGTCTCCGTGGACGCCTTCTGGATGGATGAAACCGAGATTACAAACTCCAAATACAAGCAGTTCGTCTTCTGGGTGCGCGACTCCATTATCCGCGAACGCCTCGCCGACCCCGCCTACGGCGGCAACGAAGCCTTCAAGATCGAGGAAGACCGCGAAGGGAACCCCGTGAAGCCTTACCTCAACTGGAACAAGCCCATACCATGGCGAAACGCCAACGAGGACGAGCTCCGCGCCATCGAGAGCGTATACCGCACGAACCCCATCACAGGGCGCCGCGAGCTCGACCCCACGCAGCTCAACTACCGCTACGAGGTGTTCAACCACACTGCCGCCGCGCAGCGCAAGAACCGCCTCGACCCGGAACGCCGCGAGTATAACACCGACAAGCCCGTCCCCACGGAACTCCCCGTAATCTCCAAAGACACCGCCTACTTCACCGAAGAGGGCCGCATTATCCGCGAGACAGTGACACGTCCGCTGACCGGCGACTACGACTTCCTCAACACCTACATAGTGAACGTATACCCCGACACCACGGCGTGGATCAACGACTTCGACAACGCCTACAACGAGCCCTACACGCGCCTGTACTTCTCGCACGCCGGCTACAACAACTACCCGGTGGTGGGAGTTTCCTGGGAGCAGGCCAACGCCTTCGCCAACTGGAGGACCGACTATCTGCGCCGCTCGCTGGGGCGCGAGGGCGTAATCATAGAGCCCTACCGCCTCCCCACCGAGGCCGAATGGGAATACGCCGCCCGCGCCGGCAATTCCGAAAGCTCCTACCCGTGGGAGGAAACGCTACCTATGGACGAGCGCGGATGCTTCTACGCCAACTTCAAGCCGATGGAGGGCGACTTCGTGCGCGACGGACACGTAATCACCGCGCCGGTGGGCACTTACGCGCCCAACGACTTCGGCCTCTTCGACATGGCGGGAAACGTCTCGGAATGGACCTCGACGGCCTTCACCGAGAGCCTGGACCGCCTTACCAGCGACCTTAACCCGGAATACCGCTACGATGCCGCCAAGGAAGACCCCTACAAGATGAAGCGCAAGATAGTGCGTGGCGGCTCCTGGAAGGACGTCGCCACCAACCTGCGCAGCGACTTGCGCCAATGGGAATACCAGAACGAGCAACGCAGCTACATCGGTTTCCGTTGCGTGCGCTCGCAGGTGGGCTTCGCACGCGGCACCGGCAAAAAACAGAACAAGAACAAGTAAAAACACCCGGCCCTACCGGGTTTTCAGTAAACGAGACCTCCGTCTCCACCCCCCAATAACACCAACCCCGAAATGGTCAAAGTCAAAAAATTCGCCAACGGCATAGAGCGATTCCTGCACGGGAATGCCGGGCAGCGGTTCTTCAACTTCGCTTATTCAATCGGCGCCGCCATCGTGATTCTCGGTGCCCTCTTCAAAATATTGCACCTGCCGGCGGGCAGCGAGCTGCTGATGATAGGTATGGGCACCGAAGTATTGATGTTCGTGCTCACCGCCTTCGACCGTCCGCCGCGCGAATATGCCTGGGAAGACGTCTTCCCCGTGCTTGACTCCAAAGACCCCGAGGACCGTCCCGACTTCGGCCGCGGCAGCGCCGCCGACTCGCCGGAACAGTATGACCGCGAGGATTACGCTCCCGCACCGGCCTCACCCATCGACGCCATTTCCGCGGAAGACGCCGCCTCCCTGCGCGACAGCATAGCACGCATGGCCTCGGCCAGCGAGCAGCTCGCCCAGATGGCAGACATAACCATGGCCACGACTTCCTATCTCCAGGAAATCTCCGAAATCGCCGGACAGATGGCACAGCTCAAGGAGACCACCCGCTCGCTCAACGAGGTGAGCTCCGTGCTGCTCGATTCCTACCGCGCCATCACCGACAACTCCGAGAATATCTCGCTCAGTTCCACCGGATACGTCGAAAAGATGGAAGACCTCAACCGCAACATCGGCGGCCTGAACACCATCTACGAGATACAGCTCAAGAGCATCTCCTCGCAGCTCGACTCCATCGACCGCGTGAACCGCGGCCTGAAGGACATCCGCGACATGTACGAGAAGTCGGCCCGCGAAAGCGCACACTACTGCGAGGAGACCGAAAAGATGGCACGCTACATGAAGCAGCTCAACCAAGTCTACGAGAAGATGATTACGGCCATGACCATCAATATGTACAACCCCATGACGGGAGCCGCCGTCGGCCGGCAGCAACGCCCCGACACCGACGCCTTCCCCGATAACAACGATAACATCTAAGCGACTATGGCAGGTGGCAACAACAATATCAACAGGATGTCTCCGCGTCAGCGGATGATTAACCTGATGTACATCGTCCTGACGGCGATGCTCGCCCTCAATGTCTCGAGCGATGTCCTGAACGGTTTCCGCCTCGTCCACGAAGGATTGCAGACCTCCTATTTGCAGACCTCCCGTAAGGCCGAGCTGCAATACAAATACCTCAGCGGACTCTACGCCGCGAAGCCCGAGAAGGTACAGCCGCAGTATGACCAAGGGACGCGCGTGCACAAGGCCGCCATGGAACTCTACAAGGACATCGAGGAGTACAAACGCCTCATTGCCGTGGAGGCCGACGGTCCCGGTGCAACGCCCGGCAATATGCGCAACGAGGACGACCTCAACGCCGCCGGTGAGGTGATGCTCAACCCCCTGGACCGCCGCGGCGCCAGACTGCGCGAGAAGGTACACGCCTTCCGCGACCTCATTATCCCGATGATCGGCGACCCGGCGCAACAGGCCACCGTGCGAGACCTACTCACCCTCGACGGCAAAAAGGGTAAGGAGGACGGTCCCGGCATCGTGACATGGGAAAACAAGACCTTCGAGAACATGCCCGCCGTGGCCGCGATTACCATACTGACAAAGCTGCAGAACGACATACGCACGGCCGAGTCGGACACCTATAACCGCATCATAGCCGGCATCGACCTCAGCGACATACCGCTCAACGAGGAGCTCCGAGCCGAAGCGGCAGCGATACAGCAACCCGTCTCACACTTCACCACCAACAATCCGCCGGTGACCGTGGGCAATCCCACCGTGGCACAGACGATGGCCAACATCCTATATGCCGGCATCGACAATCCCGTGAGCATCTCCGTGCCCGGGGTCTCGAGCGACAACGTATCGGCTACGATGAGCAACGGTACGCTGACGCGCAATGGCGACAACTGGACGGCACGCGTGACGCAAGTGGGCGGCGAGGCCGAAATCCACATCACCGCCAACGGCCGCGAAGCGGGAGTCATGAAGTTCCGTATCCGCAAGCTTCCGGACCCGGCGGCCTACATGATAGTGGGCGGCAACCAATACAAGGGCGCGCCCAAGCGCATCTCCAAGGGTGCACTGCTCTCCGCCTCCGGCGTAGGGGCCGCGCTTGATGACGGTGTGCTCGACATCCCCTTCACCATCGTTTCGTTCACAACCGTCTTCGTGGACCAAATGGGCAACGCCATCCCCGAAGTGTCGGCCGGTGCCGGTTTCTCGCAACGCCAGATAGAGAAATTCCGCGAACTCAAACCCGGAAAGACATTCTACATCACCAACATCAAGGCCAAGGGTCCCGACGGCATAGTGCGCGAAATACCCTCGATGGAGGTGCGGCTCAACTAACCCCTGTTAAACATCAGACAGCATCAACATATTATGAATCTATATCGTAAAATAACACTCTCGGCACTGGCGGTCCTGTTCGCCGGAATCGCTCTGGTGGCACAGGTGCAGAACGCCGGAGGTGTACGCAAACGCGGCGAAGAAGACCGCCGGAAGAAAGCCGAGGCCTCGGGTCCCGTCATCTCCGACCGTATGCAGTCCTTCTTCGAAAACAAAGAGCCGCACGACGCCGATCTCGCATACGTGCGCCAGATTTACCGCAGCCTCGACCTCTCCAAGGAGAAAAACACCCCGCTGTATTTCCCCGAAGACGTCATCGATGGCCAGGAAAACCTCTTCCGCATCATCATGCGTCTGGTGGTCGAGGGCAAAATCCCGGCCTACGAATACCTCGACGGCCGCGAAATCTTCTCCGACCAGTATAAGATAAAAGTGGGCGACATGCTCGACCGCTTCGAGATATATTACACCCAGACCGGCGGCAACGGCAAAAATCCCCGCTACGAGATTGCCGAGGCCGACGTTCCCACCAACCAGGTGCTCAACTACTACATAATAGAGAAGTGGGAGTTCGACCGCCGTTCCAACCGTATGAAGACGCGCGTGGAGGCCATCTGCCCCGTGCTCAACAAATACGGCGATTTCGGCGAAACCAACCGCTACCCCATGTTCTGGGTGAAGTTCGACGCCCTGCGCCCCTGGCTGGCGCAGGAGTACATCTTCCTCAGCGACGACAACAACCTGCCGCAATACAGCCTCGACGACTTCTTCAACATGGGGATGTATGACGGCGAGATTTACAAGACCCAGAACCTGCGCAACCTCTCCATGATGCAGATGTATCCCGACGAGGACGACCTGAAAGCGGCCCGTGACAGCATCGACCGGCGCCTGCGCTCCTTCGGCAAAGACCTGTGGGTGCCCGACCGCGACGAGTATCTGGCACAGCGCGCCGCCGCAGAAGCCGCTGCCGAAGCTGCCGCTGCCGGAGATACCATCCCGTCCGCTACCACCACCGTGACGGAAGACGACGACGAACCCAAGAGTGCCAAATCGGTGCGTTCCTCCAAACGGAAACGCGCCAAAGCCAAAAGCTCGAAGCCCAAACAGCCGAAACAGCCCAAAGTAAAGCAATCCTCCGGCAACTCCAACGCCGCCAAGAGCGTGCGCCGCCGCAAACGCTGACGACCTCTCGCAAAATCCGAACACTCGCATAGAAACCATAAGCCGGAACAGTACGCTGAGTACCGTTCCGGCAATATTTATATGGAGCGCAGCCCTTCCGGCCTGCGTAATCCGAAGCGATGTCCATTTGCCGTCAAAGCAGCCTCAGAGGAGAAGATTAGCTATGTGTGCGGAGCCGCGGCCGCCGTGACGGCGGTAGTGGTATACGGCATTCAGGAATCGGCGCTGCGACGACGTTCCCTCGAATCGCGCGAGGGTTTCCCGGCGCAGTTTCTCGGCCAGTTCCCTTTCCCCTTCGGCGCCATACTGGGCGGCCAGGAGCATGAAGCGGTAATCGATGAGGCGCAAGAGGCGGTCACGGTCGTCACGGCGACATTTGGCGGCGGTGGCGCGCATGGTTTCGAGAGAGCGTTCCCAGACGCCGGCACGCGGCGCGAAGGAGGTGCCCGTTATCGAGTTGCCGAGCTGGTGTTTGTCTGCCAGAACCTTCGGAACGGCCGCTACATTGGGGTCTGCCAGCAACATGCGGAAACCGAGTTCATAGTCGTTCCATGCCATGAGGTTTTCGTTCCAGATTCCGTGGTTGGAAAAGAATGGTCGGCGCACGGCATACTGCATCGTCACGAAGACGCAGTGGAAGATATGGTTGATCAGGAAGTTGTCTGAAGCATATTTCATGAGGTGCCGGCGCCCGTTGAGTTCATGACGCACGGTACGCCATGTCACGAGGTTGGCCGCGGGATTGAGGTCGAAGGCTTTCATCACTTCGGCGGCGAAGTCGGGGCGCATGGTGTCGTCGGAGTCGAAGAAGCAGAGTTTGTCGCCCTTCACCTGCTGGAAACCGCGGTTTCGGGCCGCGGCGGCGCCGGGTTTCTTTTCGCTGAGCAGGCTCATGCGCAGTGCCGGCTCGGCGTTGGCACGCCCCCATTCGGTTACGGTGCGGAAGGTGGTGTCGGTGGAGTCGTTGTCAACCACGATGACGTGCAGCGGACGGTAGGTCTGGGCTTTTACGGAGTCCAGACAACGGCACACTAATTTTTCGCGGTTGAGCACCGGGATTATGACTGACAGTTCTTCGGCCATTTCGGGGCGGTAAACAGTTTTCTTCGCAAAGTTAATGCTTTTTCGACAATAATCACTAACTTTGCAATATGAAAATTCTCTTTTTAGGTGATTATTCCAACCTGCACGGCACCCTGGCCACGTATCTGCGCGGTCACGGTCACGAGGTTACGCTGGTTTCGGACGGCTGCCGGTGCATGGACCTGGAGAGCGACATACGCCTGGCTCGGCGCCGGGGGCTCTTCTCCGGATATGATTACCTCTACAAAATCATGAACCTGATGCCGCGGCTGGCGGGCTACGATGTGGTGCAGCTCATCAACCCGCACTTCTTCAGCCTCAAGCCGGGGAAACTGATATATTTCTTCAAGGAGCTGGCGCGGCAGAACGGCTCGATGTTCCTCTCTCTGGCCGGCAACGACCACTTCTTCGTGCGGCAATGCGTCCTTGGGGAGATGTTCCGCTTCTCGGAGTTCCGCGTGGGCAAGGAGCTGACGCCGCTGGTGCAGCGCAACCCTGACCACGAGGCGGGCTACCTGCTGCCGAGCGTGCGCAACTTCTCGCAAGACCTCTACGGGCGTCTGGACGGTGCCATGGCGGTGCTCCCCGAGTATGACATGGCGGCACGCCCCGAACTGGGAGACCGCCTCGTCTTCACCAACCTGCCGGTGGACCTCGCGGAGCTGCAACCACTGCCTTTCAGCCTCGACGGCAAGGTGCGCATCCTCGTGGGAATGCGTTCGGAGAACATCGACAGCAAAGGCACCTCCGTGCTGCTCGAAGCGGCGAAAATAGCGGAAAAGAGACTCCCCGACCGCGTGGAGGCGATGAATGTGCGCGACCTCCCCTGGCGCCAATACAAGGAAGCCCTGGGGACGGCCCACGTGGTGCTTGACCAACTGTACAGCTACTCGCCCGGAATGAACGGGCTGTCCACAATGGCGCTGGGGCGCGTGGCCGGCACCGGCGCACAACCGGAATATTACGAATACCTGGAAGAAAAGACGCGCCCGATATTCGAGCTTTCGCCCCAAAGTGCCGAGGAGATAGCCGCCCGGCTCTGCGACCTGGTCACCGACCCGGATCGCCTGAAAAGCATGGCGGCCGAAGGACGCCGCCTCGTGGAGCGGCACAACGATGTGGCCGTAGTGGCCAAACGTTATCTCGACCATTGGGAAAACACCTTGAACCGGAAATAATGGGAACCGTTCCGCAACTTGAAGTCCTGATATGCACTTACGGCGAGGATGGGATACGCCGCATAGCCCGTGCTTCACACCCGCAGGTGGAGGGAGTGCGCTGGTTCGTTAACTGGCAGATGCCCGAAGACGTCCCCGCACGGATTCCCGGGGAGATAGAGGGGCGCGATGACTTCAAGGTGGCGGTGCATCACGACCGCGGGTCCTCTCCGAACCGCAACCATGCGCTGGACCTCGCCGAAGGGGAAATCCTCCTGATTTCCGACGACGACGTCACCTATACGGCCGAAGCCATGCGCGGGGTGATAGAAGCGTTCCGACGGCGCCCTGAGTGCGACCTTCTCTGTTTCCGTTTCGAAAACGGGACGCACCACAAGATGTATCCCGAGTTCGACCTGCGCCATCCCGTGCGCGGGTGGTACCCTTCGATGGTGGAGATAGCCCTGCGCCGAAAGGCAGTGGGGGGACACCGCTTCAACGAGCACTTCGGGGTATGCGCCGACTTTCCGGCCGGCGAGGAGGAGCTGTTCGTGCGCGGATTGCTCCGCGCCGGGGTGCGCGGCCGCTTTGTGCCCCTGACCGTCTGCCACCATCCGGGATTCTCGACCGGCGATAGACTTTCCCCGCTCGAAATGGCCCATACCAAAGGAGCCATATTCCTGAAACTCTTTCCCGCCACCTGGCCCGGGCGTATGCTCACACACGCCCTGCGGCAACCTGTCGGCACGCGCCTTGCATATGTACGGCAATGGCTCAGCGGCGTCCGCGATGCCCGCCGCAAGAATGTTTTTCGATAATTTTTGTCCATCTCAAAAATATTAGTTACCTTTGCAACCGAAAAACCAATCATTAGAACCAATTGGATACTGACCCTTTACCGTCTTCGCCCCTGACGGGGCTCATCACCCTCGCGGCCTCTGCGATTGAGTTTATGGTCCCGGAGGGAGGCTGGCCCGCATGGGTAGCCATTATCATTATAGCTTTCGTGTGCCTTCTCATCTCCGGATTCGTCTCCGGCAGCGAAATAGCTTTCTTCGGCCTTACACCCGACGACATAGACACACTCCGCACCGACAGTGAAAACCGCCGGTGCGCACAGGCATACCGTCTGCTCAAGGACTCCGAACGCCTGCTGGCCACCATCCTGATTTCCAACAACCTGGTGAACATCACCATGGTCATCCTGCTGACGTTCGCCATCTCGCAAACCGTGCAGTTCAACAGCACCGTGCTGGCATTCCTGCTGCAGACCGTGCTGCTGACGCTGCTGTTGCTCATCTTCGGCGAAATCCTGCCCAAACTCATCGCCAAATCGCGCGGCCTGGCTTGGGTGAAGTGGGCCGCCCCCGCCGTCACCGCCCTCTACCACTTCTTCAAACCACTGGAGAAAGTGCTCGTCTCTTCCTCCTCGTTCGTGGGGAAAGTGGTGACCAAACGCCGCACCTGCATCTCCACCGACGAGCTGGAAACCGCCCTCGAAATCTCGAACGTCAGCGAAGGGAAGGACAAGGAGATGCTCGAAGGCATCCTCTCGATAGGTGAGAAACAGGCCAGCGACGTGATGATACCGCGTATCGACGTCACCGCCATAGAATACCACGACACCTGGCAGCAGGCCATCGACATGGTAATCAGGTCGGGCTACTCGCGCATCCCCGTCTACGACACATCGCAAGACACCATCCGCGGCGTCCTCTACAGCAAGGACCTGCTCCCCTACATAGGGCGCGCCGAGGACAGCTTCGACTGGCGCCACCTCATCCGCGAAGCATACTTCGTGCCGGAATCGCGTATGCTCGACGACTTGCTCGAAGACTTCCGCCAGCGCAAGATACACATCGCCATAGTAATCGACGAATACGGCGGCACACAGGGCATCGTCACCCTCGAAGACATCCTCGAAGAGATAGTGGGGGAAATTGACGACGAATATGACCAGGACGAGGACCTCTACAAAAAGACCCCGGACGGTGCCTACATCTTCGACGCCAAGATACCGATGGTGGATTTCTGCCGCATCACCGACACCGAGGAGGAGGAGTTCGGCGAGCCGGGCGAAGAGGCCGAGACACTGGCCGGACTGCTGCTTGAGATAAAAGGCGACTTCCCGGCGCTGAAAGAGGCCATCACCTGCGGGCGCTTCAGCTTCACGGTACTCCAGATAGAACGCCACCGCATTCGCAAGGTGCGCGTCACCATAGCGCCCCCCGCCGAGACCGAAAAAACCGAAACCGAGCAATAAAGCAATAAGAGAGAGAAGACACATGGAGGAAGATTTCATTTATTGGCGCCACCACACACCGGTGGGCATCAAAGTAGAAGAGATAAGCGGCGGCGGCCGCTATGCCGATTCCAAGACACACCGCGCGCTCGCCTTGCAGATTTATTGCGAGAACGGCCGCGACGGCTACCGCGAGGTGGAGCATTTCGACAACGGCGCCCCATACCTCGACGGCGACCCTTCGCGCATCTCCATAACCCACACTCCCGGTCTCCTGGCCGTAGCCACGCTCCCCAAGACTCCGGAGACCGACTTGCGCCGCTTCAGCGAACGCACCGCCATGGGCATCGACGCCGAGCGCCGCGACCGCCGGCAGGTGCTTGACATCCGCGACCGCTTCCTCTCCGAGAAAGAGAAGGGACTCGCCGCGCCCGATGACGTGGAGGGCAACATCGCCCTCTGGACCGCCAAGGAAGCACTCTACAAAGCCGCCATGACCCCCGGGCTCGACTGGCGCGAAGACATCTTCATAGCCTCGCTCCCCGTGCCGATGACCGCCGAAGAGGGACCGGACGGAAAGCCGCGTTTCAACTTCACCGAAGGGAAAGCGCGCGTGCGCATCGACGGCCAATGGCACGACATGCACCTCTATAGCTACGACAGCGATGACCACCGCGTAACGCTGGCCTACTCCCCCCGCGCCGCCAAATTCATGAAGTCCAAGTAACCGCCCGCACCCGCACATACACCCCGCCACAGCCACGCGCCGGGGCTTTCGTCACAAAATCGTGCATATTCGTCAGATATGTGCGATTTTTTTATTGCAGATGATAGACAGGGAGTCCATATTGGCTCTTATATTCTAAAAAACTATTAAGTATATGTTCGAAATTATTTAAAGTATCGCCTTATAAATTCTGCGGAGAACTTTCGAATCCGGCTTCAGTTGCTATGGAACCCCATAGCGCCATCAGCCGAATACAAAATTTCATCCACATACTTCATAATCCAATACGATAAATAATTACAAACACATACTTATGAAAGCCTTTTTATTACTCGCGTTTTCAGCTTGCGCCGCACTCGGGATGCCGGCTCAGAAAACCGTTTACTTCAATCCCGACACCGTAGCCACCGACGTCAGCGTGTGGCAAGCGGGTAAGAACATTATCCCGCCCGATTTTCCCGACCTGCTCTACGATGAGTATTTCAACGGTGCGGAGGAGATATGGCTCGGATGGAACCACAAGCCGGTACAAGTGGGCGTCACGGCAAAAGGTGAGCCTGTGACGGTAGTCTACAACCACGTGACCCATCAGCGCGAGATTTACGTCGGCGACCGTCTGCTCTTCGCCGACAACGAGGTGAGCTTCGCCGTACCCGGCGACAAGCATGAGGATCCGCTGACTCCCGCTGCCGTAAACTGCAACAAAACTGAAGTTGGCTACGGCGACCGCACCACTATCCTGAATACCACCGACCGCGACTTCGAGACTAAACTGTTGAAATTCGTAGCGCCGGCCGAAGGCTTCACGCGCGAGGGATATTGCTATTACTTAGGATATATCCCGGAGCCGGAAGACTCCCTCGATACGGGCGGCAAAAGTTTCGTGGCGTACACCATGGAACTTCCCTCCGACCCGAAACTCCGGCGCAGCGTGCTCAACATTTTAGGCAAGTATTATGTTCCGCACACCGAAGAAACTTATTACAGCATGGAAGGCGCAGATGAATCATTCTCTTACAGCACAACTACTTACGCTTCCAATCGGGAGCCGCGCGATTTCCGCGATGCCATCAGTATGATGGAAGCAGCCGCCATGGTCTCCATCCCTCATTACCGACCTTGGCCCTCCGATACCATCCCTCTTTCCTGGGCCACACGTTCCACGAAACAATTCACCCCCGTTTACCATAAAGGGGACGTGCTGACCTACAAGGTGAGCTTCAGCGACACGTATTATGTTGGCGGAGGTTTTGCCTCGGGAGTCAGCTATGTATCGTTCGACACCAAGAAGGATGAGATCATGACCACCCGGGACATCTTTCCGAACACCACCGACTCCCTGAAACTCAAAGAGACATACCTCGAGGCGGTGATGAAATTTATGGAAAGCCGGATGGATTCCCTGGAGGAATATTACCCGCAGGAGAAACGTCGGCAAACGGTACTCGACTTTCTCAAGGACGGCTACTTCGCCGAAAATACCGGTGCCACCGTCGATGATATAACCATCCCCGAGCAAGCCGCCATTACAAATGAAGGAGTGCGGATATTGCTCCCGGCAAGCGTTTTCTCCGACTTCGGCGAAACGCCGGACGCCTACATCCTGCTGCCCTGGAAATCCTTGAAAGGCCTCACCCCCTTCGCCCGGTGAGCGAAACACGGACAGATACTTAAGTCCTCAAGTCCAAACTAATACGGAGGGTAAGCCTCCCGGTCTGCCACAAATGGACATAGACTCGCTTGACGCAGGCCGGGAGGCCTGCGCTCTATATAATTTTGTACCGTCCTCCTGACGGATACGGAGGCTGGAGGCCTCCTCCGTCTCATTTCCCGCGTGGCATCGCGTCTCGGCGGTGTGGCAAAATAATCTTGCGAAAAATGTTGCTATAATGAAAATTTGTATTAACTTTGCAGATTATCACTCTTAATCTGTGATTACCCTGTAATTCACTCCACTAAGTACCCTTATTCATTTAATTGCTAATAGCATGAGACATCTTTTAACAGCCTTACTTTTGGCACTGAGCACTCTTTGCTTCGCCGAAAACATCAACACACTGCGCGTGGTTCCGCTCCAGGGACAGCCGGTGCTGTTTCATGTCGGCGGCAAACCGGAGATGACTGTCGACGGCCACACCGTGACCATCACCGCCGCCGACCATGACACACCCTTCTCCCTTGAAATCGGCGACATCGACCACGTGGACTTCGTCTATGAGAAGCAGGACGGCATCGCCGGCGTCACTGCCGAAAGCATCCGCATTTCGCGTGTCGGCCGGACGCTGACTTTCTCCTCGCTCCCCGAAGAGGCGCAGTTCACCCTCTATTCCCTCGACGGCAAGACGCTCCGCAGCGAGCGCGCGAGCCGCACATTCACCCTCGACCTCTCGTCCCTCCCCTCCTCGGTCTACATCATCCGCATCGATAATTTCACTTTTAAAATAAGCATCTGACACTCTTACCGATATGAAGAAAATACTACTTACCCTGACATTGGCTACCCTGACATTGGCCGGGTTCAGCCAGAAAACCGTGGTGAAAGTTCACCAGAGCAACGGTTCCGTTACTACCTTCGACTCCGAGCAAGTGACTAAAATCACCTTCGAGGAAGCCAGTGAAGACCCCGAAGAGGTGCAGGCCATAGACCTGGGCCTCAGCGTAAAATGGGCATCGGCCAACGTCGGCGCCACGCGTCCCGAGAGCTTCGGCGGCTATTATGCCTGGGGCGAAACGCAGGAGAAAGACGTCTACAACGAGACCACCTACAAATACTACAACCTGGAATGGCAGACCATCACCAAGATAGGCATCGAGATTTCCGGCACGCAGTATGACGCCGCCAAGAAGCAGATGGGCAACGACTGGCGTATGCCCACACAGGCCGAATGGAAAGAACTGGTGGAGAACTGCACATGGACCCACGGCACTGTCAACGGCGTGACGGGCTTCACCGTAGAAGGCCCCAACGGCAACAGCATCTTCCTCCCCTGCGCCGGCCGCCTCTACGACAACGGCTCGTCGGACCGCAACGGCTACGAGAACGTGAGCGGTTTCTACTGGACGGGCACCTTAGCCGAAGACAACGAGTACAATTACCGCATCTACCGCGCGTCACTCTCCCCCTCGCTCTATGCCGCCGACGGCTACGACGTGCCCGAGATAGGGATGTCCATCCGCGCCGTGCAGGGAACGCGCGACAATGAAGAGACCGACCCCGAGCCGGAACCCGGACCAATGAACATGGTGGACCTTGGCCTGAGCGTGAAGTGGGGCGGCCACAACGTGGGCGCCGCGAAACCCTCGGAAGTGGGCAACTATTACTCATGGGGTTGCAACAAGGTGCAGACCCTTTACGGAGACGCCGCCTACCCGCACTATAATGCCGAAACCGAAATGTACGACGATTTAGGCCAGGACATAAGCGGCACACGCTACGATGTGGCCACCGTGCGCTGGGGAGAAGGCTGGCGCATCCCCACCAAGGCTGAACTCGAGGAGCTCGTCAACGAGTGCGTATGGACATGGACCACGCTCGACGGCCACTATGGCTACAACGTGCAGGGGCCGAGCGGCAACAGCATCTTCCTCCCCTTAGGCGGCATGATGGGTGCCGAAGGCCTCATGCAGGGCTCGTTCGGCGACATACTCGGATTCGCGGGCTACTACACCAGTTCTACCGAGAAACCCTCCGTCTACTCCCCGTCGCCCCACTCGCGTTTCTGCCTCAAACTCAAGAGTGACAGCTACAAAGTGGACGACACCTTCAAGAGCATCGGCATCCTGGTGCGCCCCGTACACAACTAATCATCCCCAAACTCATAAATTATGAAAAAATCCATATTATTAACAGCCATCGGTCTCGGCGCCCTGCTCAACGCCAACGCCGCCCCGATAGACATCTCCACACTCGCGAACGCCACGTGGAACCCGACCGACATCTACGAAACCGGAACCGACGACGATACCTGGAACGTGAAGGACTACGAATACGCCAACAGCAAGTTCGAGGTAAAGACCGGCACCGCATACGCGCCCACCGGCTACGACTCGGCATTCTACGTTTATCTTCCGTATGAAGACGACATCGATTCATGGCTCGTATCACCGTCATTCCAATTCAAATCAGGTTGCACATACGAAATATCCTTCTCATATAAATTCTCATACAGTAGCTCCTACTCATTTTTGGATTGCTGGCTTACCGGCTCCAAGGGCACTCTAAACCTTACGACTGCCAACTCCATTTCAGCAACGACGGCCAACTTCATCAGTCCCTCCTCTTCCCCCACATCCTGGACTCCGGTAACATTTGAATACACACCGACGGCCGACGAGGTGAAGTATCTCAACTTTAGGGTAATAAACGACCCGGGAGAATATCCCCAAGGGCGGGTATATCTCGGTGCTTTCTCCATCAAGATGAAAGGTAACCTGAGCCAACCGCTCGCCCCGACCGGCCTCACCGCAACGGCTGGTGCCGACAACGCCATCACCGCCACGCTCTCATGGACAAACCCGACGCAGGACGCAAGCGGCTCCCCCCTCACCGGCGATAACGCCATCCGGAGCATCATCGTGACCCGCGACGGCCAGACGGTCGCAACGCTCGAAGGCGCGCCCACATCCTGGACCGACACAGAAGCCACCGGCCTTGTAGGCGGACAGCATACTTACACCGTTGCCGCAGTGGCTGCCGGAATGTCGAGTCCCGACTCCAACGAAGCTTCCGTTTTCGTAGGTCCATATCTCTACGCCCCGACAACGATGGATTTCTCGGCCGACCAGTGGACCGCTTACTCTACCACCAGCCTGTCGTTCGTGAGCAATTCCGTACAGGTGCAAGCCCCCTACACCAACGCGGCCAGCTTCTGGTCTTACGACGAAAGCATCCAGAATATATGGCTCTCATCGCCGTCACTCCCCCTCGACCCGGAGAAGACCTACAAAGTGCGCTTCAAATACCTGTCCTGGAACGACCCCGCTTTCCTGATTTCAAACTTCAACGTCTATGCCAACGCCGACCGCGCCACGGCCGACACCGAGAGCGCCATCCTCGCAACCGATCCCGTCTACACGCTGACCGACATCCGCTACGCGGAGCCGAATTGGAAAGAGGTGGAAATCAGCGGTGTCCGAGGCACCGAGGGCGGCACGCACATCCTCTTCCACGTCAACGGCAAGGTCTGCAAACGCTTCTCCATCACCGGTCTCGAAGTCGAGGAATACACCGCCGTGCCGTTCGCTCCCTCCGCACCGACCGACCTTGAGGCAACCGCCGCCCCCTACCAGCAACTGCAGGCAGACCTCGCATGGACACTGCCCACGACAGCCGCCGACGGCACTCCCTTCACCGACGCACAGACTGTCGACGGCGTGAAGGTTTACCGCGACGACGCCGAAATATACTCCTCCACCGAAGCGCTCACAACCTTCTCCGACACCGCCGCTACCGGCCTCACAGCCGGCAGCCACAGCTATCAGGTGAGCGTAAGCGTAGCCGGAACATGGAGCGCGCGCTCCGAAGCCGCCACCGTTGAATACGTCGGCCCGGCAGCCGCCGTCACCCTCCCCTGGGAACCGACGCTCGCCAACCTTGGCGTCGAAGGGTTCGCCGCCGCGTGGGTGAACTACCCCGTCGCCACCTCCGCCAAGTGGGATTCCAACTACCGCGGCCTGTGTTACGTAAACTCGCGCACCGACGTGCATGACGGCTGGGTAATCGGCGCGCCGCTCGTGCTCGACTCCCCCACCGGCCGCTATGACCTCACATACACGGTGACCGGTTCTGCCACCGACCGTCCCGCCCTCTCCGTAGGACTCGTGGACACCACGATGCCCGAAGAGTTCATCCTCACTATCGCCGATAACGTGACCTTCGACGAGGAAACCACCGTCAGCTTCGAGTACGGCCCGACACGCGATGCCTCCGACATCCGCCTCGCCTTCCGCGCACACACCGAAGCCTCGACCAACGCCGTGATGGTGACGAAGATAGCCCTTGCCGAGAACGAGAACACCGGCATCGAAGGCATCGAAACCGACCTCTCCGGCGCCGTTAAAGTCTACGACCTCTCGGGCCGTTGCCTGGGCATCTTCCGTGCCTCGGACCTCGACACCCTCGACAAAGGCGTCTACATCGTGGAATACACCCGCGGCGGACGCACCCTCCGCACCAAAATAGCCCGCTGAACGACCCTCAAATAGCTTCCCAAAAGCGCACCGCCTACCGCGGCGCGCTTTTTATACGCGAATGAACATCGCATCGCTTTACGGAGGCCTGGAGGCTCCGCCCCCCTTGGCTGCGCGGTTCGACTTTGCGCCTCTTTATTTAAAATTGGAAATCCCGGCTTCCAGGCAGTGTTGCGCGGAAGCCGGGATTGTCGGGAATTATTTTTCGGTAGATTATTTGCGGATGAGGGCCTTCGTTACCGTGCGGCGCCCGTCGGTGTAGACGGTCTCGACGATGTTCAGGCCCTCATGGGGCGTCGGAGAGGCGATACCTGCGGCGTTGTAGTAGCGGCGCGCGAGGATGTCGCCCGCTTCGATGCCGTCGATGCCTACGTTGGCACCTACCGTGAACGATACGGCGTCGGAGGCGTCGGAATAGATGGGCACGATGTCTGTTCCCATCACTGTCTCGGCGGCAGCGGTGACGGTCAGCGTGTAGGTCATGTCGGCGAAGCCTTCGCCCGTGAAGGTATGCGAGAAGGTGGTTTCCTCGGTAGTGGCTTCGAGGATTCGCGAAGTTACAGACTGACCGGCGACGAGTGTCTGCTTCACTGCCATATCATCGATAAAGAGCTTGTAATCACCGTTGTAGAGCACGCTTACGCGACACTCTGTCAGTCCGCCGGTAAACTCTGCGGTATAGTCGGCGAAGTCGCCCGAGAGGTCTATGGTATGCGTTTCCACCACATCGCCGGCGGCATTGAGCAGACGCACGTCGGCGGTGCCGGTATAGTAGCGGCTGAAGGCGCCGATGGCGGCGCGCAGGTCAACGGTGAAGCGGCCTTCGCTGCGCGAGAGGTCGAGCACCGGAGTGTTGAGGTAACCGGCGTTGCCGCTGAAGGGTGTAAGCACCATGTGGCCGGCGGCTTTGCCTAATTCGGCGCCTTCCCAGCCCGGCGCCTTGGTGTAAGGGTCGAGGTTGCTGTTGATGATGAAGTTGATGCTCTCCAGCGTTCCGTCGGTGATGTTGGAGAAATCCTCCGACAGGAGGGCAACGGTCTCGTCGGCTTTCAGCACGCGCGTACCGTCGAGGTTGAGGATATAGGACCGAGCGTCCGGGTCGCCGGTCCAAGTGGCGGTGAAGGAATCGGCCGTGGTGATGACGTTGACGTCGGTGGGTTTGCCAAGATAGTAAATCACCTTGATAACCTCTATCTCGTTGGAGTCAGCGGAGACGCCCGTACCGTTCGTGGCACGCACCACGTAGTAATACTTCTTGGAGGCGTCGAGTCCCGTAACCTGCTTAGAGGTCACTGTCCCGGCTATCGCCTCGTTGTTGATGAAGTAGTCTTTCGTACCGTCGGCGTTATAGGAATAGACGTCGAGGAAGTATCCGGTAGCCCCCTTCACGGAGCTCCACTTGGCGGTAAAGGAGATGCCGTCGGCCTGGTTGGGCTGAATTGCTTCGGGTGCCACGAAGAAGGCGTCGCTCTGTTCCACAATCATGTTCTGCACCAGCACTCCGGAGGCAGACAACGACGGTTCCATACGCACGTAGGAGGAATACGAGCCGCCGCTCATCACCACCGAGACGTCGTGCCAGTCGGTGTCGGTAAATGTCAGCGACTGCGAGGAGCTGTAACCGATGGAAAGGCGCAGGATGCCGCCGTAATCGTCCATCATGCGCACGCGGGCACGCACGCGCACCACGCCTGAATGTGCCGACATATCCTTGCTCGGGGTGCGCACATAGCCGCCGTCACCGATAAGGAGCTGGCCGCCGGCCTGCTTTACGCTGCCGCTGTACCACGACGGGTAGAGGTTTGAGAAACTGCCCGTCCCGTAGGAGGGGAATGCCACCGGCTCTTCGGGCGAACCCTGCGTCAGGGTTGTGAAATCGGCTTCGGCGAGGACCGTGATTTCGGCATCATTCTGGGCAAAAGCCCCGGCCGCGCACAACGCTACGCCGGCCATTAGTAGTAATTTCTTCATAAACTGTTAATATTAGATTATTGTGTTTTAATTTAAAAGTGTCTTTCTCCGGTGCAGAGCCGGTGAAAGACACTTTTATCTTCGGGTTGTCAGCGGGTGGCGGGAATGAGGACGCGGCGTCCGTTGATGATGTAGAGGCCGGGATCGAGACCCTCGGTCGACGCGGCGTGGCGGCGCACCGTGCGGCCGTCTATCGAGTAGACATCGAAGGTGCCTCCCGCGTCGCCGGTTACCGACTGAATGCCGGTGCCCTCGCCTATCCTGATGTTGTCGATGACGATGGGGGCTGCCTTGCTGGCCGAAGCCATCGAGAACTTGACGATTACGAAGGGCTCGGCCTTGTATTTGCTCAAATCGACGAATACCTGCTTCCAGCCTTCCTGCTGCTCGTCGGCATAGCGGACTGTCTTCAGTGTCTCGGCCTGACCCTGCGGGAACTTGTCGACCGCCACAGAGAGGTAGGACGTCGTTCCGGGATAGACGTAACACCAGAAGGAGAGCACCGGCGCAGCGCAACCTGCCGGTGAAATCTTGCCGGTATTGAAGATACCGAAGTCGGCCATGTTGGGGATGAAGGCCACGGAACCCCCGTCGCCGTCCTGGCTGAGGTCGCGTGTCAGGCCTATGTTCCAGTCGGCCTTCTCACCCTCTATCCAGCTGTAGTATTCGCCCCACTCGGCGTTCGCGAACGACTGTACGAAGGGCACTCCGTAAGGCGCACCTACCAGCAGCGAGTTGGTGGGAACGGTTTCGCTCTCGCCGGCGATTGTCTCGGCGCGCATGGCGTAGTAGATGAGGTTCTGGGCCCCTTTGTCGCTGTCGATGCCCAGGTCGTAGGGCGACTTGATGTCTTTGGCCACGGTGGTAAGATAGCCGAACACTTCGTCAACGGTATAGAGGTTATACTTGACGGTGGCGGGGTTCACCTGATGGCCGTTGGCGCCGCTGGTCGGGGCGTCCCATGTGAGGATGGCGCGCGTGCCGTTGTCGGCAAGCTTGATGTTGGTCGGCGGCATCGGCACATCCTGGCCGATGAAGACTTCCACCTGTGCCACGGCACCCTTGTCGCTCCCCTTGACGGCGCGCACGGTGATGGTGTTCATGCCGTTCTGCATACCGCCGAGTTCCATGGTGCAGGCGCTGCCGGGAGCGGGATTCCGAAGGGTTCCGATAACCTTACCTGCGGCGTCGGTAGCCTCTACGCGCGTAATGGCGTCGAGCGCGGTTCCGGCCAGTGTCTCGGTCGGTGCGGTGAACGTGGCGGTGGCGGCGAGGGCACCGGAAGCGTCAGGAGTCACCTTGAGGCCGGTCACTGCGGCGGGAGCGTCGGCGGACGTCTCTATGGCAACGGCAACGCGGTCGATGTCGAGAGCTGCCGAAGCGGCGTTGGAAATGGCGTGGAAGCCGATGTGGTAGACACCGTCCTCGGCCACGGTGAAGCGCGTGCCGTATTCGGCGAAGTTCACGTTGTCAATGTCGAAGGGCGACATTATCATGGAGTAGGCGGCTACGTCGTCGCCGCGGCCCACGGCCACTTCGAGGCGCTGCAGACAGTCGGAGGTCAGGAATTGCTTCTTGGCGTCGAAGAAGAGGGTGTATACGGCGCCCTTGCGCAGCTCCATAGGCGGGAGCAGCAGCCAATCGTCGTCGGCATTCTCGTTGTCGGCGTCCATGCGTGCGTGGTTCGACGTGCCGCTGTAGTCCGACTCGTAGTGGTAACGGTACCATGTGGCGCCGTCGTTGTTGGCGTCGATTACGGTGCAGACGTCGAAGCCGTTGTCGGTGGTGAAGCGCTCGGTGTAAGGGAGCGAGACGGGCCGGCCGATGGCTATCTTGTTCGTGGCAGTGGTTTCGCCGCTGAGCGTGCCGTTTATCGGGGTCACTTCATACCAGTATGATTTCAACTGCCCGTCGTTGGCTATACGGTCGGTAATGGAGGTGCCGCTATGCGCGGCGGCCACGGTCACGGAGCCGGGCTGGCGTACCACACGGTAGCGCAGGTTGGCGGCGTCGAGGTCCTTGCCGTGAGTTCCCTTCTGCGGCGCACGCCACGTCACGGTGGCGTTCTGCGAAGCGTCGTCGTATGAGAATTTCAGCGTCTTCACCGGGTGCGGAACGTCGTGGCCGATGTAGAGCGTCACGCTCTCCGGGGCACCGGTCCCGGCCCCGTTTGAGGCCACGACCTTTATCTCGGTGTCGCCGCCGGTTACGGTTATCTGCTTCGACACAGCCGAACCCGCCGCGCCGCTGCCTGTGGCCACACTCTGCCCGTTGGCGTAGATGGTATAGTCGAGGTCCCCCGCCAGGGGCGACTCGTCGTAGGCTTTGGAGGGAAGGGTGAAGCTCACCGTTCCTGTGTACGACTCGCCGGGGAAGTCGGCCGCCAGTCCGGTGACGGCGGCAGGCGCCGCGTCGTCGGCCTCCGGAGCCGCTATGTGCATGTTCACGAGCACGGCGTTGTCGGGTATCTGCATTATGCGCGTGGCACCCACGGAGCCTATCTCGTAGTTGATTTCATAAAGGTAACTCTTGTTGCCGGTGGTGACATAGCACCAATAGAGTTTTCCGGTGCGCGGGTCGAAGGTCATCGACGAGGGATTGGCCGAGATGTCGCTCACGCCCAGGTCGCCGATGAGCGTCAGGTTGCCGTTGGTCTTGTTGATGGTGTAGAGGTAACCTTCGCGGCTCACACCGTAGAGGCGGCCGTTCTCTCCGGCCGCGATGGCCGAGAATTGCTCTGTCATAACACATATCACTGACTTCGACGGTATTTCCTTGTCATAGTCGATGGTGCAGAATTTGCGGTCTATGACGTTATAGTTCATGTCGAAGTTGAAGAAGATGCCGTAGTCGTTGCCGGTCACCGGGTCGTGGGTGACGCCGCAACTGGATATGAGGTTGCCGTAGAGGTCGCCGAGCGACTTGCGCTTGGTCTGCGTCCACGTCTTCATGTCATACTCCACACTGTAGATCATGTAAGTGTATCCTGAAGGGTTGAAGGAATCCTCGATGGTGCGGAAGTGGATTCCTTTCATCTTGCCGTCCACATAGACGGCACCGCCGAGCGGCGCCATGTAGACGTCGCGCCCCTCGCTGAGCTGCGTCAGGGAGCCGCCGGCCACCGCTTCGAGCTGATAGATGCCCTCCTTCTGGGCCGATGCCGTGGTCCACGAATCCATTTTGACCACGCCGGCAATGATTTTGGGCACGTAATCGGCGCTCATGGCGGTGAATGTCGCCGCCATGGCCGCCGCTACGATGCCCGTGCGTAAGCAATACGTTTTCATAAGTATATTTTCGTTAAGAAGTTGTAAGAAGCAAAAGGGGCGACGGCCGGGGTGGCCCGAGCGCCACCCCTTTTGCTGTTATAAAGAAAGTACGGTTAACGGTTCTCGAGTTTCTTGACACCTTTGCCCACCTTGATGCCGCGGTAGCTTTCGTCTACAGGCACACCCTGGAGGTTGAAAAGATGCTTCTGACTGATTTCACCCTCTATGGCGTCTATGCCGGTGGAGGGATCTACGGTGAGACGGTACTCGTTGTTTTCCGAGAGGTCCACGTTCCCGACTGTCAGCGGCAGGTAGTCCTTGGCGGTGACGGTCAGAGTGAAGGAGAGGTCGCGCTGAACCACGGGAATCTCGAATGCCCCGGTGGCGTCGGTGGTGCCTTCATACTTCACGTTGCCGCTGGTCAGCATTACACGGGCGCCCTCGATGGGCGAGTTGTCGGCACTGTCGCTCACTCGGCCGGCGAAGGTCGCCACATTCCGATAGGTGATGTAGGCCACCGGCATGTTGCAGGTTTTCGGCGTCTGCGCGTCCAGGGCTTCCCAGCTGCTGTCGTTCTGCTTGAAGTATGCGGTGCCCGAGCTGTCAGACTCGAAGTTGGTGGTCGAGCCGGTGCCGTTGCAACGTATCACTACACGCAGCGCTCCACCGTCGTACTTGAACGGTTCGGCAAGGTCGAAGTCGAGCATCTCGACCGCGCCATATTGTGAACCTTTAGAGCCATACCGGAAGTCTTTCTGAGCCACGGGCGTCATGCCCTCGGTGTCGAATACCGGGTCGCCCGAGGCGTCGGCAACGTTCTGCATATAGACCGATACGGAGATATCCACATTGTTATAGCCGCTGAAGTAGCCGTTGTAAGCGAGGCGCGTGATGTCAGAGCCGGCCGGAATATTGATCTTTTCAGCCGGATAGACGGTCTGCGAGGTGCTGTAGGTGAAGAAGGTGACGACGGGAGCGTTTGTGACGAATCCGTTGGGCTCGCCGAAGCGGTCTTCACCCTCGGTCACCTCATCGACGACGTTCATGGTGGAAGGAGCCTGGGCGAAAGAGTCGTCGTAGCCCCACTTGGCCACTACCTGAAGCTGATGCTCTCCGGCTACGTAGGGAGTGAAGTCGAAAGTATAGAGATGTTCGGACGCGGCGTTGGTACCCCCGACGTTGTTGGCCGCGAGCGCCACACCTTCCCGAGAGGCTATTTCCTCGCCGTTGTCGGTAAGCACCACGTTATAGGAACCGGCGGCAAACTCCGTAGTATTGACGTTCTGAACCAAGGCGGAGATTGTCTGCGTGTAGTTCACCGTGCCGGTGGCGGGGACGTTCTGGCTCTTGATGTAGAGGTCACGTGCAGTGGCGAGGGCGATGTCGGTAGTAGCCGTGCCGTCGGTTACAGCCGCGAGCGGTAAGCTGGCGGGGAAGTAGCCCGGAGCGGTAACGTTCACCGTATAACCCTCCATCTCCTTGAGGAGCTGCACGTTGTAGCGGCCCCGGGCGTCGGTGGTGCCGTAATATTCCACGTCGCCGCTGCTTACCGTAATCTCGGCGCCGCTGACCGGCTGCGCCGTCTCGGCCGATGTCACTGTTCCTGTGGCGGTCACCGGGTCTGCCTGTATGCCCAGGTAAAGCACCGGAGTGGAGGCGTTGTAAGTCTTCGGGACGTAAGTGGCGCTGCTGTCGTAGTCATAGCCGGCGTAGCCGCTGCTGCGGTCGTAGTGGAACTGTGCCGCGCCCGTTGAGGTCATTTCGCTCTTGAAACGCAAGCGCAGGTTGGAGCCGGTGTAGGTGAAAGGTGTCTCCGAAAGGTCGAGGACAAGCAGTTCGCCGTCGGTAACCACGGGACAATCCCATTCGGCTATCTCCACGGTGGCGTCCTCCTGGAGGTCGGCCCATACATTGGTGCCCAAAGGCACGTCAGTCACGTCCGTGTTCTCGATCCATACCTTTACGTTGCCGGAGATGCCGGTTGCCGTGCAATTGCCCGTGAAGGCGATGCGGTTGATCTTCGCACCGGCGGCCAGACCGAGCTTGTCGGCCTTGTAGATCATGTCGGAATAGGAGTATTTGTTGCGTGCCGAAACCGGCGTCTTGTTGTCTGTGGTGGTAGTTTTGTTGCCCACCTGCACGATGTTCTTCACCACTTCGGCGTTGATTGCCATGGTTCCGGCTTCGGAGGAGGCTATCACGTCGTTGCCGGAGAGGAGCTGCATCTGCACTGTTGCGGCTCCGGCGGTATGGTGCGGCGTGAAGGAGAGTGTGAAGGTGCGCTGCTCGCCCGGAGCGAGGGCTGCCGGAGTGTCTGTGGCTACGGTCCGGCCGTCCACAAGAAGCGCTACGGTGTAGCTTCCCTGCTCTAACTGCGGACCTACGTTGCGTACGGAAACGCTTGCCGATGTGGCCGTGTTGACTTCGGCCGTTTCAGGCAGGTTGGCGCCGGTGACATAGACGTCATGTGCCACTTCGGCTTTGCGGAAACCGTAAAGTTCCGCGAGGTTAAGGTACGAGGCCGCGATGCCGATATACCAGTCTCCCGGCTCGATGCCGGAGACGGTGAAGTCCTCGTAAGTGGTGCCCAGGTCGGCGGCGTCGCCGGTCACGGTCACTTCCTGCCACGTGGCGCGGTCAGTGGATTTATAGACCTTGAAAGTCGGGTCGTTATATGAGTTGCCGCTCTTGCGCACCTTGGCCGAAAGGGTTTCCCCCTCGCGGACGGTGAGCTTCGGCGTGATGAGTTTCTTGCCATCCGTGTTGGCCGAAATGTTGGCGCCGGCCGTGGAGTATGACCACGAAGCCTCCGCTATCATGTCATCGGGCAGACGGCTTCCCGCGAAGTTCTCGAACCACAGCGACGGGTCGAGCATGTTGGCCTTCAGGTTGAGGGTGAAGGGGGAAATCCCCTCGCCGGCAAATTGCAGCCCGGCCGCGCGCGGGCCGAAGTTGGTGTCCACCTCGGGCGCGATGGCCACGGCAAGATGCTCCCCGGCCTCGAGCGTCAGCGGCGACTCCGAAGTAGCCGTGAAGCCGTCACCCACTGTCATTGTGAACGTCATCGGCGCCGTGCCCGTGTTGTAGACGTACACATTCTCGGTAGCGGCAGAGTTCAGCGACCCGAAGTCGAGAGTCTCGCCGTTGCTGATGTTATTGTAACCGCTTGTGGTTTCGATGCTTCTCAGCGTGAACTCCGGGCGGTAAGGCACTATCGTTATCGTCTGCCAGTCGGAGTCGCCAGTAGCGTTCTCGCGCAACGTGAAACTCATCCTTCCGCTCAGCGCCGACGCGTCGGTTATAGTGAAGGTATAATTCTCCGAGGCCGACTGGCCAGGGGCGAGCGTCGTGCGAACAGGGACGGTGCCCAGCTCAGTGTCGCCGGAGCTCAGCGTCAGCGTATAGTCTGCGTCGCCGGCCGTGAAGGTTGTCTCCCCCTGGTTCTCCAGCTCCACTGCGAGCGTCAGTTGCAGACTGCCAGTAGCGTCCAGCGTGATGCTGTAGGCCGGGTTATACGACGTTCCCGTATTCGTGAAAGCGGGGACCGACGACTCCAGGTCGTAGCCGAGCTTCAGCTTCTCCAGCAGCACCACATCGGCAGTGGCGGCCGAAAAATCGTCGAATGTCACGTTATGGCCGTGGATTCCGAGGCGCGTCCCTTCCTCGAGGTTGGCAAAACCCACCTCCTGGAACTCTCCGGTCAGTTCCGGCATGATGTCGGGCGTCAGCTCCTCGCCTTTGGTGAAGCCGCCCGGCTCCGACTCCGCGATTTTATAAAACCGGATGGAACCCGCCGTGCTGTCATACGAATTTTTCACTTTCAGCGTCACACGGCCGCTCACCACCGGGGTAATCAGGTAATCGGCGTATGCATCGTAAGTGTTGTACTGCGACACACGTAGCGCCTTGTTCGTTTCACTGATGTCGACCAGAGTCCACGTCGCCGTATAATACTCGCTACGGTACTTGTGGCCCCAGCCGGCGGGATGGAAATCATCCGACGAGACATCGACATTGTCGAAAGTCTCCAGATAAGGACTTTGCACCTCCGCCGCCAAGGGCAACGGCAGCAGCGCAAGGGCCAATCCGAGGGTTAGTAAAGATTTCTTCATATAAACATCTATTAGATAGTTAATTATCAAAACAGCAGGCAACCTTCTGAAACGCGGGTTCTTATTTATTTTGCCAGTAGTGTGCAAAATACTCCGCAGTTTACCAAGTAAGGGCAGTGTATAGTACTCCCCGTTTTTC
>DKVK01000006.1 GCA_002491165.1 Porphyromonadaceae bacterium UBA7180
ACCTTCATTTTGATACACCCTCCTGACCGTCCTCTGCCGCTCCCGGCTACCCGAATAGCTCCATTTATGCACCCGGGTATAACTCAAGGTGGGAGTTTAGATAAGTGTCCGGTTACAAGGTCTAAGCGCGGAGCCAAGAGGGTGGGACTCCCTTTCCTATGTAGAGGTGGCGTCGTCCGCCATGTCCCCGCAATCATAGTGACTATAAAGATTTTTAGAATCTTCAAAATGCTTGGTTGCAGCGTTCTATTAGCGTGCACCCGGCGCAGGCCTTGAGAGCCAATTCACTGAACTTCCGGTCTTTAGGATTGAGGGCTTTGCTGCTTTCAGGTGAAAAAGAAGTAGGCGGTTATTACTGCGGCTATGGCTCCGGTGATGTCGGCCAGGAGGGCGAAGCCGGCGGCATAGCGCGTCTTCATCACCCCTACCGAGCCGAAGTATACGGCCAGAATGTAGAATGTGGTGTCCGTGGAGCCGCGTACCGCCGCGGCCACTTTGCTTACGAAGGCGTCCGCGCCGTTGGCTTTCATAACGTCGAGCATCAGCGCGCACGAGCCCGAGCCGCTTAGCGGCTTCATCAGCATAGTGGGCAATGCACCCACCCACTGTGTGTCGCCGCCGCACCAGGCTACCATCTGCTCCACCCATCCGGTGAACGCGTCGAGCGCACCGGAGGCGCGGAACATGCCGATACCCACCAGGATGGCCACAAGATACGGAATTATCATAACGGCGGTCTTGAAACCTTCTTTTGCACCGTCTATGAAGGTGTCGTAGACGTTGATTTTCTTCTTCACTCCGGCGCCGATGAAGGCTATTATCACGGTGAAGAGGATTACGTTGGCGCCGAACGTCGAGTAAGACTGCACTTTGTCGGAGGGAAGCGAGGCGAAGAACCATACTATCAGCGCCACGGCGGCTGCGATACCTCCCAGCCATGTCCAGAGCACGCGGTCCATGCGTATGCGCTGCTTGATGCAGAGCGCCAACAGGCCCACGAGCGTGGCAACGGCGGTGGCTATGAGTATGGGGATGAAGACGTCGGTGGGGTTTGCGGCGCCGCCTTGCGCGCGGTACATCATTATGGAGATGGGTACCAGACATAGTCCCGAGGCGTTGAGCACCAGGAACATAATCATGGCATCGGTGGCGGTATCCTTCTTGGGGTTGAGCTTCTGCATCTCCTGCATGGCTTTCAGTCCCATCGGCGTGGCGGCATTGTCGAGCCCGAGCATGTTGGCCGAGATGTTCATGAAGATGGCGCCAAGGGCCGGGTGCCCTTTCGGTATGCCGGGAAAGAGGCGCGTGAAAAGCGGCGCTATCAGGCGGCCGAAAAACTGTATCACCCCGGCACGTTCCCCTATTTTCATGATGCCGAGCCAGAGAGTGAGCACTCCGGTGAGGCCCAACGAAATCTCGAAGGCGAAGGCAGCCTGGTCGAATGACGAGTTGATGACGGCGCTCCAGATGATGAGGTCGCCGTAGAAGATGGTCTTGCCCATCGCCATGAGGAATGCTATGGCGAAGAAGGCTATCCAGATGTAGTTGAGTATCATGTCGGTCAGGTGATTTCAGTTACGCAGTGGTCCACTTCCCAACGGCGTGTGGCGAGCTGCTGTATGCGTTCGCGGCGGTGCGACACCATTATGATGGTAGCTGTTCCGCGCAGCTCTTTGAGCGTGGCGGTGAGCAGGTCGCTGTTGGCGCGGTCGAGGTAAGAGAAAGGCTCGTCGAGCACGATGAAGCGCGGTCGCGAGACAAGGGCACGGGCTATCAGGGCTCGTTGCACCTGACCGCCGGAGAGGTCGCCGAGCACACGGTCGAGCAATTCCGAAAGGCCGAAATGCCCGGCTATGGCGCGGGCCGCATCGAGGTCTTCGGCCTTCGGGCGGCGGAAGCCGCCGGTCAGTAACCCGCTGTTCACCACCTCGCGCACGGTCACGGGAAAATGCGAGTCAACGCTGTTCTTCTGCGGTAGGTAACCGGTGGAGACATCGCTCACCGGACGGCCTTCTGCAAAGTATTGCACGCATCCGGAGGTAGGGCGCAGCAGCCCGAGCATGATGCGCAACAAAGTGGTTTTGCCGCCGCCGTTGGAGCCGGAGACGGCTATGAAGTCGCCGGTGCATATCTCAAGCGACACAGGCGGCAACACGGTCTTGTCGCCGAAGCGCATTGACACGTCACTGAGCCTTAGCAGCGGCTCCGGCGGCAATGGCGTCGGCCACAGAGAGGATATTTTGTTTCCAGTCATATTGCAGCAGCGAGATTTCGGCCGTCGGGATACCGAGTTCCGAGGCCAGGGAGCGTTGCGGGGCGGCGGCGTGGCCCGATTCCAGGAAGAAAGTCACCGGTCCCGATTTCTTAATTAGGTCCATGCGCATCTTCATGTCGCGCGGCGACGGCTCTTTTCCGTTGATTTCCAGCGGTATCTGTTCCAGGCCGTAGTCGCGTGCAAAGTAGGTGAGCGACGGGTGCTTTATCACGAACGAGGACCCCCGGTATGGTTTCAGAAGAGCCGACAGCGTGGTGTCGAGCGACGCCAGGTCGCGGTCCAGCGTGCGCCATTGCCTGTGGTAGTAACACTTGTTCTTGGGGTCCGCCACCACAACGGCGTCATACATGTTGCGGGCCATTACCCGGGCATTACGGACCGATGTCCAGATGTGCGGGTCGTAGCCGTGCGGACCGCCGTGTGTCCCTTCGGCGCGCTTGATTCCGGCAGAGGTGTCCACTATTTTCAGGTCGGGGCAGTTTTCCGAAATCTTGGCCAGCGACGCCTGCTCGAAACCTATGGTGCCGACACGGAAGTAGATGCGGCTCTTCTGAAGCAACAGCAGGTTGGAGACCGACGGGTCATAAAGTTCCGGGTCGGCATTGGCCGAGAGCAGCGACACTACGTCGAACTTGTTGCCCGCTATCCTTTCGAGCAGATAGCGCTGCGGCTCGATGCTGACGGCGAGCACCGGTTTTTCCGGGGCACGGTCGCGGCACGCCGCAAACACCGCTGCCACACACACCGCCAGCACTACCGCTATGGTGAGATATAATAATGTACGTCTTTTCATAACTCTTTGAAGATAGGATGTTTGCAGAGCCGCCGGGCGGCATGTTCAGGCCACGGTGTGGCTTTTCTGCCGGGGCAGGGGGGAGGAGAGGCCCCCCGGAAGTCGGGGGTACGCTGCGCCGGCTCAATAGAAGCGGCGGATGCCCATGATGTCGCGCACGTCGGCCAGGGTCTTGGCGGCGTACTCGCGGGCGCGCTCGCCACCTTCGCGTATCACGCGGCCCAGCAGGGCGTCGTTTTCGCGTATTTCGAGGATGCGTTCGCGTATCGGAAGTGTTATGTCGAGGATGTCCTGCGCCAGCTGCTTCTTCATGTCGCCGTAGCGGATGGAACAGTCGGCATAGGCGTCGCGGTATTGCTGCACGATTTCCGGTTTTGAGACGAGCTCCATGAGGGTGAAGAGGTTATTTACAGGCTCGGAAACGGGCTGGTTCGGCGTCTTGGGACCCTCGTCGGTGACGGCGCGCATCACCTTCTTGCGCAGCGTCTTTTCGTCGTCGATGAGGTAAATGCAGTTGCCCTCGCTCTTGCCCATCTTGCCGGAGCCGTCGAGGCCCGGTACCTTGACGGGAGCGCCGCCGAAGTTGAAGTTCACCGGCTCGCCGAAGTAGTCCACTCCGTAGAAGGAGTTGAAACGGCGTGCGAAACGGCGCGTAAGCTCCAGGTGTTGTTCCTGGTCCTTGCCCACCGGCACGTAGTCGGCGTGGTGTATGAGGATGTCGACGGCCATCAGCGTGGGGTAGGTGAGGAGTCCGGCGTTCACGCGGGCGTTGTTCTGCTGGTTGCCAATGATTTCTTTTTCTATCTCGTCGCTGTCGGAGGTGATGCCCAGACATTTGCGTGCCTTGTCCTTGAACGATGTGGTACGCATCAGCTCGCCGATGCCCACGTGCATGTTCAGCAGCAGGTACATTTCCGAAATCTCGGGCACGTCGCTCTGTACATAGAGGATATTCTTGTCGGGGTCGAGGCCGGCGGCAAGATACTCGGCGATGATTTCCTTGACGCTCTCGTGGAGCTGTTTCGGGTCAGGGTTTGTGGTCAGGGCGTGGAGGTCGGCTATGAAGAAACGGCAGTCGAAGTCGTCTTGCATACGCACGAACTTGTTCAACGCACCGAAGTAATTTCCGAGGTGGAGGTTACCGGTGGAGCGGATGCCGCTGAGCACTATTTTTTTATCCTTGTTGTCAGAAGAGGTTTCCTTAGAGGCGCCGTATGCCGGTTTAATCGGCTGGCTGTCAGACGGTTTATTATTGCTTTCTTTCATAATTTCCAAAAAATTAAAATTGTGAGAGGGGGAGGCGGGAGCACATTGCCGGGCGAGGCTTCCTCCCTCAAGTTACAAAGTTAACAAAAATAATCGAAATTCTCCTTAAAAATATGAAAAAAGTTCCGTCCCGCACGCGAAAAGCCCCCCAGTCCTCTTGCCGTCAGGAGAAAAAGCGCCCCCTGCGGAGGCGCTTTTTCGCGTTTAGTTTGCGTCTGCAAGGCGGCGCAGATTCATTCGGGGGTTACTTTTTTATCAATTTGATGGTTGCGGGGGTGTTGCCGGCGCGTGTTACCGTCAGCAGGCAGAGTCCGGAGGCGGCGTTGGGCGTCACTCCGATGGTCTCGCCGGCATCTACGGTCACTTGTCGACGGAAGAGGGCGGAGCCGTCGGCACCGGTGACGGAGAGCTGATACGTTCCGGAGGCATCGAAGGTTACGTTGAAGCTGTCGTCAGAAAGAGTGGGGCTGACGTTCAGTCTGTCGGCACCTACGTTCGACACCGATGTCTCGCCGACCAGCACAATGATACTCTTGCGGTCGTCGCCATACTCGTTCTTCAGGCTCAGAGTTACATCGTAGACACCTTCGTTGAAGAATCTGACGCGTGCGGAGCCTGCCTCGGCGTTGCCGGAGGCGGCTTCTATGGTGGCGTTGTCGGCCTCCCATTCGGGGGTTGTCGTCACCTGCCAGCTACGTTCGCCGACGAAGGGTGTTCCGGCACATAATTCGGGTTGCGTCCAAAGCAGTACTCCCTGTCCCTCTTTCTCGCCGTTGCCATAATCGTGCGTTCCGGCGCAGAAGTCTTTCTTCCCTTTGCTGAGGAAACGGCCGTCGGCCTGCGGGGCATCCTCGAAGTCGAAGTAACCGAGCAGATTTTCCGGCACCGAGTCTGGGGCGTACCCTTTCATCGACCTGCGGATTTCCTCTTCGGTGAGCGATTTGTCCCAGAACATAAGGTTGTCCACATTGGCCACCACCGAGGCGTTGGTGTGCTGTGCGCCGCCCACTGCGATGACGCTTTGGGTGCGGAAGGGGTATGACACGCGCTCGTGCTTGATGCGGTCGCCGGTGCGCTCGCTGGCGCCATAGACATACGACTTCAGTTCCTGGCGGACGCCGTTGATGTAGAATTGCATCAGCAGTGCACCCTTTTCGTTGAAGTCAAAGACGTAAGCGAGGTGTTGCCAGACGCCGGGCTGGATGCGGGCGTCGCCGAAGTTGTATTCGATGTTGTATTTGGCGGAAACGCGTATGGTGAAATTCTCCGTTCGTCCGTCGGGCTTCATCGTGTGGTAGAACCATCCCCAGGTGTTCGTGGGCCATGAGTCCCCTTTGTCGCGTATGCTCATAAGGTGCACCTGCTTGTTGTCGAAGCTTTCCGGCTTCACCCAGAAGGAGACGGTAAAAGGCTTTTTGAACTCCACTCCCGTGTCGCTGTATCGGAAACCGAGGCCTTTGTCTTCCACACGCACACCGCGCGAGACGCTGCCTTAGGCGCCGTCGCCCTCGTAGGCGAAGTCGACGGTCTGGCCCGGCTCTATCTGCGCGTAGCGGGAATTACCGTTGCCGGTAAGGGAGAGGATGCTCGGGTGGCCGCCGGTCGCAGCATCGCTCACTTGCAGGAAGTTGGGATAACAGCAGACGGAGTCCTTGACTTCGCTGCCGTTGTGGAAACGTCCGCTCAGGCGCAGGGCGTAGAAGCCGGTTTTGCCCAATCCCGCGCAGTCCAGCGAATTGCTGTCCCGGGCTTCAAGCACCACGTTGCCGTCGGCATCCATAAGTTCCCACCGGCCGTTTTCGTGGAGAGGGTCGGTGTACTTGATATAGAAACATTCGCCGGGATTTATCACGTTCTTGCTCAGCATGATACCGTCGGTTATCTCATACTTGGAAGCTACGTCGAACCAGTCGCTCCAGGCCGTTTCCGACTCGTTGTCCATGTCGAGCGAGAGGGCAGAGACACCGAAGCGTACTTTGCCTCCTCCGGGCGCGTGCAGGTTTATGGGGCAGGAAAAGAGGAGTCCGGCCCAGGAGGGGGTCATGCCCATGACCACGGGCTTGCCGCCCTCAGCCTGGGAATATAGTTTGAACATGGATGTTTTCACATCGATGTTATAGCAGACGTCGTTTCCCTTGTCGTTGGGCATATTGAAGATAATCTTGCCGTCGGCGCCTTTTTCGCCGGCTGAAAGAAGCTGTGCGCTTTCAAGCACAGGCATGTCAGGCGTTTGAGAGGTCTCCGTGCCGCGCACTATCGAAAATTCGCCGAGACGGAGGTCAAGGTTTTCGGCGTTGCGGAAGTGGAGGGCGACCATGGCCAGTTGCTTGTTTTCGAGGGCAGAGCGCTCGTCGTCGATGACGAAAACGGCCGTCTGCCATCCGGGCGTCCTGTCGGAGGCGCTGAGTACTTGCAGTTTATCTTCGGCGAGGAGGGTGTTCTCGTCCCCCCTTGCGGAGAGAGCCAGCGAAACGTCGGCGCTTCCGGATGCGAGTTTGTAGCGCACGGTGATCACATCGCCCCGGCGCAGCGCGAACTCGGTCTTGAAGAGATGCAGGTATTCGTCGGCGCTGCTGCCGCTCACTTTTACCAGCGAGCCGCCCATATAAGCGTTCTCCCAGGAGAAAGCCGCGTCAAGCCCCTGCGCTGGAACGTTGCCCGGGTCACGTCCCATGAAACGGTCGGCGAACCACCACATCCACGTGGGCAGGTAATCTTGCATACCGATGTTGTACCATTCGGAATTGTGCTGCCGTTTCCCTTTGTAGTTGAAAAATTTCCCGTTGCCCAGATTGAAGTAAGTGATGAAAGGCTCTTCCGAGAGGTCCCACTTCAGCGCAGACCGCGCTGACATCAGTTTCGACATTCCGAAGAAAGCGGGATTATCGGTGCCGTAGCTCAGGGAATTGCTCAGTTCGGGAGTGTTCACCGGATTGCGTGTACCGCCGGTGAACCACTGCTCCAACCTTTTGATGTAGGAAGCCTGACGCACGTCCGGCGCACCCCCCCTTTTCGGCGCGGCTTTCGAAGAACATATTCTCGGAATGCGCGCCCCAGAGACCGATAGAGAGGGGATACCGGGCCAGCATAGGCCAGCGTTCGCCTGACTTAGGCTCGCCGCCCTGCATGTTCATCCCCGCGTAGAGGTCCAGTGGTGACCTCCCGAGTTTTTGCGCGTGCTCCACGGTGCGGTCCAGTAGCACAGTGTTGTTCCAGTTGTAATTGAAGAAGAGGGAAGTCTTGATACTGTCGCCATATCCCCAGAGGTCATCGTTATGGGTGTCGAGTCCGCGGTCAAAACTGATTTTGCCTTTCTCGTTGGTCCCGTCATACCAGATGTTCTCGTGCAGGG
Organism: Porphyromonadaceae bacterium UBA7180; assembly: GCA_002491165.1. Classification (GTDB taxonomy): domain Bacteria; phylum Bacteroidota; class Bacteroidia; order Bacteroidales; family Muribaculaceae; genus Lepagella. The sequence continues at coordinate 7,687 of DKVK01000006.1, forward strand.
GCATACGGCCGCTCTCTTTCAGCAACTTGACCAGCGAGGCGTGATATCTCCCCAGGTTCTGCACCATAATGGAGTCTCCCTGGAACTCGGAGTTGTAGCCAAGGCCGTCCACGCCGTAATACTCGAGGAAATCTGCCATTTTTTCAGGTCCTGCTTCGAGCATTTTCTTGAGCGCGGCCTCCCATTCGGCTGAGATGTTGCCCCAGGGGACCGAAGCCACCACCGAGACCGGGACGCCGTTCTTATGGGCTACGTCCATAAAGTTTCCGGGCATCCGCACCAGCGTAGTCGACCAGTTGCCGTAATGCGTGATGTAGGACCACATCGGAAAAACTTCGCGGTCGAAAGCGCCGTCGGGCAGCGCGTTGTATTCCGGCGAATTTATCGGGACCCAGAAAATCAGTTTCTTGTCGTTTTCTTCTGTAAACGAGGGATTTACCTGCGTTGCTGCATTGCGGAAACGCACTTTGGGACGCACGCGCGAGATGAAAAAATTGTCATCCGGGCTCCATTTCTGTCCCTTCTGCCAGTCGCACAAGGCAGCCGGAAATCCAGTGCCCCTGGTTCCCCAATCCACATATTCGGGGCGCAACTGTTGGGCAGCGGCGCCACCGGTGGAAAGGGCTGCCAGGACTGAGAGCGAAAACAGTAGCTTTTGCTTCATATTAGGTTGTTGTGTAGTTTATTATGGTCACGAGTTATTCATCTGCAAAATTAAACCATAAGTCGGAAGCCTA
>DKVK01000032.1:0-25083 GCA_002491165.1 Porphyromonadaceae bacterium UBA7180
ATTTGCATCGTCATCTGAGGTCTACAGACTTGAGTGTACTCGCTGCAGACACACTCAGTGAAACACTACCTATAAAATACACAATCTTATGAAAATGAAGAAATTAGCTTTCCTCCCGCTTGCCATGCTCGGGGTGCTTGCATTTGCCTCCTGTTCGCAGGACGACGAACCGATAGCCGCCGGCAACGACGGAAACGTAAACCTCACCGTGTCGCTGCCGCAGGACATGGCCACGCGCCAGTTCTCCACCGGCATGAACGCAACACAGCTGCAATACGCAGTCTATGAAGCCGGTTCCACAACGCCGCTGCCCGTCATCAAGCAGGCCGACGGAGAAACCCTCGGCACCATAGGTACCGCCACGTTCGTGGAACTCAAAGCCACGGTAAGCCTCACGCTGGCACGCTCCAAGGACTACAACATAGTCTTCTGGGCACAGGATCCCACGGTGAAAGCCTACACTTTCGACGCCGCCAAGCAGACGGTGACAACAAACTTCAACGGTGTTCCCGTGAACGACGACATTTATGACGCCTTCACCACCAACTACCGCACGGGCATCGTGACCGGCCCCATCAACCGTACCATCACCCTTTACCGTCCCTTCGCGCAGATAAACGTGGGCACCAACGACGTGGCCGAAGCCGCGGCCGCCGGCCTCACCGTCAATACGGTAGACATCACGGTGCCTTCATATAACACGCTTAACCTCGTCAGCGGAGAAGTGGGTGTTGACGGCAACTTCGACCAGACCGCCACAGTCCCCACTGCGGTCTACACCGCCGCAGCCCCGGCTACAGCCGAGACTTTCCCCGTCGACGGCTACACTTACCTCTCTATGAACTATCTGCTCGTGCCCAAGGACAAATCGAGCGTCAACGTGCGCTTCTACGTCAATGCCCAACCCACCGGCAGCACACTGACTGACCCGAGCGCAATGGGCGTCTACGAGAATGTACCGGTGCAGCGCAACTACCGCACCAACATCTACGGCGCCCTGCTCACCGACCCCGCAGTCTTCAACGTACAGATAGACCCGGCCTTCAATGTCCCCGACAACGATTATGACATCAAGGGATGGGACGGCACCGTCTCCGACAAGCTCGACAAGGATACCGACGGCAAGACGGTGCTCCTAAACGCGCCGCAGGACCTGGCCCTCTTCGCCCGGATGATGGAAGCCGGAACACTGGATCCCTCCACTCCCGTGAAGCTCAACGCCGACATGGACCTCAACTCCATAGAGTGGAAACCTATCAAGAACTACGCCGGCACGTTCGACGCGCAGGGCCATACCATCAAGAACCTGAGCATGACCACTTCGGCATCGTTCATGGGGCTTTTTGACCGGCTGAAAGGAAACGCCACGATCAAGAACCTTACAATAGAGAATGTAAATATCGTGAACACTACAACAGATTCCGATACCGGAACCGGTGCAATTGCAGGAGACCCCTTTACCTCTTCTATCCAAAACGTTACTGTCAAAGGGAATATCTACATTACCGCTTACCGCTATGTAGGCGCGATAGCCGGACATAACGCATACGGCACATATACCGGTCTGACCGTCGACGCCAATCCCGGCAGCTATGTGCGTTCCACCTCTACCTCGCAGGGCCTCCTCTCCGCTCCGGCACAGTGCGGCGGTGTGATAGGTTACTGCGGTGAAGGCGGCACTGTCTTCAAAGACATCACAAGCAACATCAACGTTATTGCCGACTCTTACGGAGCAGGCGGCATCTTCGGCACGCTTCAGAGCGGCAACCAGGTGACCGACTGCTCCTCGTCGGGCACTGTCACGCTGACCAAACCCATGAATGCAAAATATGCTCAGGCCATCGGCGGCATTGCCGGCGACTATATTCCCGGCAGCCGTATCGATGTCAACGGATGCACCTTTACAGGGACACTGAGTTCCAACGTCAACGGCACTCCGTTCACCGACTTCCTGAACGGCGGACTCGTAGGCATCTCCTACGGCGGACGTTCTGCCGGAGTGGGTGTGAACGCCACGGACCTCTACATCGACGGCGTGCAGAAACCCTATCCCGCCAACTGACAAACCTTATCAAATATCAAAAAAGCGGACGGCCTTGACACCGCCCGCTTTTTATGGAACACCCAATTATCAACCATAATATTGTATTTAACGCAATTTAACAAATCGGAGGGGTAAAACGGATTATTTTATCTAATTTTGTAAATTAAAGTAACTTAATTTAAATAATCCAACATGAAACAATCCACAACCCTGTCGCTTTTCGCCGCCGCAGCCCTTTTCGGACTTGCTTCCTGCTCGAGCGACGAACCCGCCGTCATTACCGGTAATGGCGCAGAAACTTTCACTATCTCGTTGCCTACGGAGCTTACCCGTGACTTCAACGACGGCCTGTCGGCCAAGAACCTTTACATCGCCGTCTATCCCAAAGGGGAAGGCAGTGCAACGGCGTCGCCACTGATATGCAGCTTCCCGACGGCTCTCGCCAATGAGACCCTGATTTCCGGCGCCACGTTCAACGGCCTGACCGCCAACGTCACCATCCAGCTCGTGAAAGACCAGAGCTACGACGTGCTCTTCTTCGCCGAATCTTACACCGACGGCACAGACGAGTGCCCCTACGCCTTCACTCCCGCCACACGCTCCATGAAGGTGACCTACGGCAAGATGGCCTGCAACAGCGACGCTCCCGACGCTTTCTATTACCACGGGGAAATCAAGGCCAGCGGCACGAACCACCCCATCGAGTTGCGCCGTCCCTTCGCACAGATCAACATCGGCACCGACGACTATGACACCGCCGTGAAAGCCGGCATGACCGTAACCTCCTCGGCCGTCACCTTCTCTAACCTCGCCGACACGTTCGACTTCGTCACCGGCGCCGCTACCGGCAATGCCGAGAACGTAGAGTTTGCGAACGCCGACATTCCCGCCGCCTCACAACCCTTCCCCACCGGCGCCGCAGGTCAGTACCGCTACCTGAATATGGCATACGTGCTTGTCGGCACAGGAACCGGCGACCAGGCCGTCATCAACAGCGTGCAGATGTCGCTCAACGAGGCAACGACTCCCTTTGCCACTTACACCAACATCCCGGCGAAGACCAACTTCCAAACCAACATCTACGGCTCGCTTCTCACCAACAAAGAGAACTTCACCGTCACCATCAACCCGGCCTTCGGCGGCGCGTATAACAACGGGCTGCTTGCCGTAGCCACCGAAGACGACTTCAAGGCCGCTGTTGCCGCCGGCAAAGACATCGTCCTCGCCAGCAACGTAAGCCTCACCGCTCCCGTCACCATAGAGAAACCGATGACCATCGACCTCGGCACCAAAACCCTCAATATCGGCTCACAGAGTATCACCAACGCCGCCGGCAACGACCTGACTATCCAGGGCGACGGTGCAGTAATAGGCACGGTAAGGAATATGATTCAGAACAATGGCAACCTTACCGTAAAAGGAGGCCTTTTCTCAGTATCCACTTCCGACTATTTCAAGACAGCCATCTCGAATAATGCCGGAGGCACATGTACCATCGAAGACGGCACTTTCACAAGTGGCCGTGCGCCAATGTACAATCAGGGGACTATGGTAATCAACGGCGGTTCTTTTACCACGACTTCCAATAACAGTGGCGATTCTTATATCCTTTACAATGACGTAATAGATCAAGCATCCCAGAATGCGAATATAACCGTCAACGGCGGTACATTTACCTCCTTGGGAGGCCCCGCTCTAATGATGAGGTCAAGCGGCATGCGTGGCGGCAAACTGACCTTTAACGGCGGAACAGTCTCTGCAAAGAACGGCTATGCTGTCAACGGCCAGTATTGTCCCGACATGACCATCACCGGCGGTACTTTCACCGGCGGGGGCGCCATGCAGGTCAACGCTTGCACCGTAAATATCTCAGGCGGTAACTTTATAGCCGGAAACTTCTATGCTCTCGGCCTCGACATCGAAAACCACTCAAGCACAAATTCGGTAGCCAATATCAGTGGCGGGTATTTCTTCACGACACCGAATTTCGCCACAATCTATTGTTCAAAGAGTGCCACCGCAAACATAACCGGCGGTTACTTCACCAACCTCTTCAAGGACAATAATAAGAACACCACGTGGCCGATAGCCGAAGGTTACGAAGCTGCACAGCTCACTCCTGCCCTGACGCAGACCATTGCCGGTGTACAATGCTCCTTCAACTATCAGGTAAAAGCCAAATAACACCAATCCCTCAAATATAAAAAAGCGGACGGCCTTGACGCCGCCCGCTCTTTTATGGTTCCGTATCACGAAAGGCACGCAGAAAAAATAGCGCAAGGTCGAACCGCGGAGTCAAGGGGGCGGAGACCTCCCGGTCTCCGTGCCGCGTCTGGTGCCGCGCCTGCCCGGCAGTATTTGTGCCTTCAGGAATCAATAATCCCAGTAGTAGTTAACGTTCGGTTTTTCCGCGAAGATGCGAGAGTTGCCCTCTATCACATATTTTACTGCAAGGGCGTCGGCGCCGGGATTGTAGCTTATCTCAAAGAAAGTAGAACCCATGTTGTGCTGTTCGCCGCCCATGGTATAATAATTCCAGTTTGAAAACTCAACCGGAGTCTGTGTCTGGAAATAGCGCGCCATGGTGTTGTAGCGCGACTGTCCCAACAGCTTTACGAGGCGCGCCTTCAGCGCCGGCTTTTTCAGAAGGTTAATCTCGTAGGGATATTTCCCCACCGATGATTGGAAAATCGAGTTCAGGGAGGCGTTGGAGGTCTGCCTCCGATGCTTGGCCTTGGTGGTTTTGCGCGTCTTGGCCGCCAGCGACGACTCATGCGTGAAAGAGCCGGCACCTCCGCAAAGGAGCGCCAACGCCGCGACCGCTAAGATGGATTTCTTCATATTCGTAGATTATTTTTATAATTCAGTGAAAGTACAAATTTACAAAATAATTTTAGATTTCCGGCAAACTTTCATCGAAAAAAATATTGTCGCATCAATTCGTGAGAGTCGGGGGGGTTATTGTGCTTCTTAAGCCAATGTTATTGATGTTACGGATGTGGCGGATGTTACGGATGTGACTTATAAGATCTATAAAAGGGCCGGTGTATATGCGCCCTAAAACAACGAGAGTGAGCCGCGGAGGGCTCACTCTCTTATATACGGGCGGAGACGGTTCAGTCTTCCTCTTTCATGTTGTGGAAGACGTTCTGCACGTCTTCGTCTTCCTCGAATTTCTCAAGCAGTTTCTCTATGGATTCGCGCTGTTCGGGAGTCACCTCCTTATAGTCGGTGGGGATGCGTTCGAACTCGGCCGAAACTATCTCGAAACCGTTCTCTTCCAGATACTTCTGGATGGCGGCAAACTGGTCGAATGCGCCGTAAACGCACCATTCCTCATCCCCCTCCTCGGCTTCGAGTTCTGCCTCGAAGTCCATCAGGCTGAGTTCCAGTTCGTCGTGGTCGACGGCCTCGTTGGGCTTGATGTGGAACACGCTCTTGTGGTTGAAGAGGAACGAGAGCGAGCCGGAAGTGCCGAGCGAGCCGCCGTGTTTGTTGAAGTATGAGCGCACGTTTGCCACGGTGCGCTGGTTGTTGTCGGTAGCGGTTTCCACAACGATGGCGATTCCGTGGGGACCGTATCCTTCGTAAACTATTTCCTTGTAGTCGCCGGCATCCTTTTCGGTAGCCTTTTTGATGGCGCGCTCCACGGTATCCTTGGGCATGTTGGCGGCCTTGGCGTTCTGCATCAGCACACGCAGACGCGGGTTCATGTCGGGGTCGGGGCCCCCGGCTTTTGCCGCGATGGTGATTTCTTTACCGATGCGTGTGAACGTCCGCGACATGTTGCCCCAGCGTTTCAGCTTGCGCGCTTTGCGATATTCAAATGCTCTTCCCATGTTTTATGTGTCAGGTATGTTATTTTTGTATTGTTGTTGTCTGTTATCTGAGTTCTGCGCCGAGGTTTTTCTCCAGCGCGGCTATGATTTTCTTCATCACGCCGTCTATCTGCTTGTCCACGAGTGTCTTTTCGTCGTCCTGGAGCGTCATGGCCACGGCGTAGGATTTCTTCCCTTCGGGCACTCCCTTCCCCTCGTACACGTCGAAGAGGACGACATCGCGCAGCAGCTTGCCGCCGGCTTTGCGTATAATCTGTTCCACCTGCGCGAAGCTGACGTTCTTGTCGAGCAGCAATGCGAGGTCACGCTTCACCGGGTGAGCCTTGGGGAGCGGCTTGAAGAGGGTTTCGCTCTTGGCGGCCAGTTGCATGAGCGGTTTCCACGCCAGGTCGGCATAGGCCACGGGCTGTTCTATCTCGAAGCGTTTCAGCACCGGGTTGCGCACTGCACCAAGCGATGCGAGGCGTTTGCCCGAGCGCGTGGAGATGTCGAGGCGAACGCTGAAGAGGTCGTCGGCGCCCTGGGAGTATTGCAGCATACCTTCAGCGATGCCGAGGCGCCGCAGGATATTCTCCACAATCCCCTTGAGGGTGAAGACGTCCATCTCGGCCGGTTTCGTGTTCCATGTGGCACGCGAGGTGTTGCCCGTCAGCCACAGGGCGAGGCGCATCTCCTCGCCGAAGGGAGCCAGCGGATGTTCCTTCGTTATCTCCTTCTTCGGGTCGAGGGCGTAGATGTTGCCGAACTCGTAGAGACGCAGGTCGGTGAGGCGGCGGTTGATATTGTGGGCCAACGATTCCAGACCCCCGTAAAGCAACGTGGCGCGCATCGTGCTCAGCTCGTTGCTGAGCGGGTTCATCACCTTGACGCACTCCGCGGCCTTGAAGGTGGAGCCTTCATCGTCATTGTAATAGGCGGCCGAGGACAGCGAGTTATTCATTATCTCGTTGAAGCCCTGAGCCGTGAGCTGCTCCGAAACCATGTTCTGCATGGCGTAGGAAAAATCGGTCATCCCCTTGTGCGAGAGGTTGGCGTGCATTTCCGAGGAGATTTCCACGTTGTTGTAGCCGTAGACGCGCAGGATTTCCTCCACAACGTCGCAGGGGCGCGTCACGTCCACACGGTATGTGGGGACGAGCAGTTTCAGCTCCTCATCCGTGCTTTCCGGCAGGATTTCTATTTCGAGCGAGGTGAGGATACGCTTGATGAGCGGCACGGGTATCTCTTTGCCGATAAGGCGGTTGCAGTAGTCTATCGAGAGCGAGACGGGGAACTTGGCCACCGGCTCGGGATAAGCGTCGGAGACCTCGCCGCAAATTTCGCCGCCGGCCAGCTCCTTGATGAGCGAGGCGGCCAGTTCGGCGGCATAGACGGTGATGTTGGGGTCGGTGCCGCGTTCGTAGCGGAACGAGGCATCAGTATTAAGGCCGTGGCGGCGTGCCGTGCGGCGAACGCGTGTGGGGTTGAAATAAGCGCTTTCGATGAAGACGTCGGTTGTCTCCCCGGTGACGCCCGAGTCGAGGCCGCCGAACACTCCGGCGATACACATCGGCTTCTCGGCGTCGCAGATCATCAGGTCGCTCTCGTCGAGGGTGTGTTCCACACCGTCGAGGGTGGTGAACTTTGTGCCCGAGGGACACGTACGCACCACTATCTTGCCGCCGGCTACGCGGTTGAGGTCGAAGCAGTGGAGCGGCTGCCCGAGGCCGAGAAGCACGAAGTTGGTGATGTCCACGATATTATTGATGGGTCGTTGTCCGGCGGCGGCAAGCAGGTTGCGCAACCATTCGGGCGACTCGGCCACCTTGACGCCACGCACGGTGACGCCGCTGTATCGCGGACAGCCCTGCTTGTCTTCCACCTCCACGGGCGTTGCGCCGTCGGAGCGGTCGGGGGCGAAGTCAGCCTCGTCGCGGAGGCGGAGCTCCGGCATACGGGCCTGGGGGTCGGTCTCGTAGCTATGGCGCGCCAGGTAGGCTTTCAGGTCGCGTGCCACGCCGTAGTGGCTGGCGCCGTCAACGCGGTTGGGAGTGAGTTCCACTTCCAGCATATAGTCGCTCTCCACATTGAAGTAGCTTGCGGCGTCGGTGCCGGGCTTGATGCCGTCCGGAAGCACCATGATGCCGTCGTGCGAGGCACCGAGACCTATCTCGTCTTCAGCGCATATCATTCCAAACGACTCCACGCCGCGCATCTTCGACTTCTTGATGACGAACTCTTTATCGCCGTCATAGAGGCGAGTGCCGATGGTAGCCACCACCACGTTCTGTCCGGCGGCTACGTTCGGGGCGCCGCAGACTATCTGCAACGGCTCGGGACCGCCCACGTCGACTGTGGTGATGTGCAGATGGTCGGAATCCGGGTGGGGGATGCAGGTCAGCACATGGCCGATTTTCAGGCCGCGGAGACCGCCCTTCACGGTTTCTACCTCCTCCACATGGTCACATTCCAGCCCCAGGGAGGTGAGAGCGGCGGCAAGTTCCTTTGCCGTCATATCGAAATCGATGTAGCGTTTAAGCCACTTTAATGATATATTCATAGCCTAAGAGTTAAATTCAAAAACAAGTGGTGGCGTGCGCCGAAACGGGACACGCCGGAGTGCGGCCTGCCGTAGTGGCACGCGCGCATTTCTTTTCAAGGTGCAAAAGTAGCCATTTTCCCGCAAACCAGCAAATTTCCCGCCCGCATTATCAATTTTTCCTCCGCTTTTAACCATCTTAGCCACAATCCCGGCCCCGCGCGGCCGCCCGGAACGCAGATATTTTTTCTGTTTTGCCTGAAAATTTTGCAGGTACGTGGAAATGTATTATCTTTGTGGGAAATACCGCTTTTGACATGAATAAGCCCCTTGTGAAATATCCCGTCGGAGTCCAGAGTTTCGAGAAACTTCGCGAATACTCTTACCTTTATATTGACAAGACAGATCTTATCTATGATCTTGTCACTTCGGATAATTGCATCTTCCTGGCTCGTCCGCGCCGCTTCGGGAAGAGCCTTTTGCTCTCAACCATTCAGGCTTATTTCGAAGGTAAGAAAGAGCTGTTCAAAGGGTTGGCAATCGAACAGTTGGAAACAGACTGGATCGAGCACCCGGTTCTGATGCTGAGTCTTGCAGCATACCGTCCCGTCAATGGCAATCTTGAGGGACTCCTCAGCTTTCAGTTCGACGAATGGGAGAAGAAATATAATATCCAATCAAATGAAACAGAATTGTCATTACGATTTCGCCAAATCATCAAGAGCGCATACGAAGCCACCGGTACGACTGTCGTTATCCTTATTGACGAATACGACAATCCCATCATCTCGACGATGCACGACATGGAACGGAGCGAAGATAACCGCCAACTGCTGAAATCCATCTACGTCAACATCAAGGACCTCGACCAATATATCCGCTTCACGATGCTGACCGGCGTCAGCCGCTTCAGCAAAATGACCATCTTCAGCGGCCTCAACAACCTCCGCGACATCTCTTTCAACCGAAAATACGCCACCATCTGCGGCATAACAGAGACCGAACTTACCGCAAATTTCCAGCAGGGAATAAAGGAACTCGCCGAGGAATACGGCACGGACGCCGACGGCGCCGTGGCCCTGCTCAAAGCCAATTACGACGGCTACCATTTCACGGCCGATTGCCCCGACCTATACAACCCGTTCAGTCTGCTGTGGGCCTTCGCCGACAGCAAAATCGGCTCCTATTGGTTCCAGAGCGGCACGCCCGAGTTCCTTGTCCGCCGCATTCAGGAAAGCGGAGATTTCCTGCCGGAAATGTTCGACGAAACGGTGGAGGAACGCACCCTCTCGGCAAGCGACATTTCCAAAACCAGCCCAACGGCACTGATGTACCAGACCGGTTATCTCACCATCAAGCGCGCCGAGGGACACGACCTTTTCCGCCTCGGCATTCCCAACCTTGAAGTGCGCCGCGGCCTCTTCGAGAACCTCGCGGAATATTTCTTCGACAAAGACGACATAAAAGTCACCAACAACGTGCGACGCGTCCGCAATCTCCTCGAAGAGAAAAAGATAGACGAGGCAATGGAGCGGTTGCAGACCTTTATGGCCGGCATCCCCTACAAGATGTCGCAGCGTGCTACGGAGTTGCACTACGAGAACAACCTCTTCATAATCTTCGTGCTGATAGGCGTGGACGCGAAGCCGGAATGGCACACCTCCCGGGGCCGCATAGACCTGTTGCTGAGGATGCGCAACTACATCTATATCATAGAGCTGAAACTCGACGGCACGCCGGAGGAAGCCCTCGCGCAAATCCGCGAAAAAGACTACGTCCGCCAGTTTGCCGGCGACCCGCGTCCCGTAGTCCGCCTCGGCGTAACCTTCAGCACCGAGACCCGCAACATCGCCGCCTGGCAAGCCGAATAACCCGCCCCGGCTTCTTTAGCTAAGTGCGGTTACTTGGCTTTGGGAATTTCGATGCGGAAGGTGGTGCCTACGCCCGGCTCGGACCATTTGACGTAGATTTTGCCGCGGTGGTAGTCCTCTATAATGCGCTTTACCAGGGTCAGGCCGAGGCCCCACCCGCGTTTCTTGGTGGTGAAGCCGGCGCGGAAGACGTTGCGGAAGTTCTTTTTGGCGATGCCTTTGCCGGTATCGGTCACTTCCACAAAAGCCATGTCGCGGTCCTGGCCGGTGCGTATGTCGATTGAGCCTTCCCCGTCCATGGCGTCGACGGCGTTCTTCGTGAGGTTTTCCATCACCCAGGCGAAGAGGGGCGGCGAAATCATCACGGCACTGTCGTCCTCGGCCGGATGCAGGGTGATTTGCACCTTCCCGCTGACGCGGCTCTTCATGTATTCCAGCGCGCGGCCGGTGGCTTCGTTGAGATAGTCCAACTCCATTTCGGGGCGAGAACCTATCTTGGAGAAGCGCTCCGCTATGGTGCGCAGCCGTCGCACGTCTTTGTCTATCTCGTCGGTCACCGACTTGTCCACCTCAATAGCTTCGAGATACTGCGTCCATGCCATAAGCGACGAAATGGGCGTGCCGAGCTGGTGGGCAGTCTCCTTGGAAAGGCCTACCCAGACGCGGTTCTGTTCCGCGCGCTTGGTGTAGACGAAGATGAGATAAATCACAAGCACCACCGCTATCATCACACCCAGCTGGATATATGGATAAAGGCTGAGACGCCGAAGCAGTATGGAATCTTCGTAGACGATGTATAGGCGGGAGTTTTCCATCCCCTTGACCTCGATAAAGTGGTCGTTCCCCTTTGCGGCATCGGCTATCTTGCGGCCTCCGGTCATGCGTTCGAGCCTGGAATTGAGGTAATTGCGGTTCTCCTCGCTGATGTCGTAGAACGAAAATTTGTCCTTGTCATTCTTGTCTGGGAGATTGAAGTTGCGGAACTCCACCACGTTGCCGTTATGGTCGGCCACGAGCACCGGTATGCTGTTGTTCTGCCGAATGATGCCGAGCAGGAACTCGAAGTCGGTGTTTGTCTCTGTAGAGGCAAGGCGTTCGGTTGCCTCGGCCCAGATGTTCATGCGCTCGCGCTCCTGGTGGGCGAGTTGCTTCACGATGCTGTTCGAAATTAGCAGGAAAGTGACGATGAGGGCGAGTGCCACGGCGAGTAGCAGGAATTTGCCCAGACGGCGGCGGTCGACGAAACTATAGGTTTTCATTGGAGATGTCGTTGAGGATGAAACGTGCCACGGCGTCTTCGTCATGATCCCCTATGATGACGTCGGCCTGGCTGCGCACGTCTTCCACGGCATTGGCGACAGCCACCGACAGGTCGGCGATGCGGAGCATCGGCAGGTCGTTGAGGTTGTCGCCGAAGGCCACTATGCGGTCGGCGCCGATGCGCCGGGCCAGTCGGCGCACGGCGTTGGCCTTCGATGTCTCAGGCCCGAAAACTTCAAGTATGGCAATCTCGGGGCCGAACATATCATGGTACATCAAGGCGTTGACATCCAACTCCTTGATTTCGGGATAGGCGCGTTCTATGCGCCCGTTGGGGAGCATGGCATAGAAGAGCACCACATTGTCGTGTTGCATGGGGAAACCATGGCTGTCCACCCTGACGTGCTCAAAGCGCTTGAAAGGGTTGCCCATGCGTTGCCGCATGAACTCGCGCTCCAGCTCAGTGAGATCGCCGGAGTGGTAGATGACTATCTTGTCATCCTCCAGACGGTAGATGAAGGTGGGGACACCGCAGTCTATGTAGATGCGGCGCAGTCGCGCTACGGTTTCCGGCGGGATGGTACAAATGTCGGAGTATTTAAGGGTACGTGTATCCCAAAGGGCCGCGCCGGTCATGACCACGGCAGGGAGGCGCATTTCCACTCCGCGGAGCAACCCGGCGACGGTGGCCGGAGTTCGTGCCGTGGCTATGGTAAACTGCGCGCCGCGGGCTATGGCCTCGTTGAGCAGGCGCCGGCTTTCGTCGCTTATCTCCGTGCGGCCCGTCAGCAGCGTGCCGTCCAAATCGCTGACATACAAGGTCTTGGACATAACATTCACTTTCTACCCGGCTTCTTGGGCTCTTTTATTTCTATCCACTCGGCGTCTTCCACCTGTTCCTGGCTGCGGTATGCTACATTGTCGCCGTCGTCGCGGATTTCAGTCTCGGAGCTGTAGCTCTTGAACTCGGTATACTCCACGTCTTCGGCGTATTCTTTGGGGATAATCGGTTCGTCGGCGCGACGGCGTCCGTAGTGCGGTCGAGGGTTGCCGTATGGCGATGCTCCGTCATCCTCCTCTTGCCGACGAAAGGGATTGCGGCTTTTCTTTTTCTTCTCGCGCGGAGGCATACCGGTGGCACTGCGGAGGTAATCCTCCACCTTCTCGGCCATCTTCTGCTGCGCCTTGCGTCGTATCCACGGCATACAAAGCCACAGGATATAAAAGAGTGCTATTAATACAAGTACTGTTATAAATCCACCCATAACCTTATTTGACAGGCATTTGAGAAATTAAAACGTAAGCCACGATAGTCCACATGAGACCCGGGACACCCATTGTGGACACACACACCACGGCGGCGACGATTGTAAGCCAGCGCCGCGCGTTGCCGCGCCACCGCAGGTTCTTGAACTTGAGCGACACCAACGGCACGGGGAGCACCATCAGCAGACTTTCGACAACAATGACAATGGCTGCCGGTATCCGCCCCAGCATGGCGGGATTGGCGTAAAACATTGCGGTAAAACCTATCCAGAAGAGCGCGTTGGCCGGAATCGGCAGACCTATGAACGAGGTGGTCTGGCGGTCATCGATGTTGAAGCGGGCGAGCCTCAGGGCGCCGCAAACCGCTATCAATATTGCAAGGTAGGAAATCGGAGCCGTCGTGGCATCGGCGGCGAAGCATTTGTAGACCATTATGGCCGGTGCCACACCGAAGCTCACCAGGTCGCAGAGAGAGTCGAGCTCCTTACCGAGGTTGGAGTATGCTTTCAGGGCGCGGGCGGCCAGTCCGTCGCAGAAATCGGCCACCGCGGCCACGGCGATGCAGATAGCCGCGCTCATCCACGGTTGCCATGACTGGGCGGGGTTCGGCTCGCCGGTAAGAAAAATGATGGCCATGACGCCCGCTATGAGGTTGATGCACGTTATCGTGTTGGGGATATTGCGAACTATGACATTCATATCGGTTGCTGGGTTTTAAGGTGTGTTAAGGTGAAACGCCTACGCGGTGCGGAAAGTTCCGGTCACCCGTCGGCCGGGGGCATTTTTGCGACGGGAGTAAGGCCACCGCTCACACGGTCGCCGATGGCGACGAGCGGCTCGGTGCCGATGGGGAGGAAGAGGTCCACGCGCGAACCGAATTTTATGAAGCCGAGATGGTCGACGACGCTTGCGCGGTCTCCCTTCCGGGCATAGGTGACGATGCGCCGCGCCATGGCGCCGGCTATCTGCCTCGCGGTGATGTGTTGGCCTCCGTCGCACACTATCCCTATGGTGCTCCGCTCGTTCTCGGTGCTCGACTTCGGCAAATAAGCCGACAGGAACCGCCCGCGGTGGTGGCGCACATATTCCACGCGACCTTCCACGGGATACCAGTTGGCGTGCACGTTGAGCGGCGACATGAAGACGGAGAGCTGCAACGCACGCCCCTTGATGTATTCCGGCTCGTCCACCTCCTCGACGGCAACCACGCGGCCGTCGACCGACGAGATGACCATATCCTTCAGTTCGCCGCGGTATTTGCGGTTGGGGCAACGGAAGAAGTTGAAGACGAAGCCGTAGCACACCAGCGACACCGCCGAGCATAGCCCCGGCAATATCCAGGGCGGCAGGAAAAGCCACACCACCGCGTTGACACTCAGCAACATAGCCGCCAACACGAGCAGGATATTGGTCCCCTCGCGGTGAATCTTCACCCGCTGGCGCAGGCGCTGCCGCAGTTGAAGTCGATGCTCGTTATGTTGTGGCGCGTTGTTCAATTTTTCCGGGTATTGGCGGTTTTTATGTGTATGGTTCAGTCGTCGCGTCAGGCGTCTATGTTAGCGTAGGTGGCGTGTTCCTCTATGAACTCGCGACGCGGGGCCACCTCTTCGCCCATAAGCACGGAGAAGACACGGTCGGCTTCGGCCGCGTTGGTGAGGGTCACCTTCTTGAGCATTCGGTTTTCCGGGTCCATGGTGGTTTCCCAGAGCTGCTCGGGGTTCATCTCGCCGAGACCTTTGTAGCGCACCAAAGTGAGTTTGGAGCGGTCGCCGCCACACACACGGTCCACGAACTCCTGCACCTGGCGGTCGTCCCACGCATATTCACTTACCTTGTTCTTGCCCTTCATGGTGCACTTGTAGAGAGGCGGCGTTGCTATGTAGAGGTAGCCGTTGTCGATGATTGGGCGGATGCGTCGGAAGAAGAAAGTCATCAGCAGCGTGGCGATGTGCGCACCATCCACGTCGGCATCGGTCATGATAATAATCTTGTGGTAGCGGAGCTTGCTCATGTTGGGTTCCTTGGAGTCCTCTTCGGTACCGATGGTGACGCCCAGGGCCTTGAACATGTTCACTATTTCCTCCGACTCGAACACCTTGTGGTCCATGGCCTTCTCCACGTTGAGGATTTTACCGCGCAGCGGCAGGATGGCCTGGTAGTTGGGGTTGCGGCCCGACTTTGCGGAACCGCCGGCCGAGTCACCCTCCACGAGGAAAAGCTCGCAGGCGGCGGCGTCGCGGCTTTTGCAGTCGGCCAGCTTGCCGGGAAGTCCGGCGCCGCCGAGGGGCGACTTGCGCTGCACCTTCATGCGTGCGTTGTAGGCCGCGTGGCGCGCCTGCGCGGCAAGGATTACCTTGTCCACTATCTTGCGTGCCTCCTTGGGGTTCTCCTCCAGGAAGTTGCGCAGGGCCTCGCTGATGGCCGTGTAGACCACGCCCATAACCTCGTTGTTGCCAAGCTTCGTCTTGGTCTGGCCCTCGAACTGCGGCTCGGCCACCTTCACGGAGATTACAGCCGTGAGGCCGTCGCGGAAGTCCTCCTTCGACAGTTCTATCTTCAGCTTGTCGAGCAGGTGGTTGTCTTCGGCATACTTCTTGAGGGTCGTGGTCAGGCCGCGGCGGAAGCCGGTGAGGTGCGTGCCCCCCTCTATGGTGTTGATGTTGTTTACGTAGCTGTAGATGTTTTCGTTGAACGAGGTGTTGTAGGTCATCGCTACTTCGATGGGGACACCCTTGCTCTCGGTGTTGATGTGGATGACGTCCTCGATGAGGTGTTCCTTGCCCTGGTCAATGTAGCGCACGAACTCCTTCAGCCCCTCGTCGCTGTGGAAGCGTTCGGAGCGGGGATTGCCCTCCTCGTCGAGTTCGCGCATATCCGTTAGCGTCAGCGTGATGCCGGCGTTCAGGAACGCCAGGTCGCGCAGACGGTTGGCCAGCGTTTCGTAGTCGTATACGGTTTCGGTGAATATCGACGCGTCAGGATGGAAGATGATGGTCGTTCCGGTGTGGTCGCTCTCCCCTATCACCTTCAGCCCGGTGGTGGGCTTGCCGTAGGCGTATTCCTGCATGTAGACCTTGCCTTCGCGGTGAATCTCGGCGCGGAGGTAGTCCGACAGGGCGTTGACGCAACTTACGCCCACACCGTGCAGACCGCCGGAAACCTTGTAAGACCCCTTGTCAAACTTACCGCCGGCATGGAGCACGGTAAGCACCACCTCGAGGGCCGGCTTGTGCATCTTCTCGTGCATATCCACGGGGATACCACGGCCGTTGTCCACCACGCGTATGCTGTTGTCTTCGAGGATAGTGACTTCGATATGGTTGGCGTAGCCGGCGAGGGCTTCGTCTATGGAGTTGTCCACGACCTCATAGACCAGATGGTGCAGGCCGCGGCCCGAGATGTCTCCGATGTACATCGCCGGGCGTTTGCGCACGGCCTCCAGACCTTCCAGCACCTGGATATTGTCTGCCTGATAATGTTTCGGGGCCTGTTCGGCCGTATTCTGATATTCTTCTGATGCCATATAAACGATTTCTTTTGATTGCTGCGCCGCGGAAAGCTCCGCCCGGCAATTAACTCACAAAATTACAAAAAAATCCCCAACCCGCCAAATCCTCCCCCAAAAAAAGATGTTAATCCCGCTCCCGCTGCAACTCTCCTGCCGCCCGAAACGCCCGACCGCAAACCCACACCCCGCAAGCAGAAGCTGGCTCGCAGAACCAAAACTCCGGGCTGAGACTCCGGGCCGGCACACAAGGAATCTGCGCCTTGTAGCGTTCTTAGCCTCCTTAATGACTTCAGCGACCTATAGTCGGTCCAGAATTTGTCCACGTTGGCATCGTAGCCGAAGATGGGCGACGAGTCTTCGCCACCGGTGGCGAAGCTGAGGCCTTCGGAGCTTGCGAAGGTGGTGAGGCCCAGGTTATAGAGGGCGGCGTTGCCTTGCTCGTCTTTAAGCGAGGCTTCCGGTTTGCCTCCTGTCTGGAAATAGTTATAGAGCGAGAACTCGCCCGGTGCGGCGTTAGGCGCTTCGGCGCGGAGCACCGGCGCGGTGTACATATTGTTGCGCGTGGTGAACTCCGAGGTGTAATCGGTGCGGTAGGTTTCGGTCAGTTCTTCGTCGGTGGAAGTGAGCTGGCTGTTGTCGGCCGCCATGTAGCTCCATGTATAAGTCGTGTTGTCGGGGTTGCCGTCGCTGGCGTTCATCCACGTCAGGGGCGAGTAGACCGGCAGCATGGCCACGTCGAGCGCCCACTGCGTGAAGTTCGGGTCGGTGCCGAAGCATAGTGTCTCGAAGGGGTAGTAATAAGCGGCGTTGAGGGCAGGATAGCCCACCGAGACACAGTCGATGCTCTGCAACTGTCCGTCGGTGCCCACATACTCGAAACCGATTTTTACATCCTTGCCCGCATAATCTGAAAGGTCTATGATTTGCGGGGCCAACGAGTTGTCATAATACATGGCCTCCTCGAAACCCATGGCCAGGAACCCGGGACGCTGTGCAAGGTCGTCAAGTGTCGTCCATGTATTGCCACCGTCTTCCGAGATGTTGATTTTTATGGTGTAGACCTGTGTCTTTTCGCCGATGTAGGACATCGTGTCCCAGTCCACATTGTCGGTGGAATACATCCATAGCGGTTCACAGTCAATGAGATAGCGCAGTATCATCCCCTCCTCTACATGGACGGTAGGTGTTACGAGCCATTCGTCGATAAAATTGGGGTTGTAGTTACAAGAAGCCACACAAGCACCTTGATAATTCATAAACTGGCAGTTGTTATACACAAACCACGGGTTCTGCGTAGTGGCGTCTTTAGATAGGGCCTGCCACCCTTCGGGCATCCACCCTTCGCCGGTGTAACCCTCGAAGTCTTCGTTCAGGGCGTAGCCGGAAGCGGCTTCGGCGCGGGCTGCGCGACGGGGCTGAATCACGCGGTTGCCTTCGAGACCTACTATGCGTTTGTATACCTTGCCGCCGTTCCTGACGGTCTGCATCTTGACGTTGCCCGAAAGCGTGCGGGAGCTGAGCACTTGCGGGGAGGCGGCCTTCACCGTGACGGCTCTTTGAGCGCGTGCGGCAGAAGCGACGCGCACCGGCTCCTGTGCGGAGACTGCGGCTGCGGAAAGCGCCACGGCCGCGGAAATAAGTAAAACTTGCTTCATGAATCTGTAATTTTTAGTTTGTAATCAGAGTCTTTGAATATAGTCGAGCCCATACAATTTACGGCCACTCATATTTCGGTCAGTAAATAAAAGGTACAGTCTCCGGAAAAGAGAACTCACATTTTGGCAACGTTACACATTTACTATAAACCTGCTATACGATTTAACACTTTTAACACATCCTTTAACATTCATGCCACTATAAACCCCGCACACGACGGATTATGACTTACAATTCGCACAACCCTTACTGAATTTTAGCGGGAGAGGATTTGTATTCCGAAAAATTTTTATACCTTTGCATTTGGTTTGGTGGGTCATTGTCGACTCGCCCCGCAGTTCACAAAGGGCTGCAAGGGCTTACCTTTTAGCCCACCGACTATTTTTACACATTCTAAACATTTGATTATGAACTTTTTAGTAACCGCAGCAGCTGCCATCATGATGCTCGCCTCCGCCACTCCCTCGAACCCCGTTATCGCCAAGTTCCTCAGCGAGGCTGAAGAACAGGCCGCAGCCGCCGGCGTCAAGAACCCCATCAGCTTTGAGAAAACACTCTTCGGAACAGATGCCATAATCGTCACCCAGGAAGTACCCGCCTCTTCGGCCGACCTGCAGCAGGTTCCCACCGACATGATGAAGAAGCAGATGGTGGACGAAATGAAAAGCGACAAAGAGAGCCAGGACCTCATCCAGGCGCTCAAGGACACCAACACGATGTTCATCCTGCGCCTCGTGGGCAACGACGGCGGCAATGTGGACATCATGATAATGCCGGCCGATTTCAAATAAACCGACATGACGGAAGAAGGGAAAGGGCCGTTGCAGCTTGACCTGCAGGCCATCCTTCGCCGCCGGGCACCGGGCGCCATGCGCTTCGTGCCACGGTGGGTCGTGCGCCGACTGGAACGAACCATCCGTCAGGAGGAACTCAACGGTATACTGCGCCGCACTTATCCGAAGCGCGGCAGCAGTTTCGCACGCGCCGCCCTCCACGACCTCGGCATCTCATTAGAAGTCAGAGGGTTGGAGAATATCCCCGAGGAGGGACGGTTCGTCTTCGCCTCTAACCATCCGCTCGGCGGACTCGACGGCATTTCGCTAATCAGCATACTCGGCGAGCTGTACGGCGACCGGAATGTCTACTTCCTGGTCAACGACCTGCTGATGAACGTGGAGCCGCTGACCGACGTGTTTCTCCCCATCAACAAGTACGGCTCGCAGGGACGCAAGGCCGCCGCCGCCATCAACGACGCCTACGCCGGCGAAGCGCAAATCCTCATCTTCCCCGCAGGACTCGTGTCGCGGCTCCAGGGCAAGGAAATCAAGGACCTTGCATGGCACAAGGCCTTCGTGGCCAAGGCGTTGCAGAGCGGACGCGACATCATACCGCTGCGCTTCGAGGGGTCGAACTCCATGAAATTCTACCGCCGGGCACGGCTTCGCAAACGCCTGGGCATCAGGATAAACCTCGAGCAGGCCATGCTCCCCGCCGAACTGGTGGGCGCGCGCGGTTCATCCTATCGCGTGGTCTTCGGACGCCCGGTTTCCGCCGCCATGTTGCGCGAGAGCCACATGCCGCCGCAGGTTATAGCCGACCGCATCAAGGAATGGGTCTACACCCCCGACCTCCTCACAGGCACTTTCAAACTATAACCTCTCCCCCCCGGGAGCCTGATACCTTATTTATGAAAAAGCTACGTAAAAAAACATTGGGATTCCTTTCCGGCTTCTGCGGGATAGCGATATCGCTACTCTGCGGCACCTCGTGCGGCGAAGAAAAAGAGATACCAGTAATGTATGGGCCGGTCATGAAGGGATATGAAGACGTCCAGGACACGGTCTCCGACGATTCAGGCCATGAAACCTGCCAAGTTCCCGAAGCCCCCGGACACAACAAATAACCCTACATGAGCGACGACACGAAACAAGGGAAAGTTCCCGGCATCGGGGCGCGGAAGCGCCTGGCGCTGGAGCTGTGGCGCGCGCAGACAGGCCTGGAACGCAAACGCCACGAGCTGCGGCAGCTTTTCTGGGAATCCACCCACCGCTGTAACGTGAACTGCCTGCACTGCGGCAGCGACTGCGAGGCGCACACCGGCCGTCCCGACATGCCGGCCGAGGATTTCCTCCGCGTCGTGGACAGCATTCGCCCGCACATTGACCCCCATAACTGTCTGATAATCATCTCCGGCGGCGAACCGCTGGTGCGCGCCGACCTCGAGGAGGTGGGACGCGAGCTCTACCGCCGCGAGTTCCCGTGGGGAATGGTGACCAACGGGCGCGCGCTCACCCCGGAGCGCTTCGAGCGGCTGCGCCGCGCCGGACTGCGCTCGCTCACCATAAGTCTCGACGGCCTGGAACCGGAACACGACTGGCTGCGCAACTCTCCCGGCACCTTCGTCCGCGCCGTCGACGCCATCCGCACCTGCCTGCGACACCCAGACGTGGCTTTCGACATCGTTACCTGCGTCAACTCTCGCAACTTCTCTACCCTGCCACAGCTCCGCGACCTGCTTATAGAGCTCGGAGTGGAGCACTGGCGGCTCTTCACCATCTTCCCGGCCGGACGCGCCAAGGACAACCCGGAGCTGCGCATCGCCCCGGAACAATACCGCCGCCTCATGGACTTCATCGCCTCCACCCGCCGCGAGGGGCGCATACGGGCCTCCTACTGCTGCGAAGGATTCCTCGGCGGCTACGAAGGAGAAGTGCGCGACGGCTTCTACCGCTGCCACGCCGGAGTGTCCGTGGCCTCGGTGCTCATCGACGGTTCCATCTCGGGATGCGGCTCCATCCGCTCGCAATACTACGAAGGGAACATTTACCGCGACGACTTCATGGAGGTATGGGAGAAGGGCTTCCGCCGTTACCGCGACCGCGCGTGGATGCGCGCCCAGGAGCCCTGCTCGTCGTGCCGCCTGTGGCGCTACTGCGAGGGCAACGGCATGCACCTGCGCAACGAAGACGGCTCGCTGGCCCGCTGCAACCTACGAGACCTCGACTCCTGACTCCGCGGGGCGCCGCGCCAAAATAATTCCGCCTCGAAAGGCAGGGCAATTCCCCCGGACAATATGCCCCGGAAATCGCTTGGGTACAGTTTTTGCCATTACTTGCCCCGTTTCTCGGAAAAAATTGCTAACTTTGCACCTTGTTAACGAACCCACAACGTCAAGCATAACAAAGCAGTGAATACTAAATACATTTTCGTAACGGGAGGAGTGGTCTCCTCGCTTGGAAAAGGCATCATCTCCTCATCGCTGGCCCGCCTGCTTCTCTCGCGCGGCTACCGTGTCACCATCCAGAAATTCGACCCCTATATCAACATCGACCCGGGCACCCTCAACCCTTACGAGCACGGCGAGTGCTATGTGACGGTAGACGGCCACGAGGCCGACCTCGACCTGGGCCACTACGAACGTTTCACCAACATCCGCACCTCGCGCGCCAACAACGTCACCACCGGCCGCGTCTACCAGAGCGTCATCGACAAGGAACGCCGCGGCGATTACCTGGGCAAGACGGTGCAGATTATACCCCACATCACAGACGAAATCAAACGCGACGTCAAACTGCTGGGCAACACCGGCGACTATGACTTCGTGATTACCGAGATAGGAGGCACCGTGGGCGACATCGAGTCCACCCCGTACCTCGAGGCCGTGCGCCAGCTGAAATGGGAAATGGGCGACGACGTAATCAGCATCCACCTCACTTATGTCCCCTACATACGCGCCGCCAAAGAGCTGAAAACCAAACCCACCCAGCATTCCGTGAAGCAGTTGCAGCAGGTGGGTATCCAACCCGACGTGCTGGTGCTCCGCACCGAACACGACATCCCCGCCGCCATGCGCCGCAAAGTGGCACAGTTCTGCAACGTGGCCGCCGACGCCGTTATCCAGAGCATCGACGCACCGACCATCTACCAGGTCCCCCTCATGATGCACGAGCAGAAATTCGACGAGATAGTGCTCCGCAAGCTCGGCATAGTGCCGCAGGGCGAGCCCGACCTCAAGGCATGGAACGTATTCCTCGACAAGATAGCCGGCGCCCAGGAGGTGGTCAACATCGGCCTCGTGGGAAAATACGTCGAGCTCCAGGACGCCTACAAGAGCATCGGCGAGTCCCTCTTCCAGGCCGCTACCTACTGCGACCACCGGCTCAACCTCGTCTACATCCACAGCGAGAAGCTCACCGACGAAAACGTCGAGGAACGCCTCCGCGACATGGACGGCATCATCATAGCCCCGGGCTTCGGGCAACGCGGCATAGAGGGCAAGTTCACGGCCATCAAGTGGTGCCGCGAACACGACGTACCCACCTTCGGCATCTGCCTCGGCATGCAGTGCATGGTGATAGAGTATGCCCGCAACGTCCTCGGAATGACGGACGCCAACTCCACCGAGATAGACACCAAGACACCTCACAACGTCATCGACCTCATGGAGGAGCAGAAGAGCATCACCAACATGGGAGGCACCATGCGTCTGGGCGCCTACGACTGCGAGTTGCGTCCCGGCAGCCGCGCCGCCAAGGCCTACGGCACCACCACCGTCAGCGAACGCCACCGCCACCGCTTCGAGTTCAACGAAGAGTTCCGCCGACGCTTTGAGGAAGGCGGGATGCAGTGCGTCGGCCAGAATCCCCGCACCAAGCTCGTCGAGGTAGTGGAACTGCCGGAAAAACGCTGGTTCATCGGTACGCAGTACCACCCCGAATACCAGTCCACCGTACTAAACCCCAACCCCCTCTTCATCGACTTCGTGAAGGCCGCCATCGCCTACGGCCGGGAGAAGAAGGAAGAAGCACCCAACAAGTAACACACCATTAATAAGATACAATGGATAAAAACACAATGACCGGGCTTCTGCTCATGGCCCTGGTGTTCTTCGGCTTCATGTGGCTCATGCCCAAGCAGGAACAGCAGGACGCCACGCAGCAGGAGCAGAAGGCCGAGCAGACGCAGAAGGCCGCACCCCGCGCCGAGCCCCTCTCCGACACCGAGAAGGAGTGGCTCGCCAAGAACATCGCCGACAACGGCACCACCGCTACCGGCGACGACAATGTGGCCGTCACCACACTCAAGAGCGGCGCCCTGGACCTCAGCCTCCGCGGCGACTCAATCTACGGCACAGTCACCGTCGACGGCAAAGCCATTGACTACGCCAAGATCAACTCCACTAAGCCCGACGACATCGCCCCGGCAGTGCGCGACAAGGCCCTCGCCCTGGTGCGCTCGGCCAGCGAGAACGCCGGCAAGTTCGGCCGTTTCGCACAGTTCCTGCAAGGCAAGGACACTGTGGTGACGCTGCAGAACGACGTGCTCGCACTGCAACTATCCGCCAAATCGGGCTCCATCACCCGCGCGCAGCTCAAAAAATACGACACCGAATACAGCGCAGACGAGCATAAGAAGGTAAAACCCACCAACGTAGTCCTATTCGAGGGTGACAAGAACGGATTCGAGTTCCTCATTCCCATGCCGCAACCCGTCTCAACCAAGGACTTATACTTCACCCCGCGCGTGGTCAACGACTCCACCGTGCTCATGAGCGTAAGCCCCACGGCAGACTCCTATTGGGGAATAGAATACACGCTCCCCAAGGGCGAGAACTATGTGGTGAAGATGCGCATAGTGCAGAAGAACATGGCCGCCGTGGCACGCAGCAACAACCGCAACCTCGGCGTAAACTGGCATCAGAGCGTCAAACGCCAGGAACAGGGCCGCATGTTCGAGGAACGCAATTCCGGACTCTACTATAAGTTCGCCGGCGGCGACGTGGAACACCTCAGCGAAAGCAGCGACGACAGCGAAGAACGCCAGGCCAAGGTGCGCTGGATCGGATTCAAGAACCAGTTCTTCAGCTCCGTGCTTGTCTCGGACCGCCCCTTCAACACCTGCGACTTCGACTCAAAGGTGCTCAAAGGCTCGGACTACCTCAAGGACCTCAATGCCGAGAGCGAAGTGAACGACTACGACTGGAACGCCGAAATCCCGGCACAGTTCTCGCTGTTCCTCGGCCCGAACCTGTACCCCCTCTTCTCCGACATCGAAGATAATATCGTCCCCGACGAGGACATGAACTTCACCAAGCTAATACCCCTCGGCTGGACCATCTTCCGTTGGGTCAACACCCTCATCGTCATCCCGGTGTTCAACTTCCTGGGCTCCTTCGGGTGGAACTACGGCATAATCATCCTGTTGCTGACCATCTTCATCAAGCTCATCCTCTTCCCGCTCAGCTACAAGAGCTACAAGAGCCAGGCCAAGATGCGCATCCTCGCCCCGGACATCAAAGCCATCAACGAGAAATACCCCGGCCAGGAGAACGCCATGAAGCGCCAGCAGAAGACCATGGCACTCTACTCGCAGGCAGGCGCGTCCCCCTTCTCGGGCTGCCTCCCGTTGCTCCTACAGATGCCTATACTCTTCGCCATCTTCCAGTTCTTCCCCTCCTGCATCGAACTCCGCGGACAACACTTCCTCTGGGTGCATGACCTCTCGGCTCCCGACGCCATCATCTCCTGGAGCGGCAACATCCCGCTCGTGACCGAATACTTCGGCAACCACATCTCGCTGTTCTGCCTGTTGATGACCGCCACAAACATCATCTACACCTACCTTAATATGCAGAACCAGCAATCCTCCGGTATGCCGGGGATGAAGTGGATGATGTACCTCATGCCGGTCTTCTTCATGATTTTCTTCAACAACTACGCGGCCGGCCTTAGCTATTACTACTTCCTGTCGCTGCTGATCACCATCTGCCAGACCTACGCATTCCGCCTGGCCATCAAGGAAGACAGCGTGCGCAAAGCCATGGCCGCCAACGCCAAGAAACCGAAAAAGAAATCCGGCTTCATGGCACGCCTCGAAGAGATGCAGAAACAGCAGCAGGCCATGCTCCGCGAGCAGGAAAAGCGCAAAGGCAAACGCTAACCGCGACTCCGCGACTCCTCCCAACAGATTCCCACAACCCCAGATACGCGACTCCCGGCCCAACGCCGGGAGCCGCTGTTTTTTACATATTCCATAAAAAACAACCACTTCTCCCAGCCCCCACTATCCAAATCCCGCGCTCACGTAACATTTCACCGTTTCAAATTCTGCGCTCACGTAAC
>DKVK01000032.1:25372-35270 GCA_002491165.1 Porphyromonadaceae bacterium UBA7180
AATTCTGCGCTCACGTAACATTTCGCCGTTTCAAATTCTGCGCTCATGTAACATCTCATTTCAATTACTTGATTCTCAGGGGATTGATTTGTAATCGTTGCACAAACATACAATACAATAATTTTAAGCGGACACTGTACAATAAAATGTAGCTGGCACAGCCTTTTCACCTGCTCCTTATATGTATAAAAATCCAGCTCTGTAACTAACGAAATCGTAGTAGTGTAAACGTACCGACAGACCATGGCAATGTGTGATACAAGGGGCGGTGCAATTTTTTCGGGGAAAAGGGGGTTAAGTAAAAAAAATGTTGTACCTTTGCGGCAAATTTGTAAATCATGGCGCTCCGCCGCTCCCCCGGGGAGCTACGGTGCACCTTATATTGTAACCTTCAAATATCATGTTGCACAATACCAATGTTAAGACATTAGACAGGGTTGTGGTTCGCTTTTCGGGCGATTCGGGCGACGGCATGCAGCTTGCCGGCAATATCTTCTCGAACGTCTCGGCCGGCGAGGGTAACGAAATTTCCACCTTCCCGGATTATCCGGCCGAAATCCGCGCCCCGCAGGGCTCGCTCAGCGGCGTGTCCGGTTTCCAGGTCCACATCGGCCGCGGCGTCCACACTCCCGGCGACCAGGCCGACGTCCTCGTGGCCATGAACCCCGCCGCTCTCAAGACCAATCTCAAATTCCTGAAACCCGGCGGTATCATCATCTGCGACACGGACACCTTCCGTCCCCTCGACCTCAAAAAAGCGGAGTACAAGACCGACGACCCCGTAAAGGAACTCGGAATTGCCCCCGACCGCTTCATGGCCGTCCCCATGACTACGCTCGTGAAATCGGCGCTCGCCGACTCCGGCATGGACCTCAAAGCCATGATGAAGTGCAAAAACATGCTTGCCCTCGGCCTCATCTGCTGGCTTTTCGACCGTCCCGTAGACAGCGTCCTGCGCAAACTCCAGACCAAGTTCGCCAAGAAACCCGCCGTCTACGAAGCCAACGCCAAGGTCATCCACGCCGGCTGGGACTACGGCCACAACACCCACAGCTCAATGCCCACCTACCGCATTGAGACGGCCGACGAACGACCCGGGACATATACCGACGTCAACGGCAATACCGCCACCGCATGGGGCCTCATCCTGGCTTCCGAGAAGAGCGGTCTGCCCCTTTTCCTCGGCTCCTACCCCATAACTCCCGCCACCGATATCCTCCACGAGCTGGCCAAGCGTAAAGACCTCGGCGTCAAGGCCGTGCAGATGGAAGACGAGATTGCGGGCGTTTGCTCGGCCATCGGCGCATCGTATGCCGGCAACCTGGCCGTCACCTCCACCTCCGGCCCCGGCCTCGCCCTCAAGAGCGAAGGCATCGGCCTGGCCGTAATGGCCGAACTCCCCCTCGTGGTCATCGACGTGCAGCGCGGTGGCCCCTCGACAGGCCTCCCCACCAAAACGGAACAGACCGACCTCTTCCAGGCCCTCTACGGCCGCAACGGAGAGTCGCCCGTCTGCGTCCTCTCGGCCGTAAGCCCCACCGACTGCTTCACCATGGCGTTCCAGGCCGCGCGCATCGCCCTGGAGCACATGACCCCGGTCATACTGCTCACCGACGCCTTCATCGCCAACGGCTCGTCGGCATGGCGCATACCTGAAGACGACGAGTTCCCCGCCATCCACCCGCACTTCTCCACGCCGGAGATGCTCGAAAACGGCTGGAAACCCTACGACCGCGACCCGCAGACACTGGCACGCTACTGGACATTGCCCGGCACCTGCGGCGGAATGCACCGCATAGGCGGCCTCGAAAAGGACGCCAAGACCTCGGTCATCTCCACCGACGGCGCCAACCACCAGTTCATGACCGACCGGCGCCGCGAAAAGATAGCCCGCATAGCCGACGACATTCCCGAACTCGAGCTTAAGGGCGACACCGGGGCCGACACCCTGCTCGTGGGCTGGGGCGGCACTTACGGCCACCTGCTCACCGCAACCGAACAGCTCAACGCCGAAGGTACTCCCGTGGCCCTCGCCCAGTTCAAGTACATCAACCCGCTGCCCAAGAACGCCCTCGACACCCTGCGCCGCTTCAAACGCGTCATCGTGGCCGAGCTCAACACCGGAATGTTCGCAGACTACCTCCAGGCCAAACTCCCCGAAAAGGAAATACTCCGAATCAATAAGGTGGAAGGCCAGCCCTTCATGGTCTACGAAATCACCGACGCAGTGAAGAAACATATCGAGAACACCAAATGCCTTAAGTAAGATATAGAAATGGACGAAAACGTAACGGGTTTCCAACCCTCCGACTATAAAAACTCGCAGACGGCACGCTGGTGCCCGGGCTGCGGCGACCACGCGATACTCAATGTTCTGAACAAGGCCATGGCAGCGCTCGGCGTACCCCCCGAGGACACCGTCGTCATCTCCGGCATCGGCTGTTCCTCGCGCCTCCCCTATTACATGAACACCTACGGCATGCACACCATCCACGGCCGTGCGGCCGCAGTAGCCACCGGCCTCAAGACCGCACGACCCGAACTCACCGTATGGCAGGTGTCCGGCGACGGCGACGGCATGGCCATCGGCGGCAACCACTTCATCCACGCCCTGCGCCGCAACATAGACATCAACATCCTGCTCTTCAACAACAAAATCTACGGCCTAACAAAAGGGCAGTATTCACCGACATCCGATCGCGGCACAGTGTCGAAATCCAGCCCCTACGGCACCACGGAAGACCCCTTCATCCCCGCCGAACTCTGCTTCGGCGCGCGCGGAAACTTCTTCGCACGCAGCTTCGACATCGCCCTCGACACCTCCAAGGAGGTCATGATAGCCGCCGCACGCCACAAGGGTGCTTCCGTAGTGGAGATTCTGCAGAACTGCGTTATCTTCAACAACGGCATCCACTCCCGCCTCTGCGATGCCGCGCACCGCGAAGAGCACACCATCCACCTTCGTCACGGCGAGAAAATGCTCTTCGGCAAAGACCTTAAGAAAGGCCTGGTGCAGGAGGGCTTCGGCCTCAAGGCCGTCACCATCGGCGAAGACGGCTATACCCTCGACGACGTGCTGGTACACGACGCCCACTGCGAGGACAACTTCCTGCAGCAGCGGCTGGCAATGATGGACGGCGACACCCTGCCGCTGGCCATCGGCGTAATCCGCGACTATAACAGCATCAGCTACGAGACGGCCGTTGCCGAGCAGGTGCGCGAAGTGAAAGCCAAATACGGCTTCGACTCCCTGCGCACCATGATAGAAAAGACCCACGAGACCTGGACGGTATAAACCGCCCGTCTCCCCCTGCCATACACGCGCGGAGCGCTCCCCGGAGCCGCTCCGCGCGTCAGCTTTCCGTAGCTAAGCGCGTCCACAGGGCTAATTTAGTAATGACAGCCATGTTAGCTACACTCCCGCGCAAGCCCCGAAAAGCTGGAGAAAGCGCAGACAATCGCCGTTAAAGGATGTTAATAATAACTACAAAGGGTTAATTTCCACACAAAATCAACCCGATTTCATGCACATAATCAAAAAAGTTGTGCAAAAATCCCTGAAAAATTTCCTCAATTGAAAAATTATAGCTTACTTTGCAGTCTGAATAATAGAAAAAACAGTATTAACAAAAAAATCTTAAGACATGTCTGACATAGAATCAAGAGTAAAAGCTATCATCGTAGACAAACTGAGTGTTGACGAAAACGAGGTTACTCCGAGCGCTGAATTCAGCAAAGATCTCGGTGCAGACTCTCTGGACACAGTTGAACTCATCATGGAATTCGAGAAAGAATTCGGAATCCAGATTCCCGATGACCAGGCTGAGAAAATCACCACTGTAGGCGACGCCATCAGCTATATCGAGAACAACAAGAAATAAGCAAACCCCAAACCCCCAACAGCATCCGCAATCAGCATATATGGAATTAAAAAGAGTAGTAGTAACGGGTCTGGGCGCACTGACGCCCATTGGCAATGACGTCGAGACCTCATGGCGCAACGCCGTGGAGGGTGTCAGCGGAGCAGGCCCCATCACACATTTTGACGCTTCGTTGTTCAAAACACGTTTCGCATGTGAAGTGAAGGACTTCAATCCCGCCGACCATTTTGACCGTCGCAAGGCGCGGCAGCTCGACCTCTACGCCATGTATGCTCTGGTGGCCGCCGACGAGGCTATCAATGACGCCAGGCTCGACACCGAAGACGTGGACCACAACCGCGTGGGTGTAATCTTCGCCGCCGGTATCGGCGGCCTCCACACTTTCGAGGAGGAAGCCGGTTACTACGCCATAAACGCCGACAAGGGACCGAAGTACAACCCCTTTTTCATCCCCAAGATGATCGCCGACATCGCCGCCGGTCAGATTTCTATCGACCACGGCTTCCACGGCCCCAACTTCGGCACCGTCTCGGCCTGCGCCTCGTCGAACAACGCCCTCATCGACGCCTTCAACTACATCCGCCTCGGCCAGGCCGACGCCATCGTAGCGGGCGGTGCGGAAGCTGCCATCTTCCCGGCCGGAGTGGGCGGTTTCAACTCCATGCGCGCCCTCTCGACACGCAACGACGACCCTGCCACCGCTTCGCGCCCCTTCAGCGGCTCGCGTGACGGCTTCGTTATCGGCGAAGGCGCCGCCGCCCTCGTGCTCGAAGAACTCGAACACGCCAAGGCCCGCGGCGCCAAAATCTACGCCGAAGTGGCAGGCGGTGGCATGAGCGCAGACGCTTACCACATCACCGCCACACACCCCGAAGGCCTCGGTGCCGTACTCGTGATGGAAAACGCCCTGCGCGACGCCGGCATGAAGCCCGAAGACATCGACTACGTCAACCTCCACGGCACATCCACGCCCGTCGGCGACTCCGGCGAAGAGAAAGCCATCAAGAAGGTGTTCGGCGAGCACGCCTATAAGATGAACCTCAGCTCTACCAAGTCCATGACGGGTCATCTCCTCGGCGCCGCCGGTGCCCTCGAAGCGCTCTTCACCGTCAAGGCAATCACCGACGGCATCGTGCCTCCCACCATCAACCACGAGGAGGGAGACAACGACCCGGAGATAGACTACAACCTGAACTTCACGTTCAACAAGGCCCAGAAACGCGAAATCAACGCCGCCCTGAGCAACACCTTCGGCTTCGGAGGCCACAACGCCGCCCTTATCCTCAAGAAATACAAGGAATAAGAGCTCCCCGCCGGGAACTCCCGGTCAAAAACAGGAACTGACGCCTGAAAATACAGCAGACCCCTAATACTTCGGGGCCTGCTTTTTTGATTATTGTACGATTTTTCCGGGCCGCGGTTTGGGCGGTGACGTTTATTTTCGTAACTTTGTGGCATGAAGTGTTTCCGGATTATCTTCGCGGCCCTGCTCACCATCACGCTTTGCGCCTGCCGCAGCAAGGAGTTCAACGTCACCGCTGAGTTCCCCGCCTCAACCTCACGCGTCATCACCCTCACATATTACGCCGCCGGCAAGAAGGCCGGATGGGTCACCGAAACAGCCCTCTCGGTAAACGCCGGCAAAGGGACCGTCAAGTGTTCCACCATACGCCCGACGCTCGTATGGCTCAGCGGCGCCGGGAAACCCGACGGGCCGCAAATGTGGTTCTGGGCCGAACGCGGCGACGACATCCTCATCTCCGGAAAAGAGGATGAACCCTTCTCCTGGGAAGTTTCCGGCAACGGCATCAACGAACGCTGGACCAAGTGGCGCCTCGCCAACCTCGCCGTGCTCAAAAAGCGCGAAACGAAGCAACTGAACGCCGCCATAGCCAAATATGTCAAAGAAAACAAGGACGACGAGCTCTCGGCGCTCCTTCTCCTCACCATCTACGACCGCTCCGAAGACGAAGCCGGATACACCCGGCTGTGGAACTCGCTCTCGGAGAGTGCCCGCAGCGAGGAAGTCATTGCCGCCGCAGGCCGCTCGGACCAGCCTACCGGCGCCCTGGCGCAGACGCCCCCCCGCATCGCCGACTTCAAGCTCCACTGCCAGGGCGAGACCATACGCCGCTTCCAGACGCGCGACTACGACGCCATCCTGCTATACTTCCAGCTTGGTGACGAGGACATGCACCGCCGCGACATCGACTCCCTCAAGGCGCTGCTGAAAGAGAAAGGCTCGGCTCCGCGCTTCGCCCTGCTGAACGTATCGCTGGGTTCCGATACCATCACCTGGCTCAGCCACGTGCGCCTCGACTCGCTCCCGCTGTCCACTGCCCTCACCGAAGCATGGGCTCCCGGCGGACGTATGCACTCTTCCATAGTACCATTCGCCCTTCCGTCTTCCCCCTGGTTCGTGGTCCTCGACACCAAGGGAAACCAGAAATACCGCGGTGCCGATGCCGGGGGCGCCCTTAAGGCCACGCGCCCGCTGATACGCAAATCCACTCCCAAAGACTCCCTGAAGCCATGAAACTCACCAAGATTTACAGCGCGGCAATCCACGGCATAGACGCACGCGCCGTCACCGTGGAGACGGCCATGGAACGCGGCGCCACCGTCACCATAGTAGGCCTCCCGGACAAGGCCGTGCAGGAGAGCTACACGCGCATCGTGGCCGCAATACGCAGCAGCGGCTGCCAGTACCCCCACCACCGCATCGTCATAAACCTCTCACCTGCCGACGTGCGCAAGGAAGGGGCTTCGTTCGACCTCCCTATGGCCCTCGGCGTCCTCTCTTGCGCCGGAGTTGTGACAGAAGAATCGCTGGCCGGAACCATGGTGACGGGCGAACTCTCGCTCGACGGCTCCGTGCTCCCGGTGAAAGGCGCGCTCCCTATGGCCATACTGGCGCGTTCCATGGGACTCCGCCGTCTCATCGTCCCCGCCGACAACGCCGTGGAGGCCGCCGTGGTCAACGACCTCGAAGTCATAGGGGTCCGTTCCCTCTCCGAAACGCTCGCGTTGCTAAAGGAGGAACCGGAAGCTCCGCAGCCTACAGTCGTGAACACACGCGAACTCTTCGCCCGCAATTCGCAGGTTTTCGACTGCGACTTCGCCGAAGTGAAAGGACAGGAGGCCGTGAAACGCGCCATAGAGATAGCCTGTGCCGGCGGTCACAACATCCTCATGTCAGGCTCGCCGGGCAGCGGCAAGTCGATGATGGCCAAGCGCATACCCACCATCCTGCCGCCGCTCACGCTCCGCGAGGCACTGGAGACTACCAAGGTACACAGCGTGGCCGGCAAGCTCAGAAGCGGCTCCATGCTGATGACCCACCGCCCCTTCCGTATGCCGCACCACACGGTATCGCCAGTGGCAATGGTAGGAGGAGGCTCTACCCCGCAGCCCGGAGAAATCTCGCTCGCCGACCACGGAATCCTCTACCTCGACGAGTTCCCTGAGTTCCCCCGCACCGTCCTCGAAGTGCTGCGCCAGCCGCTCGAAGACCGCGAAATCACCGTATCACGCTCCAAATATTCCGTTACATATCCGGCCTCGTTCATGCTCGTGGCATCGATGAACCCGTGTCCCTGCGGCTACTACGGCCATCCACGGCGCCGGTGCACCTGCCCGCCCGGCGCGGTGCAGAAATACATGAGCCGCATCTCCGGCCCGCTCATGGACCGTATCGACCTCCAGATAGAGATACAGCCGGTGGAGTTCGACGACATGGCCTCTCGGCGACCGGGCCTTTCGAGCGCCGAAATGCGTGCAGACGTGGAGGCCGCACGCCATGTGCAGCAAGTGAGATTTACCGCCGAAAAGGGGGTCTTCTGCAACGCTCAGATGAACTCGCGCCTGCTCCGGAAATACGCATGGCCCGACCCCGCCGGCCTCGAGCGGCTGAAACAGAGGATGGAAGCCCTGGACATGTCGGCCCGCGCCTTCGACCGCATCCTGCGCGTAGCGCGCACCATAGCCGACCTCGAAGCCGTGCAGACAGGCCTGACGCCCGAGCAAGCCGCCACAACGCCCGTCCTGGCCCACCACATAAGCGAAGCCATAGGATACCGCGCCCTCGACCGCGCCTCCTACGGCGAATCCTTCTGAAAGAGAAACGCTCTCTCCCGAGGCAAGACAGCTCCTTTCCCGGCGGCAAGCCGCCGGCACCGCAGACAAAAGCCCCGGCCTTCCCCCTGACTCCTCCTACCCTTCCTCTCCTTTCCCTTCTCCCTCTTTTGTAAACGTGTCGGCGGCTTGCCGCCGGAGAGAAAAAAACGCTTATGCCCCGCTGCTACAACCACGACTACCGCTCACGCTGCATTTACCACATAACCCTGCGCAAGGACCCGGCGGTGCCGTTTTTCGGGCGGCTCTGCGGCGAATACCCGAACGTGGGCATAGCGCGCAGCCCGTTAGGCGCCGTCATAGAGAGCAACACACGCCGCTTCCCTGCCTTCCACAGCGCCTTGCGAGTCCTCCAATACAGCATCATGCCCGACCACCTGCACCTCCTCCTGTTTGTCACAGCCCCGGTCCCGTATCAGCTCGGGAATTACATAGGGATGTTCAAAACGGCGGTACACGGCGGTTTCCGCACCGCCACGGGGCACGACACACCCCCTTTCGAGAGGGATTTCTATGACTGTATCCTATACCGCGACCGCCCGTTGGACACGCTCTACCGCTACCTTCGCGACAATCCCCGCCGCCTGGCCGAACGGCGCCGCAACCCCGACTTCTTCCGCCGCATCAACAGTCTGACAATCAACGACCGCTACTACCAGGCATACGGCAATCTCCAATTGCTCCGGAATCCTTTCAAAGAACAGGTAGTGGTACACCGCGCCGACACCGCAGGGCAACACGGCCGCAACCGGCGCCGCTGGCTTCACACCGGAGCCAACGGAGGGGTGCTCGTCTCCCCCTTCATCTCCACATCCGAGAAAGCCGTCCGTGCCGAAGCCGAGGCCGCAGGAGCGCGCTTCATACTCATCACCACTGACCCCTTCGGCGAGCGCTACAAACCAGGCGCCCACGATTTCGACCTATGTGCAGCCGGCCGTATGCTGATTATCTCCATAAACCAATCCGGAGATCTCTCGCGCGCCACATGCATAGCCATGAACGAACTCGCAGGTGCTATCGCTGAAATATAAACAATTATGGCTGGAAAAGAACAGAAAACACGCGGCGGGAAACAGGGTAATTTCGGGCATGAGGCGGAGCAACTGGCCGCCGATTATCTGCGCGGCAAAGGGTACGTTATCCGCGAAATGAACTGGAACCCGCCCGGCGCGCACGTGGAGGTGGACATCATCACGCAGCTCGACGACACAATGGTCTTCGTGGAAGTGAAATCGCGCCTCGACCGATACGGCGACCCGATGGAGAGCATCACACCGCGCAAGATACGCTTCCTGACGCGCGCCGCCGACAGCTACCTCCGCAACCAGCCCTACGATTTTTCCTACCGCTTCGACGTAATAACAGTTGTACACGGCCCCGACTTCCCCGAGCCGGAAATAAGCCACTACGAAGACGCCTTCCTACCTCCCCTGAGCTCCCGCTGACAGCATCCCAATCCGACAAAATGCTCTTCGACAATACCGACATCATGGCCGCTCTGAGTTCATTGAACGACATCGACACCGTGCGCGAGACTCTCGTTACCTCGATGCTCGCACCTTTTCACGAACTCAATGCTCCTGCGGCGAGCAACCCCTCGTGGATGAAAAATATCTGTTCGAGATAGGTGGGAGGGCCAAAAATTTCAAGCAGATAGCCGATATGAAAAACAGATGCGTGATAGCCGACGAAGAGGAGACATATACAGGCAACCGCCTCCCGATGTGGCTACCGGGCTTCCTTTACTGAAAGCTCGGTTTGGGCTTTTGGGGAGAGATGGAATGTAACAAGAGAACTGCTCGCCCGGGATTGGGGCGGACAGTTCTCTTGGCAGGGGTGAAATTGTTCTATTTGTCGGATTTAATCCATAAAACAACAGCCGA
>DKVK01000099.1:0-19572 GCA_002491165.1 Porphyromonadaceae bacterium UBA7180
CGTAAATCGGCTGTTGTTTTATGGGTTATAGCTCAATGTTGCCAACTCAACCTTTCCGGCTTAGCAGGCTCAGCGGGTCCATTGGGTCCATTTGCAGCATCATCGCGTAGTTATATCGGCATATTCAGCTTATCATGCCTGTCTTGCCTAAGAAAATCCCGATTAATCAAGATTTATCAGGATTAATCGGGAATATACGGTATTATGATAAGCTGTAGAAGTTACAAAAAGGAAGTATGCTTCTGCTCAAGCGCCAGCAGGAACCTCTTGGCCTCAAGCCCTCCGGCGAAGCCTTTCAGATTGCCATCGGCGCCTATCACCCGGTGGCAAGGTATCAGAATCCCTATCGGATTGCAGTGAATGGCGTGGCCGACGGCGCGGACAGCCGTCGGGCGCCCTATTCTACGTGCTATCTCGGAATAGCTGACCGTAGTGCTGTATGGAATCTTCTGCAGCTCGCTCCACACCGCTTCCTGAAACTCTGTTCCTGACGTTCTCAACGACAATTCAAAACTGCGACGTTCGCCCCGGAAATATTCATCCAACTGCGCCATCAGTTCATCCAATAAAACCACGTCTTCCGGAGCCGAAGCGTCTTCCTCCAGTGCCGAAATCACCTCATCTTTTATCCAATCTACCACGCAAACGGCTTCGCCGTCCACAGTGAGCCACATGTGGCCGCACGGTGAGTCATATATGATGCTTTTCATCTGAAAATTCTATTATAAAAGCTGAACCGACTCACACCGCCGAGTTTCGTCGACGGCGCAAGCCGGTTATTCGGGGTGTATCAAATCAATCTTCGAGCAGCATTTCCGGCACTCCGGCTATCTTCATGTTGTGGTTACGGATGAAAGCAAGGATGGCGTCGCGCTCTTTTCCTTCGGGAATATCCTCCTGGATGCGGCGCACGGCGTTAAGCACCGAAGTGTTGCACTGATAGATGTGGCGGTAGCACTTGGCTATGTCGTCGATAACGGCCTCGGTGAATTTTCCTTTCCTCAGGATGAAAGTGTTCACACCGTAGTAAGCCAGAGGGTTGTGCGCCACCACTACATAGGGAGGTACATGGCTGTTGACACGAGTGCCGCCTTTTACAAGCACCCACTCCCCTACCTCGCAACGCTCGTGTACAAGAGCGTTGGACGAAAGTATGGAGAAGTTGCCGACCTTGCAGTCACCGGCTATCTTCACTGAGTTTCCGAGCACCACATAGTCGCCTATCGTGCTGTCGTGGCCGATGTGAGACTGTGCCATCACGAAGGAGTTGGCGCCGATTTCGGTCGCCTGGTTATCGCGTATGCTGCGGTTGATGATGACATGCTCGCGCACCGTGGTGTTGTCGCCGATTTTCACGAACGAGCGGGCGCCTTTCCAGCGGAAATCCTGAGGCGTGGCACTGATGACCGCGCCGTCGAACACTTCGCAGTCGTTACCTATCACGGCGCCCTCGAGTACCGACACGTGGGGATGTATGTGGCAATTGTCGCCGATTACGGTGTCACCGGCTATGTAGGCGAAGGGCGCTATCCGCACGTTGTTGCCGATACGTGCTCCTGGGTCTATGAATGCAAGGGGGCTGATTTGTGTCATAATGCGTTGTTTTTTAAGAGTGGGTGTGTGTTTCAATATCCCCCGCCGACTGCCTGGTAGAGGCTAATGAGGGCGGCGGCTTTGTCGTGGATGTTGCTCAACGACGCCAACTGTGCGTTCAGCAATGCCGAACGGGCAGTGAGGATTTCGAGGTAAGTGGTGGTCTGGCCGAACTGCATGAGGTCTTCGGTATATTCCACCGCTTTCTCGAGCTGGTCTATCTGCTGGAGAATCATCTGGCGCTTCTGGTCGGCGGCATTGATTTTCACTATGGCGTCCGAAACATCGGCGGCTGCCGAAAGCACCGTGCTCTCGAAGGTGTTTAGCGCCTGTTTCTGGCTTGCCTCTGCCGCACGGAGAGTGGCTATGTTCTGGCCGCGAGAGAAGATGGGCGCCACCAGCGAAGCGCCAAGCTGTATGAACCATTTTCCGGGGTTGGAAACCATGGCGCCGAGCGCGTTGGTGAATCCTCCCTGCGCCGAGATGTTGAGCGAGGGGTAGAAGTTGGAACGCGCAATGTTGGTGGTGTAATAAGCCGCTGCCACCGAACGTTCGGCTGCACGGACATCGGGACGCACCGCAAGATAATAGAGAGGTACTCCCGACTGTGTGCAAGCCGGCATATTGAACTCTATGTCACCTCCAACGGCCCATTCCTTGGGATAGGAACCGAGCAGTATCGACATTGTGTTCTGCAACTGCGCTATTGAGCTCTTGATGTCGGGAATCGACGAGGCGATGTTGTAATAATTCGCACGGCTCTGCACCACGGCGGCCTCGTTGACACGAGCGGCGGCCTTGAGGTCTTCCATAGTGGTTACCTGCTCTTTCCATATCTCGCAGGTGCGCTCGGTAAGGTCAAGCTGTTGCTGGAGCCATGCTATCGCGTAATATGTATTGGCCACGCTGCAGATTATCTGCGAGCGGACGGCCTGCTCGTAGTCCATGCTCTGCTCCAGGTTGACTTGTGCTTTGCGTTTGTTATTGAGCAGTTTGCCGAAAACGTCCACCTCCCAGTTGGCTGCGAGAGGGAGCGTGTAGCTCCAGCTCATGTCTGAGCCGCCGTATGAAGCGGCGCCGCCGTTGGGGGAGAAGGCCACCGAGGGGAAATAAGCCAGTTTGGCTCCCTTGAGCTGTGCCTGCGCTATGTCGATGTTGAGCTTGGCGTTGGCGAGGTCGCGGTTGGCGTCGAGGGCCGTCTGTATGAGCTGCTGCAGCTGCGGGTCGGTGAACACCTCTTGCCACGACAAGTGGGCCAGCGTGGTGGAATCCGTGTCCTGCAGGGCGTTCTTGTAGTCGCCCATGATGGCGCTGTTCTCCACGGGCATCTCATACTCCTTGTACAGGTGGCAGCTCGGAAGCACGGCGAGCGCCGCTACCGGCAGTATCAGATGATATAACTTAAGTTTCATTTATACGTTGTATGGGTAGTTTAATATTCTAAGCCGCGGGGCTCCGCGTCCGGAAGGGGAGGCATGCCCCGCGGCTTTTTCACTTACATACTTATTTCTCTTTCAGCGGAAGATTTCCTTCCATACCGCCGTACTGTTCGATTTCGGATGACAGTTCGGTGTTCTTCTTGTCGTCCCACTTCAACGGGGAAATCTTCTCCTGCAGGAACTGGAATGCGCAGAAGAGGGCCGGAACTATCAGTACCTGGAGTATCATACCGATGAGCATACCGCCTACGGCACCGGTACCGAGGGTCTGGTTGCCGTTGGCACCCGCACCGTGGGCGAACATCATAGGCAACAGACCGATGATCATGGCCAACGACGTCATGAGGATAGGACGCAGACGCGCCACGGCTCCCTGCAATGCCGAATTGACTATGCTCATGCCGGTGTGGCGGCGTTCGAGCGCGAACTCTACGATCAGAATCGCATTCTTGGCCAACAGACCGATTAGCATGATCAACGCAATCTGCAAGTAGATGTTGTTGGCTATGCTGAACAGGTCGGCGAAGATGAAAGTACCCATGAGGCCGAACGGCACCGAAAGGATAACGGCCCACGGCAACAGGTAACTTTCATACTGGGCCGAGAGAATGAGGTAGACGAACAGAAGCACGATGCCGAACACCATTGCGGTGTTGGAGCTGCCGCCGCCGGCTTCCTCGCGGGTCATGCCGGAGTAGTCGAACGAGTAGCCCTGGGGCAACGTCTGCTTGGCCACACGCTGTATGGCTTCGATGGCCTGTCCCGAGGAGTAGCCTTCGTTAGGCGTACCGGTTACGGCGATGGAGGTAAACATGTTGAAACGGCTGATAATGTCCGGGCCGTAAACACGTTTCAACTTCACGAAGTTGTCGATGGGCGCCATCTCGTTGCCATTGCGCACCTTTATCTGTTTCAGCGTCTCGGGCGACACGCGTGCCTCCGGAGTTGCCTGCATCATGACACGGTACAGATGGCCGAAGCTGTTGAAGTTGGACACGTACATACCGCCGTAATATCCTTGCAGCGCCTGGAGTACGGCCGTCTGCGTGAGGCCGGCTTTCTTGACCTTTGGAACGTCGATTTCCACAAGATACTGCGGGAACGTCGGGTTGAACGTCGAGTAAGCCATCTGTATTTCAGGCTGCTGGTTAAGCTGCGCTATGAAGTTCTGGTAAACCTGGAAGAAGTTGTCGAGCGAGCCGCCGGTCTTGTCCTGGAGTTTAATCTCGAAACCGTTGGTTGCCGAATAACCGGAAATCATAGGAGGCTGGAAGAACATAATGTTTGCATCCTTGACCTGCGACGTCATCATGAAGAGCCGGCCCACGATGGCACTTGCTCCCTCGGTCTTGAGGTCGCGCTGGTCCCACGGTTTCAGCTTGATGATGAACGAGCCGTAGGTGTTGCCCTGGCCGCCGATAAAGCTGTAGCCGGTGATGGCAGTACGTGACTGCACTGCCGGAATGGACCCGATCATCTGGTCCACCTGGTTCATGACAGCCTGCGTGCGTTCCTGCGACGTGGCGGGAGGCAACGTCACGGCACCCATGATGGTACCGGTGTCCTCGTTGGGCACGAGGCCGGTTGGCGTGCGGCCCATGAGCCATACCAGCAAGCCGATGCTTGCCGCCACGATGACGAACGACAGCCAGCGGAGGCGTATGAAGAAGTTGCTCATCTTGCGGTAAACGCCGAGCACCTTGTCGAAGGTGTGGTTGAAGGCGTTGATGAAGCGCTTGGTGAAGATGCCGTAAAGTGCCAGAAGTGCCACGACCACTGCTATGCAACTACGTGTAACGTCCTCGAAAGTGTACCATCCGAGCACGAGGAAAACGATGGCGGCCACAAGGAAAATCATGGTGAGCCATGCCGGCATTCCGAAGCGTTTCTTGTAGGCTTTCTTCATAGCCTCGCCGGCGGCGCCGTAGGCCTCGCCCATCTTCTCTTTCAGCGACTTCTCGGTGCCGTCTTCCTTATGCGCTTTCAGGAACAGGGCGCAGAGGGCCGGCGACAGCGTAAGGGCGTTGATGGCCGAAAGGCCGATGGCCATGGCCATAGTAAGACCGAACTGGCGGTAGAAGATACCCGAAGTACCACCCATGAACGACACGGGGATGAACACGAGCATCATTACCATGGTGATGGAAATAAGGGCTCCCGAAATCTCCGCCATGGCGTCGATGGAGGCCTGCCGCGCCGACTTGTAACCTTGGTCGAGCTTGGCGTGGACCGCCTCCACCACCACAATGGCGTCGTCCACCACTATCGCAATCGCGAGCACAAGGGCCGAAAGGGTCAGCAGGTTGATGGTGAAGCCGAAGATGTATAGGAGGAAGAATGTACCAATGAGGGCCACCGGGATTGAAATCATAGGAATAAGCGTGGAACGGAAGTCCTGCAGGAAGACGAACACCACGAGGAACACCAGGATGAAGGCCTCGATAAGGGTTTTGATTACCTCGTGGATAGAGGCGAACAGGAAGTCGTTGACCGACATGGTGGTCTCCAGCACGAGGCCGTCCGGAAGTTCGGCGCGTGCTTCGTCGAAGAGCTTGTCAATCTTCTCGATTACCTCCGTTGCATTGGAGCCGGCGCTCTGGAACACGATTACGGAGGAACCGATGTGGCCGTTGTTGAGGTTGGAGAAACCGTAGGTAAGACGGCCGAGTTCTACCTCGGCGATGTCTCCCAGGCGGAGTATCTTGCCGTCGTCAGTAGCGCGGATCACGATGTTCTCGAACTCCGTGGCATCCTGCAGACGTCCCTTATACTTCATGGTGTATTGGAACGTCTGGTTGCCCTGCTCGCCGAAGGTACCGGGAGCGGCCTCGATGTTCTGCTCGGCGAGTGCCGCCGAAACGTCGGAGGGCATCAGGCCATACTGCGCCATGATGTCGGGTTTCAACCATATACGCATCGAATAGTCGGCACCGAAGGCCATGGCCTCGCCGACACCGGGAACACGCTTGATCTGAGGTATGATGTTGATCGACATATAGTTGTCGATGAACTCGGTAGTGTATTTGTCGGTGTTGTCATACAGAGCCGATACCATGAGCATGGAGCTCTGGCGCTTCTGCGTAACGACACCTACCTGGTTGACCTCGGCGGGAAGGAAAGCCGCCGCCTTGGCCACACGGTTCTGCACGTCCACGGCAGCCATGTCCGGGTCCATGCCCTGTTTGAAGTAAACCTCGATGGAGGCCGAACCGTTGTTGGATGCCGACGACACCATGTAATCCATGTTCTCGGCACCGTTTATCTGCTCCTCAAGAGGCTGGATCACCGAGTTCA
Organism: Porphyromonadaceae bacterium UBA7180; assembly: GCA_002491165.1. Classification (GTDB taxonomy): domain Bacteria; phylum Bacteroidota; class Bacteroidia; order Bacteroidales; family Muribaculaceae; genus Lepagella. The sequence continues at coordinate 6,327 of DKVK01000099.1, forward strand.
GAACCGCCTGGGCGCTGGCACCCGTATAGGTGGTGCTGACGCGGATGGTAGGTGGCGCGATGTCGGGATATTGCTCAATCGGGAGACTCACAAGACCCAGCAAACCGAATATCACGATGAACACCGAGATAACGGTCGAGAGCACAGGTCTGTTTATGAATCTGTCTAATCGCATTTTTCTTAGCTTTAATTATGATTTAGCTTATTTGGGCTGCTGCGGGGCAGCGGGCTGCTGTGCTGCGGCTCCGGTCTTGGGCTTGATTGCCATATTGTCCTTCACCGTCAGACCCACACCTTCGGTAACGATGCGGTCACCCGGTTTCAGACCCGAGGTCACTATGTAGTTCTGCCCGTCGTTCTGGTCCGAGATGGTGATGGCCGTGGAGTGTACCACGTTGTTCTTGTCCACAGTATATACGAACTTCATGTCCTGCACCTCGTAAGTGGCTTTCTGCGGGATTATGATGGAGTTGCGTGCTATGTTGGGGAGCATCACGTTGGCCGAACCGCCTGAACGGAGCATCCCGTCGGGGTTGGGGAAGACGGCACGTGCGCGAGCGCTACCCGTTGCTGAGTCGAGCACGCCTGAAACGGCGGTAATCTTGCCCGGATAGGGATAAGACTCACCGTTGGGCAGCATCAGCGTAACTGCAGGAAGCGAGTCGAGCGCTGCTGCCAGCGAGCGGCGTCCGCCGTTGGTGAAGTTGAGCACCTCCTTCTCGGTGAGCGAGAAGAGAGCCTCTATCTGGCCGTTGTTCGAAAGGACGGTGAGCAGAGTCTGGGGTGAAACGAGGGCTCCCTCCTTGTAGTCGATGGTGCCGACGATTCCGGAGGTGGGAGCGGTTACGTTGGCGAACGAGAGGTTCTTCTTAGCCGAAACCAACTGTGCCGAAGCGGCATTGGCTGCCGCCTGAGCCTGGTTAACCTGGGCCTGGGCCTGGTTTACGGCATCGACCGATGTCTGGTAAGCCGACGCCGAGATGATGTTTTTGTCAAGAAGCATTTTATTGTTCTGCGCATTGGTGCGGGCCGTGTTGACGGCTGCCCGTGCCGCCGCAATCGCTGCCTCGGCTTGGCGCACCTGGGCCTGGGCAGCCTCTACGGCCGCCTCAAGCTGTACACGGTCAATCATGAACAGGGTCTGACCCGCTGAAACATGCTGGCCCTCCTGCACACAGACTTTAGTAATAAAGCCCGAAACCTGGGGACGGATCTCCACATCGTTAGTTCCTTGCAGAGTGGCGGGAAAGCCGGTTTCGAGGGTAGCGTCGTCCTCGCCCAGCGTTATCACTGCCAGTTCCGGCGTCTGCTGCTGTTGGGACTGTTGTCCCTCGCCTTTCCCTTTGCACGAGCATACGAGGAGTCCCAACAACCCTACGCCCATCAGAACCCGGGTGTAATTTCTAATCTTTGTCATAAAATATAACTAATTACTGGTTATTTGTTTATTCTTTTAGTAATCTATTTGCTTAAATACAACTTACCTGCCTCTGCAATGCGTTTTTTGTTATAATCCACACTGCGGAAGCTTGTTTTTTCTGATGCAAAGTTAAAAAAAAGTTTTGAAACACAAAACAAATTTTCTCCTAAAATCTGACTTTTTGACCAATAATACTCCCTTTTAGTACAATCCACCGCCCTATAACCGTAGAAAGTACCAACAACACCTCCCTACACAATTTCTTTTCGGAACTTCAGTGATTGACGGGGATTCCCAAAATCTAAACCTCTGCATTGACGTGAATACTGCAATTTTTAAATCTGGGACTGACTGCATGGTTTTTTCCGAACTATACACACGGACTCTCCCTATGCTTCGCACCGGCATCGTCCGCCGTCAACATGACGATTGCGACAGTTGCATATTCGGAATCTATTTATACAACCCGCTTCGGGAACAAATGTTTTGCTCTGAGATTAAACATTTTGCGCAGAACGGGCGTTATAGAATCGAAAACAGAGCCGAATTGAAGCTCTGTTTTAAGAGACAGAATGTCCGATTAGAACTTTATCAAATTTTAAACTATAAAAACACGCTTATTATGTCACACGAACACGAACGCGAATCTTTCGGCCTTCACTTAGGCTTTAAAATTGCTAAGCTCATGCTGCAGGCAATGACGGTGGCTGCTACAGTTTGCATCGCAAAACAGCTACACAAGATTCACCACGACCACAAAGAAGCCCGTCACTTCATGCGCATCGAGAAGTAAGGCGCACTCAAACTTCAGAAAAACCAAGAAAAATCAATCCGGCACTGCCGGATTTTTTATTGTCCGGCAGCCGTCCGCAGTTAACCGCTCTACCTCTGCACTCCCACATAACTATTTAGCCCGACGCTTTGGCAGACGCGCCATGGCGCCACCCTACTCCGCAGCGGCGATTCGGCCGTTAGCTTAGGAGGTATTTCAACTAAGTTCACTAAGACTGACGCACCTAACTTCTTTCCCCGCCTAACTTCACCGGCCGACGGAAAGGGATGGAGGCTTGCATAATGCAAAAAAGAGGGATTCCCGGAGGAATCTCTCTTTTTTATCGAAGTCGTCTATAATTATTTCTCTGTGATGGTTACGGCGCGATCCAGCGGAGCGAGTTCGATGCCGAGGCCGTCGATGTCTTCCTGGAGGTTACCGTTGTTGATAGTGGCGTCGAGATTGCCGGCGTTTACACCACGGCCTACGAGGTAATTCTTGACACCGTTCACACGGTTAGTGCGCAGACGGGTGTTGATGGCGTCGTTACCGGTATAGTTGTCGGCCCAACCTGTAAGGAGGTAATCCTTGCCGCTGTTCTTCATCACGTCGGCAACTGCGTTAAGCACGAGTTTGTCGCGGTTGTCAAGAGTGTAGACGTTGATGGGGTAGTAGATGGTGCAAAGACCCTCGTTTTCGTTGATGGCACGTGTGGGACGCTTCTGGTTGGCATTGGCGTTGGCGAGCTGGTTTTCGAGGTCCTGGATGCGACGGTTGGCGTTGGCGAGTTTAGCTGCGAGTTCGTCACCCTCGGCGTCTGTGTATTTCCAGGTGGGGCAAACAGCGGTAACCGGGCAGTTCCATTCCGTCTTGCCGAACTTGTATGTGAAACCGGCGTTGAGGCTGGCTGTGTAATTGGCTGCGAAATCGCCTGAACGTTCAACATTGGAGAAGTCGATGAGTTCGAACTGGGCGTCAACGAAGATGTCAACATGTTTCGATACGCGGAAGTTGTTCTGCAGACCTATGTTGGCGAAGAGGATAGTGTTGTGGGCTGCACGCCACTTGATGTCTTCACCTTTGTAACGGCGTGCGAAAGTCCAATAAGCACCGGCGCCTCCGTGGAGCACTGCGTTGTATACGCGGTTGGGTTTGTAGCCGCACCACCAGTTGGTGAGGTTGATGAGGACGTCGAATTCCGGACCGATGCCCTGGAATTTCTCGTCGTAGTATTGGCTGCCGCCTTCGAGCGGGCCGACGTTCATCTTACGGAAGAAACCGTTGGCTGTGGTAGCGCCCTTGGGCATGATCCACGATGCACCGAAGCGGAAACCGAAGTTAGGTGTTACCCATTTACCAACGAAAAGGTTGGCCTGCGGGCCGATACGGTTCGCGAATTTTGCGTGAACGTCATTGTGACCGAAGAGGATGTTGGCACCACCCTGTGCTGTGATAAACCAGTTATCCTTGGCACGGTTGAGAAGAATACCCTGTGAGCAGTCTTCTACGTAGGTCACCTCCTGAGCAGAAGCAGTGCTGGCTGCGAAAGCCACTGCTGCAATAGCAAGTAATCCAAATTTGTTCATAGAAAATTTTATTTAAAATTGATAATCTGATTGTCTAAACGCGTGTTTTAAGCGGGTTATATTTCGATTTTAGCCTGTACAGCCGGGCTTTGATTTACAAACGCCCAACTGTACGGAGCCAATTATTGTGCAAAGTTAACACTTATTTTTAATAAAACAATCAAATACTTAAAAAATGTTTTACATTTTCCAAAATATTTTCTTGAGTGAACCCGAATTTCTCATCGAGCACCTTGTAAGGGGCCGAAGCGCCGAAGCGTTCGAGGCCGTAGATTTCCCAGTTGTCGCGGCGCAGAGGCGCGAAAACGGCGGGCAGTCCGGCGGTAAGCGCGAAGGTAGGGACAGAGGGGGGAAGCACTTTGTCACGATACTCCTTGGGCTGCTGCATGAAGACCCCTATCGAGGGCATCGACACAACGCGCACGCGCGTACCTTCTTTTGTAAGCTGCTCAGCCACGTCGCAAAGGAGCGAAACTTCGCTGCCGTCTGCCAGCAGCACTACCTGAGGCTCTTCGGCATCCATGACGATGTATCCGCCGTGACGCGCGCCGTGAGCCTGCTGGCGGCGGTCTGCGCCCGGCAGGTTCTTGATGTCCTGGCGCGAGAAGATAAGAATGCTTGGCGACTCTCGGTTTTCCATGGCCATGCGGTAACATTCCACGGTTTCGGGTGCATCGGCGGGACGGAGCACGAGTGCTGCCGGGCGCCCGCTGAGGTTGTTCATCTGCTCGAGAAGGCGGATTTGTGCCTCCTGCTCGATGGGTTCATGGGTGGGGCCGTCCTCCCCTACTCGGAAGGCGTCGTGCGTGAAGATGTACTTGACGGGCTGCTCCATGAGGGCTGAGATGCGGATGGCGGGTTTCATATAGTCTGAGAAGACGAAGAAGGTACCGCAGGCGGCGATCAGTCCGCCATGGAGCGAGATACCGTTCATCAGGCAGGCCATGGTGAGCTCTGCCACACCGCTCTGCAGGAAGGCACCCGAGAAGTCACCGGCGTTGATGTCGTGGGTCTTCTTAAGGAAACCGTCGGTCTTGTCAGAGTTGGCGAGGTCGGCGCTCGACACTATCATGTTGTGCACGTGCTCGGCAAGGTATGAGAGCACGGCAGCCGAAGCGGCGCGCGTGGCGGAGTTGTCCTTGACGGCAATTTCATACCAGTCGAGGTCGGGAAGGCGCCCTTCGAGGTAACCTTTCAACCGCTCGGCGAGGTCGGGGTTGGCTACGCGCCATTCCTCCTCCTTGGCGTGACGGGCGGCACAGATTTCGAGGAGCTCGGCGCGGCGGTCGGCATAGAGTTTCCTGACTGCGGGCCGAATCTCCCAGCGGTCGGCGGGATTGCCGCCGAGGTTCTCGATGGTGCGGTCGATGTCGGCACCGGCCTTCGAGAGGGGTTGACCGTGGGTCGATACCCATCCCTCCATCGACTCCCCTTCGGCAGTCACGGCGCCCAACGCCATGCGTGTGCGGCCGATGATGAGCGTGGGACGGTGCTGCTCGCAACGGGCCGTCTCGAGGGCTCCGCAGATAGCGTCGGGGTCGTTGCCGTCAATCTCGATGACGTTCCAACCCCAGGCCTTGTATTTGGCGGCGGTATCCTCGCTCGTCACCTCGTTGACTTTGGTGGAGAGCTGCACGTCGTTGGCGTCGTAGAACATTATGAGATTGTGGAGGCCGAGGTGACCGGCTATACGGCCTGCGCCCTGCGACACCTCCTCCTGTATGCCGCCGTCAGAGATATAAGCGTATGTTTTATGAGCCAATGTTTCGCCGAACTGAGCCACGAGGAAGCGCTCGGCAATGGCGCAGCCGACGGCCATGACGTGACCCTGGCCGAGGGGACCGGAAGTGTTCTCGACGCCGCGTTCGGGGTCGAGTTCGGGGTGCCCCGGCGTCACGGAACCCCACTGGCGGAACTGTTTAAGCTCGTCGACGGTGTAACGTCCCGAGAGAGCAAGCACACTGTAAAGCATCGTGGACATGTGTCCCGGGTCAAGGAAGAACCGGTCGCGTGCTATCCACAGGGGGTTCTCGGGGTCATAGACGAGGAATCGCGAATAGAGGGCGTTGACAAAGTCCGCGCCGCCCATAGCACCGCCGGGATGGCCCGACTTGGCCTGCTCCACCATCGAGGCGATAAGCACGCGCATATTGTCGGCTCCTTGCGTTAATACATTGGTTTTCATGTTTTTACGTTTATATTTGTGTTTTATTTTGGTATTTAGAGCGCATTTTCTATTTCGTCGGCCACTTCCCTTTCATCCTCGCCTACAGGTATGTCGCGGTTCACGTTTTTGGAACCTTTCAGGGCATAGAAGAGGATGTAGACGAGCATGGCAACCACGAGCCAGTAAGAGGCCATGTAGCCTGCGCCGTTGGCTATGGCGTTCTGTATCAGAGGCATTACGCCGCCACCGACCACCATCATCATGAAGATACCCGAAGCCTGTGCGGTGTACTTGCCGAGGCCTTCGACGGCGAGGTTGAAGATTCCGCCCCACATGATGGATGTGCACAGGCCACAGAGCACAAGGAAGAGTGCCGAAATGGGGACTTCGCACATGCTGAAACCGTCGGCCACGGAGTATGCCGGCACACTCACCTTGACGCTTGCCGGCATGAAGATTGCAAGCATTATCAGTATGATAGCGACGGTCGATACTGCAGTGAGCTGCGCGCGGCTCGAAACCTTGCCGGAGATTACCGAGGAGCAGAGACGGCCCACGAGCATCAGTAGCCAGTAGACGGCGGCAACGGCAGTCGCCACGGCGGTGGCGTTCTCGGTAATGCCTGAAACCGAGCTGTCGCTGAGATAGAAGATGAGCACGCCGGGAATGCCGATTTCGATACCTACATAGAAGAATATGCCGATTACGCCCAGCACGGTGTGGCGGAAGTTCCAGGGCGAGTGGCTGTATTTCGGTTTCTTGTCACCCTTTCCGAGGTTGGGTTCGGGGATGGAGACGAAGCTGATGATGATGAAGGAGACTACGAATACGCCGAAGGCTATGTACAGCAGCGGCGCCACGCTGGACATGGTGGTGTCTTTGGTCACATTGCCGATGAGCATACCCACAAAGAGCGGTGTCAGCGTTCCGGCCAGGGAGTTGCAGGAACCGCCGGCCTGGATGAGCTGGTTGCCGGTGTTGCCGCCGCCCCCCAGAATGTTGAGCATCGGGTTAACAACGGTGTTGAGCATACAGACACAGAAACCGCAGATGAAGGCGCCCAGGAGGTAGATTACGAAATTGAGCATCACGGGCTGCCCGCTCACGCTGAAGCAGGCCACTTCGCCGCCGGCCACACTTGAGAGGTACTGCACGGCGATACCGAGTGCGCCGATGGCCATGGCCCATAGTGCCGTCTTTTTATATCCTATTTTAACCAGCATGGTACCTGCCGGGATACCCATTATCAGGTATGCCAGGAAGTTCATGAAGTTACCCATCATTCCGGCCCATGAGTAGTTGTTGCCCCAGATAGTGCCGAGCGGGGCGGCGAGATTCGTTACAAACGAAATCATGGCGAACAGGAAGAACATCGCTATGATGGCCACGATGTTTCTGCTTTTCTTAGATGAGTTGGTTGTCGGTGACATTTTCAATCTGTTTTTACCTTATTAAATACAATCGTTAAGTTAGTTTTGACCTTAGTAGTTTCTTGGGCCGAAGATGGCGGAGCCTATCCTGACGAGGTTTGAGCCGCACTCCACGGCAAGGGGCCAGTCGCCGCTCATCCCCATGGAGAGGGTATCGAATCCGCGCAAGTCGGGGGCTATGTCGAGGCGGATGCGGTCGAAGGCCGAACGTATGTCGGTGAAGTCGCGGCGCACGCGCTCCTCATCGTCGATATTCGAGGCCATGCCCATGATGCCGCAGATATGGGTGTTGGTCAGCGACTCGAAACGGCGGTCGGCGAACCACTCGAAAAGCTCTTCCGGGTAAAAGCCGAACTTCGTCTCCTCGCGTGCCACATGTATCTGCATCAGTACTCGGGTCATGACTCCGGCGCGGGCGGACTCACGGTCGATGAGGCGCAGCAACTTGTCGCTGTCCACACTCTCTATCATGGCGGTCTTGCCCATCAGGGAGCGCACCTTGTTGGTCTGTAGGTGTCCGATGAAGTGCCACTGAATGTCGTCGGGGAGCTGCGGAATCTTGGCAAGGAGCTCCTGCACGCGGCTTTCGCCGAAGCGTCGTTGCCCGGCGCGGTAGCCTTCGAGCACCGCTTCGGCCGGATGGAATTTCGACACTGCCACAAGTTCCACGCCTTCAGGCAGTTCCGCACGCAATTCCCGTATCTTTTCCTCTATCATGGCTTACTGCTTGTTGAGGTTGGCGGGATAAACGTCCATGAGCATTGTCTCGGCTATGGAGGCTATCTCGTAGTCGGCCATCGTCCCCTTCATGCCTTCGCGGAAACGTTCCAGCGCGCCGGCGAAGTCAGAGGCCTGGACCAGGATGAAGGAGGCGGATTTCTTCTCCACGCCGCTCTTTTCGTCAAGCGTGATGAAGTTGACCTTCACCATATAATAACGGTCGGCTGTCTCGTCGAAGAAGATTTCGGAGATTTTGGTTTTCTTTACCGCCGAAACGGAGAACTCGCCGGAAATGAAGGGGGTAATCTCTTCGATTATTCTCGCCTCGGCTTCGGTAAATGTCAGAGCATCGACAAGATAGGGTTCATTTACTTTTTTTATCGAGCCGTTTTCCTGCATACGGTCGTAGCGGACCTTACATTCAAACCACAGTGCCATAATTAATTTACGTCTTTTTTAGATTTTTACTTTGTGCGTGCACGCCCCGTTCCATAATCGGAATGTGGACGTGCACAATTCACCGCGAAATTAATCAATTCCGCCGAAATATCAAAATTATTTTTTCACAAACTGCGAGAGAGTGTGCAAAACTGTCTCCGGAGTGCCTGAAACGAGCCTCGTCGGGTTTGCTGGAGGCAACGGCAACGACGACTCGTAAGCGTCAATGGCAACACGAAGCCTGTCATCTGAAATGAGTGGAGAAAGGTTGCAAACGGCCCGGAGGTTGAAGTAATGCCTCATCATCGAGGTGAATTTCTCCTCCATTGCGGGCATATCTTCTTCTTCCACACGGTAAACCCTCGCTCCTATGTTAACAAACTGCGGAGACATTTTGCGGCTTCCGATGAAGACAGCCACGGCTGCTCCCCTTTCCAGGAGTTCAGAGACAAGTCTTAACCCTTCCTCCTCCGCACCGCACGCAACGATGCAAAATTTATTATTCCTAAACATCTGCTTGCCAGCGTTATGCGCTGTGCCGTGTGCATGAAGCGAAGCGGGACTTGTCGCCCCGAAGGCTCGCTTGCCGCGGAGGTAATCCTCCATCTTTTTCTCAAGATAATTGTCTGCCATGGCACAAAATTACAAAAATTTAAGGATTAATTTGTAAGTCTTAAGAAATTTTATTACCTTTGCCATCGAAAAGTAAGATTGTATGATACGCGTGCTGAAAAATATTTACCGCTTCTATGCCGACGGCTTCCGCTCGATGACCATCGGGCGTAAACTGTGGCTGATAATAGGGATAAAGCTGTTTGTATTTTTTGTGATACTCAAACTCTTCTTCTTTCCCGACATACTGAGCCGCGATTTCGACACCGACGAGGAGCGCGCCCAGCACGTGCGCACCACTCTCACCAACCGCTGAACACATACACATTACCGATAATCTGTGCCGCTTCCAATATCTGCCGGATTGTCACTTATATATAATATTATGAACGACTTACTTACTACTGTTGACTGGTCGCGGTGGCAATTCGCGCTGACGGCCATCTACCATTGGCTGTTCGTGCCGCTGACGCTCGGTCTCGCCGTGATCGTAGGTATCATGGAGAGCATCTACGTCAAGACCGGCGACGACAAATGGCTGAAGACTACCAAATTCTGGATGACACTGTTCGGCATCAACTTCGCCATCGGCGTGGCCACCGGCCTTATCCTGGAGTTCGAGTTCGGTACCAACTGGAGCAACTATTCCTGGTTCGTGGGCGACATATTCGGCGCCCCGCTGGCCATCGAGGGGTTGCTTGCCTTCTTCATGGAGGCCACTTTCGTGGCCGTGATGTTCTTCGGCTGGGGAAAGGTCAGCAAAGGATTCCACCTTGCCTCCACATGGCTCACGGCCATAGGCGCCTCCATTTCGGCATTATGGATTCTCGTTGCCAACGCCTGGATGCAATATCCAGTGGGAATGGAGTTCGACCCGGCGCAGATGCGCAACGTGATGGACAACTTCTGGGCGCTCTTCTCCGGAATAGCCGTCAACAAATTCTTCCACGCCGTGCTCTCGGGATGGGCGCTCGCCGGTGTGTTCGTCATCGCCGTGAGCTGCTGGTTCCTGCTTAAGAAGAAGAACACCGACTTCGCCATCCGCTCCATAAAGGTCGGTGCCTGGACGGGACTTGTCGGGCTACTGCTCACGATGTACACCGGCGACGGCAGCGCCGTGCAGGTTACCCGCCACCAACCAATGAAACTGGCCGCAATGGAGGGACTTTACAACGGTTCCACCTCACAGAGCCTCGTGGCCGTCGGCCTCGTGAACCCCGACAAACAGTGGAACAACGACGAAGACCCGTACCTATTTAATATAGACCTGCCCTACGGACTCTCTATACTGGCGCGCCACGATGCCAACGCCTTCGTGCCCGGCATCAACGACATAATCGCGGGCGTGGACATCAACGAGCAGGGCGACACCATCAACACCGTAAGCTACGCCGAGCGCATAGAGCGCGGCAAAGCGGCGCAGGAATCGCTCCGCCGCTTCGACACCGCCCGGAAGGCCGGCGACGCGGCTGCCATGGAGAAGGCCCGCGCCGACATGATGAAGGATTACCAGTTCTTCGGTTACGGATATTTCGACTCCGTGGACCAGGCCATTCCCCCCGTTGCCCTCACCTTCTACTCCTTTCGCGTGATGGTGATAGTGGGTTCCTATCTCATACTCTTCTTCCTCGTGGTGCTCTTCGCCGCCTACCGCAAACAGTGGCTGCAACGCGAGAAGTGGCTGCAATGGACCGCCATGATAACGCTTCTGCTCGTTTACCTCTGCTCGCAGGCCGGATGGATAGTTGCCGAAGTGGGGCGGCAGCCCTGGACAGTGCAAGACCTCCTCCCCACCTGTGCCGCCATATCCGACATCCCCTCGGCATCTGTAATCACCACTTTCTGGATTTTCGCCGCCATCTTCACCATGCTTCTAATAGCCGAGGTGAGCATAATGTGCCGCTACATCTCCCGGAACGCAAAAATACAGCTCGATTAACACACTAAAAAGGAACCAATCATGACACTCATATATCTTCAGAATTACTGGTGGCTGCTCATCTCCGTGCTGGGCGCGCTCCTGGTATTCCTGCTCTTCGTGCAGGGAGGGCAGTCCATGCTCCTCGAAACCAACAACCCTCTGCGGCGCGACCTCATAGTCAACAGCATGGGGCGCAAATGGGAACTCACCTTCACCTCACTGGTGACTTTCGGGGGCGCCTTCTTCGCCTCTTTCCCCCTTTTCTATTCCACCAGCTTCGGCGGCGCCTACTGGCTCTGGATTCTCATCCTCTTCAGCTTCGTGCTCCAGGCCGTGAGCTACGAATACCGCCGCAAGAAAGGTAACGTATACGGCACCGGTACCTTCGATGCCTTTCTCTTCATCAACGGATGCGTGGGGTGCATACTTCTCGGCGTGGCGGTGGCAATGTTCTTCTTCGGGGCAGAGTTCCAGGTAAACCGAGGCAACCTGCTCGACGGCTCCGCACCGGTGATTTCCACGTGGGCGCCGACCCACGGATTCGAAGCCATCTTCTGCTGGAAAAACCTCGTTCTCGGCGTGGCCGTCCTCTTCCTGGCACGCACCATGGCGTGCCTCTACATGATGAACAACATCGCCGACGACCCCGATTTCTTCGCCGTCTTGCGTAAGCGAACGCTCGTCAACGGCGGCATCTTCGTGGTCTTCTTCCTCGGCTTCCTCGCCCTGGTGCTCACCGCCACAGGCCTGCGCTACACCACCGACGCGCTGGGCAACGAAACCTTCACCGCCGTCCCCTACTGCTACGCTCTCAACTACATAGACCTGTGGTGGGCATTGGCGGCTCTTGTCATCGGTGTGGTGACGGTACTCTACGGCGTTGGACGCAGCGTCTTTGCCGCACACTGGACGCGCGGAATATGGTGGGCCGGAATCGGCACCGTGCTCGTGGTGCTCAGCCTCTTCTGGGTGGCCGGATACAACGACACCGCCTATTATCCCTCGCTGCTCGACCCGCAATCGTCGCTCACCATACGCAACTCCTCATCCTCGCAGTTCACCCTCACCGCCATGAGCTATGTCTCGATAATAATCCCCTTCGTCCTCGGATACATAGCATACGTATGGCGTGCCATGGATCGCAAGAAGCTAACCCCCGGGGAACTGGAACACACCGACCACAAATACTAACCACAATAATACTCTCAACAAAATGAAGAAAACCACATTATTTTCCGTCCTACTACTGATGCTCGCAACTTTCGTTGCCACCTCCTGCAGCGACGATGAAACCGCCAAGAAGCTCAACGACAAATGGGAAAAAACAAGTGAAATCCCCGCATTGAGCGAAGAAGGCATCACCATGACCTTCGTCTTCAACAACTCCGACATGACCGGCTCCATGGACTTCGACGTCAAAGCCGGAGGTGTGGATATGATGTCAATGTCAATCCCCTATACTTGGGATTGCACTTCGTCGGATATAACTTTCAAGATGGAAGCCGATAAAGCTACCATCAAGTTCTCCGATGCCATCAAAGAAATGGCTAAACAATCCGGTGAATCGCTCGAAGAAGCTGAAAAACAGGCCAAAGCCAAACTCGTTAAATCAATGCCGAACTTGGTCTCCAACGCCATCACGGAACTTACCGACACAAAACTTGTAATGGATGACGACGGTTCGGCTATAAGCTGCAAACGTGTAAAATAACAGCGAACAACGCCTAAATAGAAAAGACGCTTCCTAATCCGGGGAGCGTCTTTCATTTGCGCTATTTCATACAGTCATTGGTCGTACGTAAGCACTTTGGTGCACCCATAAAGGTTATAATTGAACGTTTGCCTGAATGTAATAAGGGGATTTTTCTGGCCAAATCATATCATTTTAACTCATTTTAACAAATCAGGGGAGGGTAAAACGAAAAATTTTGTTTACCTTTGCACTATGATTTAAGAACCATAATAAATATTCCACAATAGTTAATCCAATTATTATGAAGAAAGTACTTTATCTTTCGGCAATAGCGCTAACATCGCTCATCGCCACATCATGTGCAAGCGAGGAGGTTGCTCCCGTTGACAATGACGGTATGACTACCCTCACAGTGAAACTTCCCGACGACCTCGGCACGCGAACCTCGTTCGGCGACGCCCCGTCCAACTGAAGCGTATGTTCGCGC
>DKVK01000099.1:19891-29764 GCA_002491165.1 Porphyromonadaceae bacterium UBA7180
TGAGCAATCCCACCGGCACCGTTAAGGCCACGACGTCCAAGGCCGCTTTTTCGTCCACTGACTTCCCTGCAATCACCGGTTATACGGGCAATAAGCTGCAATATCTCTCGATGATATACGTGCTTGTGGGCGACGGGGCAGTTGCCAACAAGACGAATGTCGACGTGTCGCTGTACGCCAACGGGACTGACGGTTTCGCCACTTACGCCAACGTGCCCGTTCAGATGAACTACCGCACGAATATCTACGGTGCCCTCCTCACCAACCCCGAAGTCTTCAACGTAGAAATCGCACCTGCTTTCGCCGGTAACAACAACAACAACGTCATCGACGGCGCAGTAGTTGAGATGAACAACGGTCAGGTTGTATGTACCACTCCTGCCCTTCCCGCAGGCGTAACCGAAGCGCTGCTCGAAGGCAAAGGCGGCGTGTACATCGATGCTCAGGGACAGCCACAGACTTTCAATGCTGACGGACATGCCATTGCAGCCGCAATGAGGGAATCTTCCGAAATTTATTTCGCTCCTAATGCTATTATTACAACCGACAGCCATTGGTTAAAAGTTCCTCAGTCCGGAGTAACCATTCACGGCAACGGTGCCACACTCACCGGCGGAGAGCAAGACTTCTCTATCCAGGAAGGTGCTGGTTACACCCAGTACGAAGAGGGAAGCACAATCAATATCAATATCAACAACCTTAATGGTGTAAAAGTATGGGGCGGACCTACCACAAACGCCACATTCAATATCAACCTGAATAACTGCACCATGAAAGGGAAAGGTTTAACCAACAAATCACCCAATAACATGGTGATGGTTCGCCCTCTAGATAATGCAACCTGCAAAGTAAATCTTAATGCAGAGAATTGTTATCTCGAAGGTATGCAAGTAGCTTTCCATACTTCAGTAGCAGGTACGGAAGTTTACAAGAATTGTACATTCAAAAACGTGGGAGTTCCTATCAACATTGCTAAAAAGCTCAATGGCGCATTAATGAGCATTAGCGTTATCGGCTGTACATTCGACAACTGCGGAATTGCGCCCGATGATACCGCAAACAGCGCTTACAATTACGCGGCTCCTATCCGCGTCGTTGACAACGGCGGTCCTGCAAATGCTATCAATCTTCTGGTTGACGGTTGCACATTCACCAGCACTCTCAGCGATTGGGATCTCCTCCTTATGGATTACCGAGAAGGAACGCCCTGGTCCACCGTGAAGTACACGATCCGAAATTGCACTCCCGCCAACCCCAAGGTAAAAGCAACTGCTAACTAAGCCCAACCCAAGGCATCAGCCTTGATACATAACAATACCAAAGGTGCATCAACTCCGCGTCGATGCACCTTTCTTTTATGGAACGGAGGCATTCTTGCCTCCGCCTTTAGCCGCGACAGCGGCTTGGGAAGTTTATTTAGCCGCTAACGCAGCTTTGGGCGGAGGCAAGAATGCCTCCGTTCCATAAACTGGCGCTCTGCCTCCGTTCCATAAACAGACACCCTGCCGTTCCATATCCCTACGCACTATCGAATATATAAAGTATATTCGTCCGGCGGCAAATATCGCGGATTGTTTTGAATATAGTGCAGGCAATGTTTATAGTGTTCCTCCGAGCGAACCAACCTATCAAAAGACTCGCGAGCCCAAAGCTGGCCTTTGCATCCAATTCCTTTATTGATTTTATATGCTGAGTAAGACTTTATTGTCCTCATAATATCTTCAAGTTCACGTTCTGCGTATGGCTGTATGAGTAAGTGTACATGATTTGGCATAATGACAAAAGCCCAAACCAAATACTCTATTTCATCTTTGAAAAAGATTGTCGATGAAACTATATCGCGTAACTTCTTATTCTTCAGTACACAACTACCGTGGCCTTGGTCTAACATTTGCTGGACCCGCGGAGTTATAGTGCTATGATAAAGTCTGAGTGTCTCGCGGTTCCATGGCTTAGGATTTATGTGAGTGAAGAGATTTATCCACCGTTTTATGTCGTCCAACATTATAGATGGCAATGAGTCACCGAGACGAAATGTAACATATTGAATTTTACCATTTTGGTGTCTATGAGGAAGATTTCCGCCCTCTTTTTCAATATAGTATTCGTCAGGGTTGAAAAACATAATATTTTCTTCGTTAATGATATTGGAGTTTAATTTAGTAAGATGCGTATATGTTAGCCGCTGTCGCGGCTCTGGGCGGAGGCAGGAATGCCTCCGTTCCATATACATGCGCTCTGCCTCCGTTCCATAAAGCTATCATCTCCTTACGCTTTTTCGTGGGAGAAGCTGGTTTTCATTACCGTGGGCCAGTTGGAGAATGTGTCGGCAAATTCCTTGGTAAAGCGGAACCGGATGCGGCTGCGGAGCTCTATCCACTGCCGGCTCTTGCGGTCGAGAACACGCAGATACACGGTACCCCCTTTTCCATTGGTGCTCTTATATTTCATCAGTTCTTCGCGGAAACCTTTGTCGTGAAAGTCGTCGCTTATATCAAAGCGTGCCACATTGACGAGATTGCCTTCGTAACGTTCCAATGGCTCGACGCTTTCGATGTTCATGCGCACGGTATCGGGCTTGAAGCGGTCCGGCTTGTAATTGATGGTGACGTACACGGCGGCTCCCTCGACCAAAAGAGGCTGGAAAGTCTCATACGTTCGACCGAAGAGACGCAACTCCGTCTTACCGCTGAAATCCTCTATTTCCGCGATGCCGTAGGGCGTCCCCTTCTTGGAGATGCGGGTCTGGAATCCCGTCACGAGGCCTGCCATAGTGAGGGGTCCGCGTATTTCCTGCGGAGTCTGCGGCTCGCGGCTCTCGAACTCTGCGCACGGGCAGTTGCAGCCGTAGGTCACGTCCATATAGTACTTGTCGAGCGGGTGGGCCGAAAGGTAAATGGAGACAAGGCGTTTCTCCTCTTCGAGACGCTTGAGGTCGCTCCAACGCTCCACCACGGGATATGGCGGCTTGTTGGTTTCCATTTCGAGCATGTCGCCGAAGAGGGACGCCTGCGCGTTGTTCTTGTCGTTCTGGAACTGCTGCCCGTACTTCACCAGCATATCGGAATAGGTGGAGTCGAACATCGGGTGCACGAACATCTCGCGGCACATATCGGTGAAGCAGTCGAAAGCGCCGCACAGGGCCAGCGACTCTATCGTGCCGCGGTTGCAGTAGCTGAGGTTGACGCGCTCCACGAAGTCGTAGATATCCTTGAACGGCCCGTTCTTGGCGCGCTCGTCGATTATGGCGCTGACGGCGCTTGAACCCATGCCCTTGACGCCGCCGAGGCCGAAGCGCACCTCCCCCTTGTTGGTGACGGAGAATTTCTCGTAGCTCTCGTTGATATCCGGACCTTTCACAACTATGCCCATCTTGCGGCACTCGTCCATGAACTTCTTGAGCTTGGTGCTGTCGGCGAGATTGCAGCTCATGATGCCTGCCATATATTCGGCCGGATAATTGGCTTTTAGGTAAGCCGTCTGGTATGCCACCCACGAGTAACAGGTGGCATGGCTCTTGTTGAAGGCGTATGAGGCGAATTTCTCCCAGTCGCCCCAGATTTTTTCGAGCACTTTGGGGTCGTGGCCGTTTGCCTTTCCTCCCTCGATAAACTTCGGCTTCATGTGGTCCAGCTTATCGCGGAGTTTCTTACCCATGGCCTTACGCAGGGCGTCGCTCTCGCCACGGGTGAAGTTGGCGAGCAGGCGCGACAGGAGCATGACCTGCTCCTGGTAGACGGTAATGCCGTAAGTGTCGCTGAGATACTTCTCCATCACGGGGATGTCATAGACTATCGGCTTGCGGCCATGCTTGCGGTCGATGAAGTCGCCGATGTAGTCCATAGGTCCCGGACGGTAAAGGGCGTTCATGGCTATGAGGTCCTCGAACTTGGAGGGCTGGAGGTCGCGCAGGGATTTCTGCATACCGGCCGACTCGAACTGGAACGTGCCGGTAGTGTTTCCTTCGCAGTAGAGCTTGAAGGTGGCCGGGTCGTCGAGCGGGATGTGGTTGATGTCGACATCTATGCCGCGCGAGTTGCGGATATTGGCGAGCACCTCCTTGATGATGGTGAGGGTCTTCAGGCCGAGGAAGTCCATCTTTATGAGACCGGTCTGTTCGATGACGCTGCCCTCGTATTGCGTGGAGATAACCTTGGTACCGTCGGCGTCGGTACCCATCATTACGGGCACCCAGTCGGTGATGTCGTCGCGGCAGATGATGACGCCGCAGGCGTGCACGCCGGTAGTGCGCACTGTGCCTTCGAGCTGCGGGGCATACTTCATCACCTCGCGGATGCCCTCGTTGGGATTGTTGAGCTCGGCGGCTAATTCCGGGACATATTTCAGGCAATTCTTGAAGTTTACCTTAGGCGAGGAACCGTCAGGGGCGTTGATTTTGTCCGGGATGAGTCGCGCCAGGCGGTTGGACTCAGGGAGAGGCACCTCCATGATTTTTGCCATATCCTTGATGGAGGTTTTCGTTGCCATGGTCTGGTAGGTAATGATGTGCGCCACCTTCTCTTCGCCGTATTTCCGCGTGACGTATTTCAGCACCTCGTAGCGGCCGTCGTCATCGAAGTCAACGTCGATATCGGGGAGCGAAATACGGTCCGGGTTCAAGAAACGCTCGAACAGCAGGTCGTATTTGATGGGGTCTATATCGGTGATGCCGAGGCAGTAAGCGGCAGCTGAACCGGCGGCGGAGCCACGGCCCGGACCTACGGAGACGCCGAGCTCATTGCGCGCAGTGTTGATGAAGTCCTGCACTATGAGGAAGTAGCCCGGGAAACCCATGGTCTTCATTATGTAAAGCTCGAAGTTGAGGCGCTCGGCCACTTCGTCGGAAATCGGGTCGCCGTAACGTCCCTTGGCTCCCTCCATGGTGAGTTTCTTCAGATAATCGGCCTCGAGTTTCAGACGGTAAAGCTTTTCGTATCCTCCCAGGCGTTTGATTTTCTTGTCGGCCTCCTCCCGGGAGAGGACCACGTTGCCATGCTCGTCCTGCGTGAACTCGTCGAAGAGGTCTTTTTCGGTGAAGCGCTGCCGGTATTCCTCCTCGGTGCCGAAGTCTGCGGGAATGTCGAACGTGGGCATAATGGGGGCGTGGTCTATGGAATAGGTCTCGACCTTGTCGAATATTTCGCGTGTGGTTTCCAGGGCTTCGGGCACATCGGCGAAAATCTGCTGCATCTGCTCGGTACTTTTAAGCCATTCCTGCTTGGAATAGTGCATTCTCGGATCGTTGAAGCGCTTCTGCATCGACATGCAGATGAGGCGGTCGTGTGCCTCGGCGTCGTTTTCATCCACGAAATGCACGTCATTGGTTGCCACTACCTTTATGTTATGCTTCTTGGCGAACTCAAGGAGCACCTTGTTCACCTTCTGCTGCTCCGGATAAACTTCGTAGTTAGCGTTGGGCTTGTCGGTCTTGTGGCGTTGGAGTTCGAGATAATAGTCGTCTCCGAACACTTTTTTGAACCAGACAACACGCTCTTCGGCCAGCGTGAGGTTGCCGGAGAGGATGTGCTGCGGCACTTCGCCGCCAAGACATGCCGAGCAGACTATCAGCCCTTCGTGGTGCTTTTCCAGCTCCCAGCGGTCGGTGCGCGGCTTGTAATACATCCCTTCGGTCCATGCTTTTGAAACGAGCTTTATGAGGTTGTGGTAGCCCTTCTCGTTCTTGGCGAGAACGATGAGGTGGTAGCCGTTGTCGCTCTTGCTGAGGTGTTCGGTGAGGTGCTCCATGGCCACATACATCTCGCAGCCGAGTATCGGTTTGAACTTTTCCCCGTCCGGCTTCTTAGAGTTCACCTTATCCACGTAATTGAAAAACTCCTTGATACCGAACATGTTGCCGTGGTCGGTAAGGGCGATGCCGGGCATACCGTATTCAATGGCGCGATCCACGAGGCCGGAAATGGAAGCCTTGCCGTCGAGCAGGCTGTATTGTGAGTGCACATGGAGGTGCACGAAGCGGAAATCGTTCATTTGCAGATGCTTGTTTAGGCGGCGTGCGGAACAGCCGCTCGCCGCCAACAAAGTTAGATATTTTTATTGATTCATGCAAGTATTGCATCAGAAGAATCTCGGCGCAGGGAAGAGGAGCCCGAATGAGATGCCGAAGTTCCAGTTGTGAGCAGGTCGGCTCATGTAGTTGCCGTAGACCGACAGCGACGCGAAGGGGAAATTGTAAACTACTGCCAGTTCGCCGAAAAACTGCGGGTCGGCGAGCCAGCGGCCATAGCGCGCACTCTCACCCGCGCCGGGGCGCACGGTGCGTATCCCCTCGAAGAGGTAAAGGTCGGCCCTGGCCTGGAGGTTCTTTACCGGAGTGAAGACCGGCATCAGCCCGGCGGCCGCGTAGTTGGGGTTGCGGAAAGCCGGATTGTAGTAGTTTACCATCGATGGTGTGGGCGCAAAGTCGGGCGACTGGATTATTTCGGAAACGTATGGCTGGCTGAGCGGCCCGAACGTGGCCGCGCCCTGCACCGAAACACCGAGGATGAACATCGGTGCCAGTCGGAAGTACTCCCTCCAACGCGCAGAGATGACGCTCCGGAAACCTCCGTTAAAACTGCGCCCGGCGGCCTCGCCGTGTGGCAGAAAGCGCTGCTGCTGGTGGGAGAAGGCTCCTTTCACATAGTATTCGCTTCCCACGCAGGGATAAAGCTGGTCATCGAGCGTATTGCTTTCCATACCTGCCTGGAGCGCCCAGATGCGGAACTGGCTTTTTTCGCGTTTAAGATGTTCCGCCTCTTCGCGCTCGCCCGAATAATAGTCGCTGTAGCGGTAGCAGTAGCCTATGCTCGCGAAGAATATGCTGCGCCGACTCAGTTCCCTGATGAACCGCACCTTGAAATAGTTTTCATGGTCTTTGAGGAACGAGGGATTGTCGCTGTTGAAGAATAGCACCTGGTCGTTGTAGTATTTAAGGCGCTGGAGAACACCCTGGAGCTCCACCGTGGTGCCGATATGATGGAAAGGATGGAACTTGAAGTCGCCCGTCAGCGCGGCATACGACTGCCCTAACCAGCCGCTCAGAGAGACATCGAAGGCATTGAAACGCAGGGTGTTGTAGCTGGCCGTCAGAAATAGCATCGAGTTTGTGGCGGTGGTGAGCCATGCACCAAGGCCTATGTTCCATTTGTCGTTGAGGTCGGCCTTAAGGGTGAGGATATTCCGGCCGTCCTTCATTTCGAGGCGCGGGTCGAGGTCGCTTACATTAGGGCCGCTCACGAGGCGGTAATAAGAATCCTCCACCCGGTTGACCCCCAACGGCTTTTCTTCGGAGGCGGGGAAAAGGTACTTGATGAAGTTGGCCTGTAATGCGTCGGCACCTTCCACACGCACGGTGTCGAAGTCGAGCGCCGGGGTAGCGGCGTTGAAGCGGTTGCGGCGTTGCTGCACTTGGGAGCGCGGACGGCGTGCGGCTACCCGCGCCTTTATGCTGTCGAGATGCGCAACGGTGGTCTTGTAGCCTATGTCGTAGATTTCCTTAGCCTTCGCGAAGTCAAGTACGCCGAACTGCTGAACAGGCATGTCTATCTTATAACCCAACGAGTCCGGGAGGTCGTAATTGTTGTTCTGGATTATCATGTCCTCGAGTTGGGAATATACGTTGCCGGGGATGGGTTTTCCGTCCGGGCCTGAGACATTGGAACCCAGCATCACGTCGGGATGGAACTCCCCGGCCATCACGTCCACCGGGAAGTTGTCATAAATGCCACCGTCGTAGACGAGAACCCCGTCGCGCTCTATCGGCTTGAACACCAAGGGGAAACTCATGGACTGCCGCACGGCCTCGCCAAGGTCTCCGTCGCGACACACCACTTTGTGCTTGTGGTAAATGTCGCTCGTCACGCAGCGGAAGGGCACGAAAAGACGGTCGAAGTCACCGCCGCATTGCAGCGTATACGGCCCGAAGAGTTTCAGAAACTCCATGTTCATCGGAATGGGCCGGATGAGGTTGGCCGGAATGTAGCTGAAAAGGTTGTTCACAGAGTCCCGGGGCGAGAGGTTGATGTTGAACATCTTGGGATTCTTGCGGTTGGTGAGCACGAAGTACTCCTTGTCACGCGAGAGCGTTCCGGAACTCCAGTCGGCAAACTCCTTTGACGTGAAAAGACGCAGCATCTCCTCCGGCGTGTATCCTATGGAGTAAAGCGCGCCCACGATGGCGCCCATGGATGTACCGGCGACGTAATCGACAGGTATATCATTGTCTTCCAACGCTTTGAGAAATGCAACGTGGGCAATGCCCTTGGCTCCGCCGCCGCTGAGCACTATACCGACGCGCTCGGCGCGGCAGGTAAGAGTCAGCGACAGGCACAGCATCAGCAGGGTCAGGTATGTTTTCATAGTCTTGATGTTTATAGTGAAAGGGAGAGGAAACGGCGAAAGTGGTTATTCCTCCATATAGGAATCCTTGAAGCCGAGGAAGTATAGCACACCGTCGATGCCGATGGTGGAGATACTCTGCCCCGCTTCGGCCTTTACTTTCGGCTTGGCATGGAAGGCTATTCCGAGCCCGGCTTCCGAAAGCATCGGCAGGTCGTTGGCACCGTCGCCCACGGCTATGGTCTGCGCTATGTTGATGTTCTCGACCTGCGCCAGGAGGCGGAGCAATTCTTTCTTGCGACGTCCGTCCACCACGTCGCCGAGATAACGGCCGGTGAGTTTGCCGTCCTCCCCCACTTCCAGCTCATTGGCATAGACGTAGTCGAAGCCGAACTTGCGTTTCAGGTATTCGCCGAAATACGTGAATCCTCCCGAGAGGATGGCCGTTTTGTAGCCGGAGCGTTTCAGGGCTTTCATCATGCGTTCCACACCTTCGGTAATCGGCAGGTTTTCCGCTATTTCCTTCATAACCGAGATGTCAAGCCCTTTGAGCAACGCAACGCGGCGGGTGAAGCTTTCGGTAAAGTCTATCTCTCCACGCATTGCGGACTCGGTGATGGCACGCACCTGATCGCCCACGCCGGCGCGGTCGGCCAGCTCGTCTATGACTTCGGTGCGGATGAGGGTTGAGTCCATGTCGAAGCAGATTAGTCTGCGCGAGCGGCGGTACATATTGTCCTGCTGCATGGAAATGTCGAAGTTCAGTCTGGCGGCCATTTCCATAAACTCGCGTTGCATCGCCTCACGGTCTTTGGCGGTACCGCGAACAGAAAACTCAATGCAGGATTTGTCCATCTGCTTTTCGTTGTCGGCTATGGGGATACGGCCCGTGAGGCGGCGTATGGCGTCAATGTTCAGCCCCTGGTCTGAAATCACCCGTGTGACTTTTGAAATCTGAAGGGCCGTGAGGCGTCGCCCCAGGATGGTGATGATATAGCGGTTCTTGCCTTGCATGCCGACCCATTTTTCATAATCATCCTCCTCCACGATGCTGAAGTTTATCTGCACCTTGAGATCGTTGGTCTTGAAAATGAGCTGTTTGAAGATTTCGCCGCTACGGCTGCTGTCGGTCATGAAGAGTATGCCGAGCGAGAGATTGTGGTGGATGTCGGCCTGACCGATGTCGAGAATTACGGCATCGTTGCGTGCCAGGATATCAGTTATCGTGGCCGAGACTCCACGCTGGTCCTGGCCGCTAATGTTGAGCAATATGATTTCACGTTTGGCTTCTTCTTTCTTGTCCATTATAACCTTGATTTATTAGTACTCGGAAAAGGGATACCCCTCCCGTGGAAAAACACCTTTTACTATAATACAAACAAAAAGGAAAAATTCCCGCAGACCGGCTGATTTTTTAGCTGTGGGAACAGGACTGCGCTCCAGCTACAAGCCGTTTAGGCCAGAACAGATGACATTATACACCAAAGGAGCCCTTCATCACTGAAAGACTCCCTTGTGATTCGCACAGGATTCAAA
>DKVK01000017.1:0-25973 GCA_002491165.1 Porphyromonadaceae bacterium UBA7180
CTGAAAATCGGGGAGTATTATACCGGCGAGGGCATACCGTCTTCTGACCATAACCAGGTTTTTTGGTCATCATTGCTGTCGATGACTTTCCATTCGGAAAAGTTCTCTTGTGTGAAGTTGTCCTCTGCCGAGAATCCCACCCTGAAGACGGGCCCGTCGGCCAACAGCATGAAAGTGGACGTAGTGACCTCCGCTTCAGGCCAGCAGACCACTCCTACCGTACAATTCAACCTCATCACTCAGGGTGAGGGAATCACCGTTCCTGACAATTCCTTCGCTTTCGACTACAAAGACGGCGACGCCTGGAAAACAGTCGAGAAAAACAGCTGGGGCATGTACTCGGCACCCTCGGGCGCCGACATGCGCATAATCCCCAACGCCGGCTTTGAGGTAGCCTCTCTGAAGATCCAAAGCACCGGTGCCGCTATCGAAGGCACCACCGAGGACGGTGCCTTCCTCTTCAAGAACACTATCCCCGACTATGACGGTGCCATCCTCACGCTCCGCGCAGCTTCAAACGCCATCCGGTTCTCCATCACGGCAGACTATGCCAAGAACCTTTCAGCCGTGCTCCAGTACCGCGAAAGCGACAAGGGGGCACAGACGCTGACCATCGGCCGCACAAAGACCGACTTTATTTATGAAGAAGCCAACCCCCTTGTCTTCACTCCCGTCGAAGGCGGGAAAATCCTCAAAGTCACAAACAACGGCGAGACAGTCAACCCCATAGGCTGGGAAGGCTCGGTCGGTTACCAGATATTAGTTGAAAACGGCGACAACTTCGTAGTTGAAACCGAAGGCCCCGCTTGCGAAGTAACAGTCCAGGCCGTGGAAGGGGGAGCCGGCCTCGACTCCTTCTATTTCACACGTCGCGACGGCACCGTTGAGAAACTGACCGGCACAGAAGCCACACTCACCGGCAAACAGGGCGAAAAGATTACAGTCTCCCCACGCCCCGGCACGGCCTTCAAATACCTCTTCGGCTCCAACGGTATGGAAACCAACCCGAGCGACGACACCGAAAACTGGTTCCGCATAGTTCCGGGCGCCAACGGTACTTCCCCGGCTCTCGTTATGGTCAGCGGCGAACGCAGCGTTCAGGGCGTTACCGTCGACGTTGACAACGCAGCTGCCATCACCCTCACCGACAAGGGCGGCCGCGGCAATGTCATAACGCTCGCCGACAGCGTGAACACCCTCAGCTCTTCCTCCTTCACCAACGCACTCTCCATCAAAGCCAATGACGGCTACCAGCTCACCGAAGTGACCTACAACGGCGACGCAGTGCAGGCCAACGGCCAGGGAGCCTACAACGTGACGGCATCCGAGGGAGGTTACATCCAGATACGCTCGCGCCGTTCCCCCGTGGCTACGACAGTCAACTTCGCAGGCGATCCCGCACAGTTCACACTCCGCGTAAACGGCCAGCAAGTGGAAAGCGCCAACTCTATCAACGTCCGTACCTACGATGAAATAACCGTAGCTCCCGCCGCCGGCTATGACCTCCTCTCCCTGGCTGTGAGGGAATCCGCAGCCGCCGACGTTACCAAGGGTGAAGGCAATTATACCATCTACCTCAAGGACGCTGAGGTCAACAGCGTGAACGTGGCCCTTACAATCACCGAAAAGAACCCCTCGGAGGGTAACGTGATAGTAGTTGCAACGGCGATGAAAACTACATCAAGTTCTACGAGACGGTCTACAGCGATGCCGAACAGCGCTACATCGTGGTTAAAGTGCTTGAAAACAATACTGTCAACGAGGTTACAAAAGGCAACTTCGTACAGGTTTATCTCAAGACGGGCGCTGCCCGTTACAGCTACGTGCGCGTCAACGGCAAAGACGTGGAGTGCTCCGGGCGCAGCGTTTATGTAATAGTTGACGAACGCACCACCATCGACGCCCTTTCATACGTTCCCTGCCAGGTTTCCGGAGGCTCATCGATCGACGACGAGCGCCACCAAATTATGGGCGAAATGAAATTTGAAGTCAACGGCGAAGTGGTAAGCTCCTTCGAGGCCACCACCGGCATGACAGTCAAACTCCTCCCGAAGGCCAACCACGGTTATAAGTTCGACCACATAGAACTTTATTATCCCGGCGTTCTCGACGGCCAGGGTACCCGCATTGAGGGTGAAACTTACACTTTCACAGCCACCGACATCGCCCAGGAGAACCTCCTCTTCAAAGGTGTGTTCACAGTCGACGATGAACACCCCATCTTCGTTGTCCGCGGCAACAACGCCTGGGAACTCGACGAATCCGGCCAGGTTACTACCTCACCGCTCGGCGAAGTTGTAATCCTCCAGACCGATGGAACTCAGAAACGCGAGTTCACCGGTTACGCAGGCGACATCGCTCATCTCCGCGTTACTGTAAATTCAGAGGAAATAGCCAAGAATTATAAAGTTGAGTCATACTGCCTGATGAGAGGCTTCCCCAACAACCGTATCCCCGCGGATTACGTTATCAAGGCCGAAGACGCCGATGACAACGGTGAAATCTGGGTATGCGCGATAGTGCGTAAGAAAGGACAGGGAATTTCGGGTGTGGAAGCCAACGGCGAACTCACCTACGAAGCCGCCACGGCTACGCTCACAGCTCCGGCGCGTGTAGAAATCTACACGCTGACAGGCGTGAAGGTACTTACCTCCGAAGCCGGCAACGTAAGCCTTGAACAGCTTGCCGAAGGCCTTTACATCGCAGTAAGCGGCAACAAGACCCTCAAATTCCGCAAATAAGTTTTTGCTTCACTGACAATAAACCTCCGCAAAGGCCCACGCCTCGCGGAGGTTTTCTTTTTATCGTCGCGGTTAGCCGAGATGGCTACGAGAAAGCGGCTTTATACGGGAGAGTCGGTCAGGCGAGTTCCCCTTCCCCCTGGCGGGTAATTTCGATTTCCGGGCCGGTGCAGTCCACTACCGTGGATAGGACGGCGGGACGGCGCCCGGCATCAAGCAGGATGTCCACCCGGCCGTCATAGATGTCGAGTAGCAGCGAGGGTTCGCTCATGTAATCGTCGTCCGGCGCCTCTACGGAAGTGGTGAGAATGGGATTGCCGAGTTCGCGCACTATGGCGAGGTCGGTCCCGCAGGCCGGGATGCGTATTCCAACACTCTTGCGTCCTTTGAAAGCGCGTGGCAACGTGGAGGCGGCGCGGCAGATAAAGGTGAACGGTCCGGGAGTGTTGCGGCGCATCATCATGAAGATGTCGTTGTCAAGGCGCCCATACTTCGCCGCCTCGGCAATGTCGGCGCATACTATCGAAAGCGTCTGCTTCTCGGGATTGATGCCTTTGAGGCGGCAGATGGCATCGATGGCTTTCGGGTTAAGGGCGTCGCAGGCAAGCGCATACATAGTGTCGGTGGGCCATATCATGGTCTGGCCGGCCCGAAGGTCGCGGGCTATCTCTTGTAACTGACGGTCAGACGGCGCGTCGTTCCATATCTTTATAGTCTTCATGATGTTTGCTGATTCAAGTATATTCAATTGCGAAATTAACAATTATTTATGGAATCCGCAAATTCGCGGCTGCCAAATATTGTGCGTGACGAAAAAAAGCGGTAATTTTGCAGTGTCAAAACGTGTAACGACAATGAAGATAGCTATTATAGTGGCGATGGAGAAGGAGTTGGCACTGCTTCTCCCGCTTATCATGGACAAGAAAACGCGTAGCATCGACGGCAAGGAAGTGACCGAAGGGCGTCTTGGCAACCACGATGTAGTAGTGGTACTTTGCGGCATCGGCAAGGTGAACGCCGCCCTCTCCACTTATGCCCTCATCCGCGCCGAATGTCCGGACATGGTAATCAATACCGGTGTGTGTGGCGGAGCCGACATTAAGACCGGCATTTGCGACGTGCTGGTTGCCGACGAGGTGGCTTACCACGACGTATGGTGCGGCCCGGAGACGGAATACGGTGCGGCCTGCGGACTTCCGGCACGCATGGAGTGCGACCGCCGCACGGTGGAGAAAGCCCGCGAAGTGCTCACCGGCGGAAAGGTGCATTTCGGTCTGCTCTGCTCCGGCGATAAGTTTATCTGCAAACCGGAAGAGGTAGTGGAGATAAAGGTGCATTTCCCCGACGCGCTTGGCGTGGACATGGAATCGGGTGCCATAGCGCAGACTTGCCTGCGCGAAGGCGTGCCGTTCGTCATAGTGCGTGCTATCAGCGACACGCCGGGCAGCGGACATAACATTGAGCAATACGAAGGCTTCTGGGAGAATGCCCCGCAGAGCACCTTCCACACCCTGTTACGACTTCTCGAACAGATAGACTGACAATCCGATAATCAGGACGCTTCAGTACTCCCTTTGCTTTTTTATTCTTAGCTATCTTAGCTGACTGCCAATGGCTTTGCCAACTTAGCTATGTTAACTATCTTAGCCAACTACCTATAACCGAGCCGGAGGTGAGCATCCCAGCGTCCTTAATTCTTGCTTAAAATGATTAGCCGGGCACATGCTAAAAATCTGGTAATGCCGGTATCGATGGTACTCGGTGCTGTGTTCTATCCGTGGATGGGATACCTGGAGTGGATTTCGCCATATCTCATCTTCGTGATGCTTTGTATCCCTTATTGCAGGTTGAAATTCAGCGACCTGAAAGTCGGCAAGGAACATTTCGAGCTGCTTGCCATACAGATGCTCATGGCGGCAGCGGTCTACTTTGCGCTCCTTCCGCTGGGTGACACCGTCGCCGGCGGAACAATGCTTTGCGTCTTCATACCCACAGCCACGGCGGCTCCCGTAATCACGTCGCTGCTTGGGGGACGCCTTAAGTTCGTGGCTTCTTACCAACTGGTATGCAACATCTTCGTGGCACTCGTGGGACCATTGGTACTCGCCGCCGTGGGCACGCACCCCGAGCTGACCTTCTTCGAGTCGGCATGGCTCATCTGCCGCAAGGTTTTCCCGCTGCTGCTCTGCCCTATGGCCGTGGCTTTCCTGCTCAAAAAACTGGCTCCGAAGGCGCACCATGTAATAGCCAACCATCAGGCGCTCTCGTTCTACATCTGGGCTTTCTCTCTCTTCATAGTAGTCGGCAACTGCGTCAGCTTCGCCATAAAGAATTATTCGGCGCAGAATGTGGTGCCGATGCTTCTTCTGGCATTGGGAGCCCTGGTTGTCTGCCTCGTGCAGTTCGAGGCAGGACGCTGGTTGGGCGGAAAGTTCGGCGACAAGGTATCGGCCGGACAGAGTTTCGGACAGAAGAACACCGTTCTCGGCGTCTGGCTCGCGCTGACTTACCTCGACCCGCTGTCTTCCATCGGCATGGCGGCATACATCATCTGGCAGAATCTCTTCAACTCCTGGCAACTGATGCGCCACAAAGAGGACACGGAATTTCCGGTGAACCCCGAAACCGCACCCTGAAAAGTTTAAGGCAACAATTTTGCTCTTGTACAAAATTAATTGTAATTTTGCAAAAGATTTCCGGGATGTATGGCCGAAAGGTTTCTCCGGAACGTTCCACTATAAATTACAACTTTGATAACAGACTGAACATCAATATATTATCCAAACATTTAAGTTAAAAGCAATGTCAAAAGTAACAGTTGTAGGCGCCGGCAACGTAGGCGCAACCGCAGCTAACGTCATGGCCGTGCGCGGCGTGGCCGACGAAGTAGTAATGATCGATATTAAAGAAGGCGTATCCGAAGGCAAAGCCATGGATATGATGCAGACAGCAAACCTTCTGGACATGAACACCCGCGTAATCGGCGTGACAAACGACTACTCCAAAACTGCCGACTCCGACGTGGTGATCATCACCTCCGGCCTTCCCCGCAAACCGGGTATGACACGCGAAGAGCTCATCGGCGTAAACGCCGGCATCGTTAAACAAGTGACCGAAAGCGTGCTGGCCCACAGCCCCAACGCCGTAATCATCTGCGTATCCAACCCCATGGACACGATGACTTACCTCATCCACCGTATCTCCGGTCTGCCCAAAAACCGCATTATCGGTATGGGTGGCGCGCTCGACTCCAGCCGCTTCAAATTCTATCTTAGCCAGGCTCTGGGCGCCAACCCCAACGAGGTGGAAGGCTTCGTAATCGGCGGCCACGGCGACACCACCATGATTCCGATGAAGCGCTTTGCCGCTTACCGCGGAGTCCCCGCCACCACACTGCTCGACGAGGAGACAATGCAGAAAGTGGTTGCCATCACAATGGTTGGCGGCGCCACACTTACAAAGCTGCTCGGCACATCGGCATGGTACGCTCCCGGCGCAGCCGCAGCTGAAGTGGCTGAAGCCATCATCCACGACGAAAAGGCCATGATTCCCTGCTCCTGCCTGCTCGAAGGTGAATACGGCGAAAAAGACCTCTGCATCGGCGTACCCGCCATCATAGGCAAAAACGGTATCGAACGCATCATCGAGCTTGACCTCAACGACGAGGAGCGCGTACTCTTCGCCAAGAGCGCAGCCGCCGTCCACAAAACAAACGAAGCCCTCCCCTGCTAATCAAGCGGCTTCCGACAAAGAAACAAGAAGAGCCCCGGCCAACTTTCGCCGGAGCTCTTTTTTAGAATTGATGAGCAGGCAAGTCTATCAGAGCTATAAGATTTATAGAAGTTTGCGCGGAGGTATCATCTCCTCCATTGCATGAAAAAGAGCCCCGCGGCACGGATTTCCGGCTGCGGGGCTTGGCTATGTTGGACTTTTGCCAGTTGGCTCGGCCTTACGGCTTCGCCTTTTCTTCAAACAAGGAGTGTTACTTGACCATCACTTTGCGGGCGCTGTTGCCGGCTTTCACGACATAGACGCCCGGGGCGGTGCGCAACAGGCCGTCCTCACGCAGAGTGGCTACCGTGCGCCCCGAGATGTCATAAACCGTTACGGGAACTGTCACGCCGCTGAAGATTATGCCGTCGCCGGTGACGATTACGTTCATCTTCTCGGCCTCGAACTGCTCGATGGCGGTAACGGGGCTTGTGATGTCGGAGGGTGTGCCTTCGCCGCCGGGATAAACCGTCGTCACGAAGAAGCGGCGCCCGTTGTCGCGTACAAGGTTCTCTACCAGGTATGAAACGCTCTCCACAGGGAGGAGTTCGCCGTTCAGCCTGGAGTCGTCGGCTTCGTAGATGTTATAGCCGAGCAGCGGCTGCAGATTGTCCTCCGAGAGGGTGATATTATCGATCCACACTGCCGATGCGACGGTGGTCTTAGTCTTGAAGTGGAGGGCCACATATTTGGCTTCGGCGGGAATATTGTCGAAGGTCAGGCGCACGAAGTTCTCGTTGTCGCGGAACTCTCCGTTGTAGTGGTTGGATTCCATGCTCTTCACCAAGTGTGTGAAAGCCGCGGAGGGGTTGGCTGCGTCATATTCGCCGGTAGCGTAAACAACGTCGAAGTTATAATAATAGTAGCTCGTGAACTGGCGGGTTGCGATGTCGAATGCAAGCGTCATGGTTGCGCCTTCGGGACACTCGGCGAGCGGCGAAATCAGCCAGTCGTCCTGTTGTGCGTTGGCGGGGAGGGTAAGGCCGATGCACTTCTCGCCGTCCGTTCCCTTGGGAGTGCTTGAGGGCTTGACAACCTTGAAGGCGCTTCCCGATGTAGTGTAGTAAGTACCGCCGTCCTTGCCGTCGAGGTCAAGCGAAGTCCAGCCGTCGAACGTGTCGGTGGTTCCCTCTTCGAGTCCCTCGAACGAGGTAGCCGTCTTGTAGGTCACATAAGCGGCGTCTGCCACAGCATCCCATTTTACGGTTATCGAGCCGTCATTCTCAAGATTGGCCGTTACGTTGGCGGGAGCCTCTTTCTCGAGGAAGGATACCTGCACGGGCGAAGTTGCGGAGGAGTTGTTGTCCGCAGCCTGGTCGCCGGCATAGTTCACCTTGAGGGCAAAGCTGTATTGCTGATTGCCGAGTGTCTCGATGGCTGTAAGGGGAACGGTAACTTCAACCTCCTGCGTGCCCATCGAGGGGATTTCGACGGTTTCGGGAAGCAGGATGGCGGCAGGATAGTCCGTAGTCATTTCCAGTGTATAGTCTGAAGCTGCCACGGTATTCTTCCCGTTGTTAGCCACATTGTATTTCAGCACGATGTCGTTTCCGGAGACAACAGCCTCGGGCGCGGAAACGAGCGTCACGGAGAGGTCTTTGTCCTTGAGCGAGAATACGCGGATGGCGTCGACGAGCGTATTGGCACCGTATGCACTTGTAATAAGCAGAGCTGCGCGGAACGAAGTGCAACCCTCGGCGATGGCAGCAGAGAGCGGGAAGGAATATTTGGTCCATCCGGCAGGACTTCCTGTTACTGTCACTTCGGCGTCAGGAACGTTGTTCCATTCCCCGCCGTCGCTTGAAACCTGAACTGAGAGTTTATCATTACCCATCGAGTGGTGACAGATATAGAATTCGATTATCGGGCTATCGCCAGCCGTATAAACCAAGGGCGGTGTCATCAGCCGTGCCGACTCGCCGCGCGGAGCATTCCACGTATTGTAGAAAGCCATACCGCCGTCGTTGTCGACCGGGTCGGCCTGCGGCCCTTGGTCATGCTTGGATGCAATCGCTTCCCAATTGTGGGTGCCGCTGACAATCTCTGTCTGCATATCACCGAAGCTGGCGCCGGCGAACGACCATGCGAATGGCATCATGGCGTTACCTACCGTGAGAATCTCGGTAAGGGCGGATTCGGAAACGTTCTCCCCTATCCTGGCCGTTACGGAATACTGTATGCGGTGCAGGCCTTCGACTATGTAATTATCTATATAATAGGTGGTTGTGAGGTTTGAGAAGGAAGCGTCGGCAGTGCCGTCGACCATTCTTACCACGTCATAACGGAGCGACGCGGGGTCGATGAGTGCATCATGGATACCTTTGGCCGGGGCTGTCCACGAGAGTGTGTAGCCCCCTTCGCCCTCTGCCAGAGTAAGGTCTGTGACGGCATTCGGGGTTTCAAGGCCGACGAACGAGGATACGGAAGCGCGGGCGCTCGTCTCCTGGCCGCTGACTATCTCCACTGAATAAGTCACGACTCCGGGTTGAACGGAAGTGTCGGTCCAAGACACCTGTTCCCCGGCGTTTGCGCGGCCGGTCTTGACGGCTGTCTCGGCATCGTTGCGGTAGAT
This sequence comes from Porphyromonadaceae bacterium UBA7180, assembly GCA_002491165.1. GTDB lineage: Bacteria > Bacteroidota > Bacteroidia > Bacteroidales > Muribaculaceae > Lepagella. The sequence goes on from DKVK01000017.1 coordinate 9,085, forward strand.
ACGGTAGCTCATCTGACCGTCGAGGGCCGTGCCGCTCACCGACTTGTCGGGCATCGTGAACATAATCATCGCGCTTGCGGCCCCTGCCGGGTCGGGAAGCACGGCAAGGTCGGACACTGCCATGGGAACGGTCGATGTTCCTACATTCCGGATAGTGGTGCCTCCAATGTAGAGGCCGTTGCCCACACCCTCTATAAAGAGCTTGTAATTACCGCTCACGGGCACATTGAACTCAACGGTGCGCTCTTCGGCATCATCCATGTTCGAGACATACGGGATGTTATCTATCTCACCGACTATGTTATACGATTCGAGATCTGCACCCTGGCCGCAACCAATCTTAATATGCCCTGTCTTGCCGCTGCTGTAGGCTGTGGGTGAGAGGGTCACGCGGTAGAGCGAACCGGCTTCGAGGGGAAGTTCGGGGGTCACGAGATAATCGTCATAGTATGGTTCCGTTACACTATAATGATACATCTGGAGGGCACTGCGATAGTTGCTCCATGACCAGACCTGGTTGTCGCGGTCATAGCGCAGACACTCCTGCGTGCACTGCGTGAACCCGTCACGCGAGCTGAGGTCGAAGATGGTGGTCTGCGCCATTAGGGTACTACCCGCCAGCGACAACGCCGCACATAATAATGTCGAAGTAAGTCTATTCATAGGTTAATTATTTGGTTCTTAGCTAAGTCACCGGAAAAGGGACACCGAAGCACGGCATCTCGTCCCCGGCGTAAAAAATCGATTATTCATGAACGGGACGCACCTGTATGCCGCCGGCTTTGGAGAAATAATCCACCACCGGGGCGTTCAGGGTGTAGCCCGTACGTGTAAACTTGAGTGCCACGCAGTTGCTGAGCATTTTTTCGCCGTTGGGACGCACGCGCGTGTCGGCGTCGCCACACATATAATAGCCCGATTCGTAGGAAGAGCGCGGAGCACCTTTGTAGGTCATGAAGCCGCAGGCCGGAAGGAACATGGAGTTCCCGTTCGGGCCGGTCACGGTGTAACCGCTTGAGGAGACGGTCCAGGTGCAACGCGTCACGAGTTCCTCGAACTCCTCTTTGGTCGGGAGGCGCCAGCCGTTGCCCCACAGGTATTTGGCGCAGTCATATTCCGTATCGGAAATCTGGTCGGCGATGTCCTCGTAGGTGTCGTTGTAGGCGTCGTAGAACTTGTAGTTATAGGAGTGGGTGTACTGTTTGGGCAACAGTTCGCCCCAGCAGATGAACTCGCCGGTGCGTGTGTCTGAGTCGGTACCGATGTTGAAGGGAGCCCATTTCACGGAGAGGCCGAGGTCTACCATCTGCGAGTCATCGGGCACCTTGTACTGCGGTTTCTCGGGCGCTGGAACATCGCCGTACACAGCACGGACATTGAAGCCAACTTCGGGATAGTCATAACCGTTTGCGGCATGGTTGGTGGCGTCGAGGTTGGCGCGGTAGTTGCGGCATTCCTGCGAGATGTCCGACTGTTCATATTCGGTGGCGGTCCAGAGGAAGCAGCCGAGCTGATCGTGGGTGTGCTTTTCGTCCACCATATTGCCGGCGGCGGGAAAGAAGATGGAGTTGCCTGTGATTTGCGAGGTAGCGAGGATACCTGTAACGCCGTTGATGCCGGTCCATGTAAAGGAACAGTTGTCGATGAGTTCGTTCCACTCGGCGCGGGTAGGCATCCTCCACTTGTCGCCCCACTTCATGTGGGCCACGTCATACTGCGTGCCGGTGATGGTGGCGCCGAGCTTGAAGTATTTCTCCCATTCGTCACAGTCCCAGTCGTTATAGTCCGGATAACGCCAAACGTAGTTCTCGTAGCGGTATTCATCTTTGGGTTCTATCTCGCCGTAGGCGTAGAAGTTGCCGTAACCCTCGGGCACGGAAGCACCGACGTTGTAGGAAGCCCATTTAACGGAGAGGCCCATATCCACCATACGGTCGGTGATGATTTCGCCCTGGTCCTCGAATGCTATTTTCTGTACGTTCTCGATAGTGATGGTCTGCGAGGTGCCGTCGCCGAAGTAGATGCGCATCACTTTCGTTTCGGCCTTAAGAGAGGTTATAGCCAAGGCCGCGAGGCATAATGGTAGAAGTTTTTTCATTGGTATCAGAGAGAGGCTTTAAAGGTTGAGTTATTGATTTTGAAGATGAAGACACCTTTGCCGAGCCGCGGGCGCTCTATGGTATAGGTGTCGTTGAATATGGCCGACAGTACGCTCTTACCGTCAAGGGTCCAAACGTCGAGGCGGCTTTCAGGACCGGCGTTCTCGACTGTGATAGAGGTTTGTCCTACACGGAAAAGGAGTTCGGAGACTGGCAACTGGGCGATGCCTACAGTTTCGGCGAAGTCGAGGTAGTCCACTTCGTCAAACTGAAAGACTACACCCTCTTCGTTGGGACAGACCACATCGAATCCCTCCGGTGTAAACGTCACCTCGGGCTTGGACTCGAACTTGAAGAGCATCGGGCTCCCCGTCTTGAGGACAACCCGCAGGGCGTCTTTCTCCGCCGCAAAGCCGCAGAGGCTGCCGAGCATGGTTAGCAATAATAAAAATTTTCTCATACTTTCTGTTAATGTTAGATTACGAATGGAATGATAATATCATCCCGTTTCAGACGGCAAATTTAACTTTAATCTGCTATATTTTATTATTATTACAGTTAAATTATGTTAACCGCTTAATTTTTGTTATAGTCATTTAGCAATTAGATACTTATAATATCGACCGCAACAAATGGTCTTTTGTAGACTTTTGCCATAACAGCATAGAAAATCCGCTGTTTGAATCAAATCCATATTATCATTTGGAAAAATTTCATACACTTGAAATATCAAGCAACTTTCCGTAGAAAACGACAAGGTTAGTGAGTGGCGAAGTAACGATAATGGTCATAAGATGCTACATATCACAAATATTATTACTAATTTTGCAGTATGCTTAGTGTAAACAGTTTGAGTGTGGAATTTGCGGCCAGGCCGCTGTTCGCCGACGCCTCGTTCGTAATCAACGACAACGACCGCGTGGCGCTCACCGGCAAGAACGGCGCCGGCAAGTCCACGATGCTTAAAATAATAGCCGGATTGCAGCAACCCACCTCCGGCTCCGTTTCGCGTTCCGGCGACACCACGGTGGGCTATCTGCCGCAACAGATGAAACTCGCCGACTCCACGACACTGCTCGACGAAGTGCGCAAAGTCTTCGACCGCGCCCTGCGACGCCGTGCCGAAATGGAGGAGGTAAGCCGGAAACTCGGCGATCGTACAGACTACGAATCGCCCGAATACCATGCCCTGATTGACCGTCTCGAATATCTCAACGAGCGCATCGCAATAGAGGATTCAGACAATATGGAGGCCGAGATGGAGCGCACCCTCATAGGTCTCGGTTTCAGCCGCGACGACTTCGACCGGCCCACCTCCGAGTTCTCCGGCGGTTGGCGTATGCGTGTAGAGCTGGCAAAGATACTTCTCGCCCACCCCGATGTGCTGCTTCTCGACGAACCAACCAACCACCTCGACATAGAGTCAATACAATGGCTGGAGCAATTCCTCGTGCAGAAGGCCAAGGCCGTAATCCTGGTGAGCCACGACCGCGCTTTTATCGACAATGTGACAAACCGCACCATCGAAATTTCCTGCGGGAAAATCTATGATTATAAGGCCAAGTATTCGGAATACGTGGTGCTACGCCGTGAACGCGTGGAGCAACAGATGCGGGCTTACGAGAACCAGCAGAAGATGATAGCCGACATCAAGGACTTCGTGGAGCGTTTCCGGTACAAGCCCACGAAAGCCGTGCAGGTGCAAAGCCGCCTGAAACAGTTGGAGAAGATTGTGCCCATAGAGGTCGACGAGGTGGACACATCGCATCTGCGCCTCAAATTCCCCCCGGCACCGCGTTCGGGCGACTTCCCGCTGATACTCGACGACGTGGGGAAAGCTTACGGCGACCACCAGGTGTTCGACCACGCCACTTTCTCGCTGCGGCGAGGCGAAAAGATAGCACTCGTAGGCAAGAACGGCGAGGGCAAGTCCACGCTCGTGAAGTGCATCATGGGCGAGATTTCCTACACCGGGACGCTTAAAACCGGGCATAACGTGAAGATAGGTTACTTCGCGCAGAACCAGGCACAGATGCTCGACGGCGAGCTTACCGTTTTCGACACAATAGACCGTGTGGCCGTTGGCGACATACGAACCCGGATACGCGATATTCTCGGCGCCTTCATGTTCGGCGGCGAGGCATCGGACAAGAAGGTGAAGGTGCTCTCCGGTGGCGAGAAATCGCGTCTCGCGATGATAAAACTGCTGCTCGAACCCGTTAATCTACTCATCCTCGACGAACCCACCAACCACCTCGACATGAAGACCAAGGACATCCTAAAGGATGCCATCAAGGCCTTCGACGGCACCGTGATAGTGGTAAGCCATGACCGCGAGTTCCTCGACGGCCTCGTGGACAAGGTCTACGAAGTTGGAGGGGGCAGGATACGCGAAAACATCGGCGGCATATACGACTTCTTAGCTAAGCACAACGCCGAACTCGCCAAACTGGCTTCAACCGGAAAGAGCCGCCGGCAACCTCAGGAGAAGACCGTGGAGAAGCATGGAGAACCCGGCGCCCCCGAGCCGCCGAAACAGAAAGCTCGCCTCAGCTATGCCGAGCAGAAGGAGCAGGAACGCATGATACGCCGCGCACGCAAGGAACTTGAAAAGGCAGAGGAGGAAGTTGCCGCCCGCGAGGAAGAGCAGCAGGCCGCCGAACAACTCTTGGCACAAGGCGACGCATCGCCGGAAATCCTCGGGAAATACAATGCCGCTACCAAAGCACTCGAGAACGCAATGTCCCTCTGGGAACTCGCCCAGCAGGAATATGACAGGATAACGCAATAAAACCCGCTATTTCTTATTATTATTATAACAAGAACAACGGTTTTGACGACAAAAATAATGTTTCACCAAATATAAAAACAAGCCAATGAATAACAACCATATAACAACAGAAGACATGAACCTGCGGAAAACCTTCATCGGAGCGGCGGCAGCCCTTCCGATGGCCATGATGGCAGCCTCGCCGCACGGCATCGAGACCAAGAACCTCGACAAGAGCGTGCGCCCGCAAGACGACTTCTACGAGTACGCCTGCGGCGGCTGGATGCAGGCCAACCCCATCCCCGCCGAATACAGCCGCTTCGGCACCTTCGACGTGCTCCGCGAAAACGCCAAGACACAGCTTCAGGAACTTATCCTGAACCTCAAGGACAACCCCGACACAAAAGTCAAAGGCACCAACGCGCAGAAGGTGAGCGACCTTTTCGACATGGGAATGGACTCCATACGCCTCAACCGCGAAGGAGCCGCCCCGATGCGTCCCTACCTCGAACGCCTCGGGAAAGCCAACCTCACCGACCGCACCGAGCTGGCCAAGACCATAGCATGGATGCACGGCGGAATCGGTTCCCCCCTCTTCGGCACCGGCGTCTCGGCCGACCCCAAGAACTCCGACATGAACATCATGCACCTCGGCGAAACCGGCCTCGGACTCGGCGACCGCGACTATTACCTCGAGAAATCGGAGGAGAACGACCGCATAATGAAAGCTTACGAGAACTACATCAAGACCATCATGCGTCTCTCAGGCTATGACGAGGCCCGCGCACAGCGTGCCTGGGACAACCTCATCGCACTCGAAACCGAGATAGCCAAGCACAAGAAGACGCGTGAGGAACGCCGCAACCCGCAGCTCCGCTACAACATGCGCACCATCCAGGAAATACGCGACCGGTATCCAAACTTCGACTGGGACACTTACTTCGCCGCCATCGGCACTCCGCAAGTCGACAAGGTGAATGTCTCCTCCGTGGCTTTCATGGACTGGCTCAACTCTTACCTCCCCACCCTCACCCCCGAGCAACTCCTCGACTATATGACCATCGAGTTCATCACCGAATCATCGAACCTGCTCAGCGACGACTTTGTGAACGCCAACTTCGAGATGTTCGACCGTACCATGAGCGGCAAGCAGGAACAGGAAGCCCGCTGGAAACGCGCCATGGGAATCCCCAACTCCATGCTCGGCGAAGCGCTCGGCGAACTCTACGTATCCAAATACTTCCCCAAAGAGAACAAGGAATACATGGTAGAGCTGGTACGCAACCTCCAGACAGCCCTGGGCGAGCATATCGACAACCTCACGTGGATGAGCGACGACACCAAGAAGAAAGCACGCGAGAAACTGGCCGGTTTCACGGTGAAAATCGGTTATCCCGACAAGTGGAAAGACTACTCCGGCATTGACATAGACCCCACACGCTCTTATCTCGACAATGTGCTGGCCGCCGCCAACTGGTATGCCAAGGACAATTACTCCAAACTCGGCAAACCCGTAGACAAGACCGAATGGCTCATGACACCGCAGACTGTCAACGCCTACTACATGCCTACGACCAACGAAATCTGCTTCCCGGCAGCCATCCTCCAGGCCCCCTACTTCGACGTGACGGCCGACGATGCCATCAACTACGGCGCTATCGGTGTGGTTATCGGCCACGAAATGACCCACGGTTTCGATGACTCGGGACGCCAGTTCGACAAGAACGGAAACCTCAACGACTGGTGGACGGCCGACGATGCCGCTCGCTTCACCAAACTCGCCGACGGTCTCGCTGCCCAGTTCGACGCCATCGAGGTGGCTCCCGGAGTACACGCCAACGGACGCTTCACCCTCGGCGAAAACATTGCCGACCAGGGCGGACTGCGCGTGGCTATGACCGCCTACAAGAACTCGCAGAAAGGGAAGAAAGCCAAGAAGATAGACGGCTTCACCCCCGAACAGCGTTTCTACCTCGGATACGCGAACCTTTGGGCAGGCAATATCCGCGACGAGGAGATACTTGTGCGTACCAAGACCGACCCTCACTCGCTGGGCCGTAACCGCGTAAACGCCTCGCTGCGCAACATAGCACCTTTCTTCGATGCCTTCAAGATAAAGGCCGGAGACCCGATGTTCCGCCCCGAAGAGGAACGAATCATCATCTGGTAAGCTACGGCAGACGCCATACAATAACAACTGCGGCGAAGAGGACTTTCCTCCTCGCCGCAAGTTATTTCTTATGTATGGCTGGTCTATCTGATGTGATTTATGTTACGAATGAGGGGGAGGTCGGACAGTCACGGACGCTGGGATTGTTGTCTTTCCATAATCTCGTCTATCAGAAGGTTTGCGGGGTAAAAACCCTGACCGGCGGCTTTCCGGGCCCATTCCAATGCCGTTTGGGAGTCCTGCTGTATCACTATCCCTTTGTCAAGCATACAGGCGAGGCTGTACTGTGCCTCAGCGTAGCCATTTTCGGCCGATATCCGGTACCAGCGCAGAGCTTCATCCCAGTCTTGCTCCACCCCTAAGCCAAAATAATAATCAACCGCGACATTATATTGCGCTTCCTCATTACCATGGTCAGCGGCTTTGCGATACCACCGGTGCGCCGTTTCGAAATCACATTCCGTTCCTATACCAAGATAATAGAACGAGCCAAACTGCCTCTCGGCATCGCTGTCACCGGCTTTGGCGGCTTTGCTCATCCACAGGAACGCTTTGTCGTAGTCTTCTTCCACTCCTACGCCTTGATAATAGAAGTAACCGAGGAGATACTGTGCTGTCTCATTATTTTGGTCGGCCGCCATCTTTATCAGCCGTATTGACTCGTCAATGTCTTCCGGGACACCCTGGCCGAGGTAATACGCTATACCGAGTGCCACCTGGCTGCGCGAATCCCCCTTTTTAGCACATTCGGCATGCCAATTGGCAGCAGCTTCATAATCGGGAGGCACTACGTCATAATAGTACGTTTCCGCGAGTTGGAACTGTGCATCCGAGTCCCCCGCCTCTGCAAGGGAAAGAAGCTCCTCGACCGTAGCGGGCAGTTCGCCGTAAGACTGCGCAACGGCGGTGATAATGCATGTGACGCATAGAAGGAGTGCCAATAATATCCTGTTCATGGGTTTACGGTATTTGAGTTTAATTAGTCTTTTAAGTATATCCTAATGGTTTTATTCGTTAGTATGGGAAAAGATACTCTCCGCAGCGGTAATCTATCACCGGCGTTCAGAATAATCAGTCGAGGGATTGCGCACGGTTCAGCTTCAGGTCCGGTTTGACGAAGAGACCATCCACTACACTGCATAATTAATGATTATTCTGTAACGGCACAAAATTACCGCCAATATTTCTGACGAAACTACCGGCTTTGTCTGACGAATGTCGGAAAGTGAACATTCGCCGCGGGTTACACGTAATATTAATATGAACAAAACCACACCTACCAACAACGACTACATGGCCTCCCCCCAGCCCCGGAACGACAACGATACCCGGCAGCAAGACGCCTCGCCAATCTCATCTACACAAACAGCGGCAACCACAGCGCCACAAGGCAAACGCCCCACATTCAAAGAGAAGATGACGCGGCTATTGTCATACTTCAACGTCAGCGCCGACCTCCTGCCGCAGGCCGAAGTGGAACAGGACATCCGCGACGGCGTCTCCTTCCGCGGCTCGCAACTGCTCGTGCTCATCTTCGCCATCTTCGTGGCGTCGCTGGGACTGAACACCGACAGCGTGGCGGTAATCATCGGTGCCATGCTCATCTCCCCTCTCATGGGTCCTATCATGGGAATGGGACTCGCACTCGGCGTCGAAGACTTCGACCTGCTGCGACGCTCGCTCAAGAACATCGGGATGGCAATACTGGGTTCGGTGATAGCGTCGGCCATCTACTTCCTCATCTCCCCGCAATACGAAGGTAGCAGCCAGCTCCTGGCACGCACCTCCCCCTCCATTTACGACGTCTTCATAGCCCTCTTCGGTGGCGCGGCGGGCATCGTCTCCACGGCGTGCAGGAACAAGGGACAAGTGCTCCCCGGTGTGGCCATCGCCACATCCCTCATGCCGCCGCTCTGCACCGCCGGTTACGGACTCGCAACCTGGCAGGCTCACTTCTTCTTCGGAGCCTTCTACCTCTTCTTCACCAACATGATTTTCATCTTCTTCGCCACCTGGGTAGGGTTGAAACTCATGGGGTACAGGCGCCACCGTACCGACATAACTCGGCGATACCGCCGCATCCAGTGGATAGTCTACACCATTGTGGCCTGCACGATAGGGGTGTCCGCTTACCTCACCGTGCAGATGATACGGAAGAATATCTTCATCTCTGCGGCGACTTCCTTTGTAGAGAACCAGATGGTGTTTCCCAACACCCAGGTACTGAACCACAACGAATACATAAAGAACGGCAAGCGTTATATCTCTGTGACGCTGATCGGCGAAACCTTGCCGAAGGATTCTCTACAACTCGCCATGATGAACAAACTCGACTCCGCAGGACTCGGAGGCACCGTCCTCGATATCCGCCAAGGTTTCGGAATCGCAGCCTCCGCACAAGGGCAGGAGATGGACAACAGCAAACTTTACGCCATGATGCAGTCGCAGCTCGAAGCCAGGCAGAACACCGTGGACTCGCTGCGGAACGTCATAGGCCAATTCACCACCTTCTCAGCCCGTGGAGCCTCCATAGCTTCCGAACTGAAAGTACTTTTCCCAAATGTCCGCGACATAGCCATGAGCAATATCATCGCCACCAACACGGTGGATTCGCTGAGCCGCGACACCGTCAACGTAGTCTTCGTGAACGCCCCGGACGGCATAGACGCCGCACAGCAGCGCAAGATGACCGATTATATAAAGGTACGCCTCCACATCCCCGAAGTACACATCAATGTCAACCCCCGCAACTTCCCCTGGCCCGCCAAATAAAAGCTGACTCCACAAAGACCATTCTCGGCGCTTGGCTATACTTATCACTTTTGTCTGGCAGCTGCATCAACGGAAATTCCCTTTACGCCTTATCACCTCCAAAACCTTCTTGTCCAGCGTCTTTACTATTTGCGGCACATATTCCATTCCAGTGGTGACGGAGAGGCCGAGATTTCAGGCCTTATGCGCAAGAGCGGGATTCAAGTAATGCAAATATGTGGTAATTTTTTTGTAATTTTGCGCCATGTTTCAGACTGATGTTTTATCCTATAAGACTTCGGACAGCCGCTACGACCTGCTGAAATTCCTGCTTGCCATGATGATTGTGGCGCTCCATACACGACTGTGGCCCAGTGTGCTTCTGCCCTGGTTACGCGTGGCCGTGCCGCTGTTTTTCATGGTATCGGGCTACTTCTTCTTCCACAAGATAGACAAGCTCGGTTCCACACGCGAGCAATGGGCCGCCATGGGGCACTTCGCGGCACGTAGCGCAAAGCTTTACCTCATCTGGCTGGCAGTGTGGTCGGTGCCCACATTCGAGACTCACGCTTATTTCCAGCACGGTTTCCTCTCCGGAATCGGCAAGTTTTGCTTCGACCTGCTTTTTGGACAGACGTTCGCCGCCTCATGGTTCCTCTCGGCAAACATACTCGGCACTCTTCTTGTTTTCATTATGCGCAAGCGGAAGTGGCTGTGCGCAGCGGTAAGCCTGGGACTCTATGCCGTGTGCGTTATGACGGCGGTATACGGCAAGGCGTTACCTGAGTTTACCGGTGCATTGTCAAGCGCATTGCCCGGATATACGTTCTATTTCAGTTTCCCGGCGGCGATGCTATGGCTATGGCTCGCCTCGATGATAGCGAAAATTCCCGACGGAGAGTTCCGCAACCCTTTGCCCTGGATTGTACTGACGCTTATCGGAATAGTATTGCTTTACGGTGAAAACCATCTCGTAACGACGCGACATTGGGTGCGCGACAGCGATGTCTACGCCAGCCTCGCAATTCTCTGTCCAGCCGTTTTTATGGCCGTCCGCACAATTCCGCGCTTTACGATGCGTCATTCCCTCTCGCTGCGACATGCGAGCGTGATTATATATTGCACTCACGCCACGGTGGCGAAGCTGCTGATAGAGTATTTCAAGACGCAACACACGGTGCAACCTCAGCTCGGCGTCTATACCTTTATAATAACGGCACTGGTTTCGGCGCTTTTCTGCACCGCCATCATCCTCGCGGCACGCCGATGGCGTTACTTTAATCTTGCTTATTGATTATGAAAAAAGACAGGAACTTGCAGAGGGACAGCCTCGACTTCCGGGGCGGAAAGATACCCGCACTTTTCCGCGCCATCCTTATACCTACGCTCATTGCCATGTTCTTCAATATGGCGCTGACGGTCATCGACGGTGTGTTCGTGGGGCAGGGCGTTGGCGCGGCCGGCATCGCTGCCGTCAATATAGTGGTTCCCATGTACATGATTACCACCGGGATAGCTATGATGTTTAGCGTCGGAGCTTCCGTGATAGCCAGTATCCGCCTTTCGGAAAATAACGTCAAGGGCGCCAACATTATCATGACGCAGGCTTTCATAGCGGGGACACTCTGCGTCGGGATGCTCTGCCTGCTTATGACCCTCTTCACCCGCCCTATCGTGGAAGCCATGGGCGCCACACCGCATATCATCGACGACTCCATGGCCTATATGCTGTGGATGCAACCGGGCATCCTGCTGCTCGGCGTGCAGTATGTCGGAATGATGCTTATCCGCCTCGACGGCTCGCCGCGCTATGCCATGTGGATTCAGGTTGTGTCGGCGGTGCTGAACATCTTCCTCGACTGGCTGCTGGTCTTCCCCTTCGGAATGGGTGTTTCCGGAGCGGCCATCGCCACGTCATTCTCCTGCGTGGTGGGCGGCTGCATGGCGCTGCTCTACTTCCTGAAGTTCTCCAATACGCTGCATTTCTACCGACTGAAGACCACGTTGACGTCGCTTCTGCTGAGCCTCCGCAATACCGGATACATGGCCAAGATAGGGTTCGCAACGCTGCTTACCGAACTGGCGATGAGCATCATGATTCTTACCGGCAACCTCTGTTTCAAGAAGCTGCTGGGCGACGACGGCGTGGCGGCTTTCGCAATAGCCTGCTATCTCTTCCCGCTGGTTTTCAGCATCGGCAACGCCGTGGCACAGTCGGCCCAGCCCATAATGAGTTTCAACTATGGCGCACACCTGGCCGAACGCGTGCGCAATACGCTGCGCATAGCCCTCGTCACCGCAGGACTTTTCGGCGCGGCCATAACCGTGGCGCTCGCACTCTTCTCCGGTCCCGTTTCGGCGCTATTTCTGAGCACCGACGAACCGGCTTACCTCCTGGCCAAGGAGGGACTGCCTGTCTTCGGAATCTGCGCCGTCTTCTTCTCGCTAAACGTTACCTTCATCGGCTATTACCAGAACATAGAGCGACCCGGCATCTCTACGCTCTACACGGTGCTTCGCGGCATAGTGCTGCTCGTGCCGGCCTTCATCCTGCTGCCCGGCTTCATGGGAACCCACGGCCTGTGGTTCGCCATCCCGTTGGCAGAAATCATTACCTGCGCCATTATCATAGCCCACTACAAAATAGCGGGCAACCGATTCATAACAAAGCAGTTGCCCGGAAATCAAGAGTCCTGAATGTTGTAAGTTTTATCTTCCGCCGCCGTTGCCGCCAGAGCTTTGCGACTTCATGTCGTCGTTGCTTATAGAGGCATTGGTGCGCCGCACGTCGCTCTTCAGTCCGCCGAACTTGTAGGTGATGGAGAAGCCGGCCGACCATTGCTTGAACTTGTTGGTATATTGTTCGCGGAAGGTTTCGGTGGTAGTGGTAAAAGTGGATTTGCGCTCGGGAGTGAGGAATTGGTTGCAGTTAATCGAGAGCGTAAGCGCATCGTTTTTCAGGAAAGAACGTGACAGCGAGAAGCCGTAATAATACCAGGTGTCATACTTTTCCTGCGCTCCTATTCCGGGGGTCCCGCCGCCGCCCCACGCGTCGATGCGCAGCTTGAACGGTGTGGTGTAGCCGTAGTTGGCGTTGAAGTAACCCTGCCACCCGTGGTTGCGGACGTTCATCGCGCCGCGCGAGTTGTAATCGTTGTATGAACCGCCGACGTATAGCGACGCGTCCATAGTCGATGTTATCTGGTACATGAGGTAACCGCCGAGGTCCACCGAACGGTAACGTCCGATGTTGGCGTATGTGCTGTGCTGGACGTTATCTTTCATGAAATCGTTGGACTCTATCGAGTTGTTGGTCTGCGAATAAGAGACCGACGCCTCGCCGCTGAATTTACCGCCGTAGTTGGAGTATTTCAGCTCTACCATATTATTGTGCTCGCTCTTGAGGTCGGGGTTGCCGTAGCTTAACGACCCGAACGTCAAGGTATTGACGTAGGGATTGAGGTAGCCGAGCGACGGGCGCCAAATCCTCATGCGGTAGGCGACGCGGAAGTTGCTCATCTCCGTAAGCTTGTAGGTAAGCGATGCGTTTGGCACCAGGTCGTTGAGCCGCGTGGTGAAGTCGGCCCAGTCGCCCGTGTTTTCCTGGTACTTGTAATCGAGGCCCATGCGGGTGTGCTCGTAGCGGAGTCCGGCGCGCGCCGCGAATTTCCAGAACGACGCGTTGTAGGAAACGTAGGCGGCATAGACGTCGTTGAACTGCTGCACCTTAGAGGCGCTGATGGGGAGCACTTCCTCCTCTTTCAATCCGTCGAGGGTGCGGTTATTGCTATCGGAGCGGCGGAGCACTGCCTTGAAGCCGGTCTCGAAAGTATGTTTGTCGGAGAAGAGCGGGAGCACGTAGTCTCCCTGGAGCGTATAGCTGTTGCTATAACCCGTCTGGCGGCGCCCCTGGAAGGGGGAGATGACGTCGTAGCCGAGGTTTTCGTAGTCGTAGTTGCGGACATCCGAACGGTAGGGCGACTCGCCGTAGTCATACTGCGCCGTGAGCGTCAGTGTGTGCTGCGTGTTGTTTGGGAAAGTGTGCTGGTACGAGGCGTTGGCGGAACTCCACAGGCTACTTGATTTGGTGAAGAAGTCGCGCTTGTATCCCCACACGAGGGCGTTGTCGATATTGCTCATCGTGACTGACTGAGAGGCATTCTGGCGCGATTTGTAATGTCCGATGTTGCCCGAAAGGGTGAAAAGGTTAAGCGTGTCCGGCTCCCACGAAAGGTTCAGGTTGCCGGAAAGGAAGTACGACTTCTGCAATCCCTTGCTGTGCGAGCGGTAGTAACGCTCGGTGTCGGAAGTGAAGTTCTCGCGCTCCGAGTCGGTGTAGGTGTGGGCGCGCATCACAGAGTAGTTGCTTCCCGAAACATTGGCAGAGGCCGTAACCTTGTTGATTTTAGTGCGGCCGTAGAGATTGCCGTTGTAGCCGCCGTTCGAGACGCCCGCGCGTGCCGTGACAAGATAACCCTCCATGCTCTGCTTCTTGTCGGTGATGATATTCAGGATACCCGCCGTCCCCTCCGCCTCATATTTGGCACCCGGGTCGGTGATTACCTCTATCTTCTTTATGGACGACGCCGGCATCGACTTCAGGATATTCTTCGGGTCGCCCGAAAGCATAGGGTCCGGCTTACCGTTTATGTAGATTTTGAAGTTGGAATCACCCTTCACCTTGATGTTATCCTCGCCGTCGACGGTCACCATCGGCACCTTGCGGAGCATCTCCATCACGGTGTTCGTTCCCGACGAAGGGTCGCGCTCCACATCGTAAGTCAGCTTCGCACCATCACTCGAAATAAGGTCTTTGGTAGCCACTACCGTCACTTCGCTGAGCGTCTCCCCCACTTCCAGCAGTTCGAGGTCGCCGAGGTCAGTGGCGGAATTGGCGGCTGTAAATTCGATGCTGAGCGGCTTCTTGCCGACGTACTCGGTTTTCAGCCGATACTTGCCGGGATGCAGGTTGGTGGAAAAACGTCCTTCGGCATCCGAGACATCGAAGACCACGGGATGCACCGTATCGGCACCGGCAAACACCTTATATGGCACCGAGACCATGGCATCGCCGGAGACAGCCTCCACGAAGCGGCCGCGCACCACAGTGGCGAAAGCCGCCGACGCAACGGCAAGAGAGAGGACAACAAACAAAAGTCGAGTTCTAATCATAACAATAATAGTTTAAGCGGAAGTCCCTCCCGGCGCGCCAAAACGGCCGTCCTCGAAGGCCCACACAACCAAAAGACGCACCGCCCCCGCCTTTGTGACACTCCCCGCCGAAAAAATTGCACAAGCCGCCGAAAAGGTATCAGCCTCAAATAAGAAGCGAAGGTCCCGAATAAGGAGCGCAGGTTTCCAACCTGCGTAACAAAGCGCAACTCGATCCGCGCAGCCAATGGTACGGAGCCCTACAGGTCTCCGTAAGAGCCGCAATAATGCGCCAACCCTGGGTGCGAACGAAAAAAGAGCGGCCGGTTGGGGTCGCTCTTTCTTATTTGAAGTTGTAATTTGTCGAGGATTATTTTTCGGCGCGGTCTTCGTTGAGGAGGCGTACCATCTCGATGGCGCTCTTGGCGATGCGTGTGCCGGGGCCGAAGATGGCGGCTACGCCTGCCTTGTAGAGGAAGTCGTAGTCCTGCGCGGGAATCACACCGCCGGCGGTGACCAAAATGTCGGGGCGGCCGAGCTTCTTGAGCTCTTCGATTACCTGCGGGATGAGGGTCTTGTGTCCTGCTGCCAGCGAGCTGACACCGAGAATGTGGACGTCGTTCTCCACTGCCTGGCGAGCGGCTTCGGCCGGTGTCTGGAACAGCGGGCCCATGTCTACGTCGTAACCGCAGTCGGCGTAACCGGTGGCTACCACTTTGGCGCCGCGGTCGTGGCCGTCCTGGCCCATCTTGGCTATCATGATACGCGGCTGGCGACCTTCGCGTTTGGCGAAGTCTGCCACCATGCGGCGGGCTTCCTCGAACTCGGGATCACCCTTCTCTTCGTTGCTGTACACTCCTGATATTGTTTTGATTACTGCTTTGTAACGTCCTACCACAGCCTCGCAGGCATCGGAGATTTCGCCCAGTGTGGCGCGTTTGCCGGCTGCCTTGACTGCCAGGTCGAGGAGGTTGCCCTTCGACGGGTCTTTGACGCATTCGGTGATGGCGGCGAGAGCCTCTTTAACCTCGGCTTCGTTGCGGTGGGCCTTGAGGTCTTCGAGACGTGCGCACTGCTCTTTGCGCACCTCGGTGTTGTCCACTTCGAGGATGTCGATGGGGTCTTCATGTTCGAGGCGGCATTCGTTGATACCGATGATTTTCTGCTTGCCGGAGTCGATGCGTGCCTGCGTGCGGGCTGCTGCTTCTTCGATTTTGAGTTTGGGCAGACCGGTTTCGATGGCTTTTGCCATACCGCCGAGTTTCTCGATTTCCTGGATGTGTGCCCAGGCTTTTTCGGCGATTTCGTTGGTCAGGGCCTCTACGTAGTAGGAACCTGCCCAGGGGTCAACCTGCTTCGTGACGTAGGTCTCCTCCTGGATATAGATCTGCGTGTTACGTGCGATACGTGCGGAGAAGTCGGTCGGCAGTGCGATGGCTTCGTCGAGGGCGTTAGTGTGGAGCGACTGTGTGTGGCCGAGCACGGCACCCATAGCCTCCACGCAGGTACGGCCCACGTTGTTGAAGGGGTCCTGTTCGGTGAGCGACCATCCGGATGTCTGGCAGTGTGTGCGCAGGGCCAGCGATTTGGGGTTCTTCGGGTTGAACTGTTTTACGATTCTTGCCCAAAGCATACGTGCGGCGCGCATCTTGGCGATTTCCATGAAGTAGTTCATGGAGATACCCCAGAAGAACGAGAGGCGCGGGGCAAAGGAGTCGATGTCCATGCCTGCGTTCACACCTGCGCGGAGGTATTCGAGACCGTCGGCCAGGGTGTATGCCAGCTCGATGTCGGCGGTAGCGCCGGCCTCCTGCATGTGGTAGCCGGAGATGGAGATGGAGTTGAACTTGGGCATGTTCTTCGAGGTGTATTCGAAGATGTCGGCGATAATCTTCATGGAGAATGCCGGCGGGTAGATGTATGTGTTACGCACCATGAACTCCTTGAG
>DKVK01000017.1:26256-29649 GCA_002491165.1 Porphyromonadaceae bacterium UBA7180
CTCCTTGAGGATGTCGTTCTGGATGGTACCGGCCATCTGGTCGAGGGCGACGCCCTGCTCCAGACCTGCGTTGATGTAGAAGGCGAGCACGGGGAGCACGGCGCCGTTCATGGTCATGGAGACTGACATCTTGCCCAAGGGTATACCGTCGAAGAGCACCTTCATGTCTTCGATGGAGCAGATGGACACACCAGCTTTACCAACGTCGCCGACCACGCGTTCGTGGTTTGCGTCGTAACCGCGGTGTGTGGGGAGGTCGAAAGCCACGGAGAGGCCTTTCTGTCCGGAAGCGAGGTTACGGCGGTAGAAGGCGTTCGACTCGGCGGCTGTGGAGAATCCGGCGTACTGGCGGATGGTCCAGGGGCGCATGGGGTACATGGCGCTGTACGGGCCGCGCAGGAACGGGGGGAGACCGGCGGCATAGTCGAGGTGCTCGAGACCTTCGAGGTCTTCTTTGGTGTAGACAGGCTTGATGGGGATGAGCTCTGCCGGCATCCATTCTTCACCCTTCACCTCCACAGGGGCGGCCGCGGGTGCTACTTTTGTGATATCTATGTCTTTGAAATTCGGTTTCATGATTTACTTAAGCAGTTTAGCGTTAAACCCAATGAGAGTGTCAAGCACGTTTACACGTACGTGGATGAAGTCTTCGATGCCCTGGGCCTTGAGTTCGTCCATGCATGCGGGAGCGCCGGCTACCACGAAGAGTGCGCGGCCGTTGAGCTCTTTGTAAGCCTCCGGGGCATACTGTGCGTATTCGTCGTCGCTGGAGCAGAGGACCACGATGTCGGCACCTTTCTCCATGGCGGCGTCAACGCCGGCCTTCACGCTCTCGAAGCCGATGTTGTCGATGATTTCATAACCGGCACAACCGAAGAAGTTGGCCGAGAACTGGGCGCGTGCCAGACGCATGGCCAGGTTGCCGATGGTGAGCATGAATACTTTGGGACGTTTGCCGCTGCGTTCGGTGTCGAGACGCAGCTGCTCGAACTGGCTTGCGGCGCGGTCGAAGTTGATGAAGTCCACGGCTCCGTCGGCCACTTCGCCGTCGGCTGCGCAACCGCAGTTGCAGCATTTGCCTTCGTTCACCTTGTCGAGGGCTTTCTCGTTGAAGTTGGGGTACTGGTTCGTTCCGAGCAGTATTTCCTTGCGGCGAGCCACGTCGGTGTGACGTTTGACGTTCGACTCGTTGATGGCTTTCTGGAGTTCGCCGTTTTCAACGATGGCGCGGAAGCCGCCCTTCTCCTCTACGTCGAGGAAGAGTTTCCATGCCTGTTCGGCGATGCTTGCTGTAAGCACCTCTATATAGTAGGAACCGCCTGCGGGGTCAACCACCTTGTCGAGGTGCGACTCCTCGCGGAGCAGAAGCTGCTGGTTGCGTGCTATGCGCTCGCTGAACTCGTCCGGGCACTTGTACTGGAGGTCGAACGGCAGTGTCTCGATTGAGTCGACGCCTGCCAGGGCGGCGCTCATGGTCTCGGTCATGGAGCGGAGCAGGTTTACGTGAGCGTCGTAGATGGTCTGGTTGAACTGGCTTGTAACGGCGTGAACTTTCATCTTGCAGGCACATTCGCACTCGGGGTTGTAAGCCTTCACGATTTCGGCCCACAGCATACGGCCGGCGCGGAATTTGGCCAGTTCCATGAAGTAGTTCGACGAGATACCCATGTTGAACTTGATGCGGCAGCCCGCTTCGGCGGGAGTGAGACCGGCTTCGGTCATCATGGTCATCCACTGCGCGCCCCAGGCCAAGGCGTAGCCGAGTTCCTGGGTGATGTAAGCGCCGGCGTTGTTGAGCATATAGGTGTCAACGGCGAAGCAGCGCAGACCTTTGAGTTCCTTGGCGGCGTTGTAGACTTCCAGAGCCATGTCCTTGATGTCGCGGTTGAGCTTGAGACCGTGGCGGAGCAGGCGCTTGTAAGGGTTGAAGTCTATGGAGCCTTTGAACTCTTCTGCGGCGCCCTGAGCCTTCACGTATTCCACGAGAGCCTTTGCCACTTCGGCGGCGCGGCGCGGGCAGCACTGTATGTTGATTTCAACTTTTTTGAGGTCGATGTCGCGGAGCAGTTCGGGAAGCTCGGCGAGGTCGAACTCACCGCTGAGCTTGAAACCAAGCGAGTCTACGCCGCGGTTCAGGATGTAGAGCGCATTGCGGTTGAGTTCGGCGGCGTCCTTACCCTCCACTTGCTGGCGGATGAGCCAGTTGTTGTCTTCGCGTGTACCGCGGACAAAGGGGAACTGGCCCGGCATGCTGCCCAAGGTGTAGAGTCCCTCGATGTCTTCACGGCGATAGAAAGGCTGGACATTGAAGCCTTCGTTAGTGCGCCACACCAATTTCTTGTTGTAGTCGGCGCCCTTCAGGTCAACATTGATTTTCGCCTTCCACTCTTCGGTGGAAATCGGCGGAAACATATCAAATAACTTTTCTTTCTTTTCTGCCATAATTAAATAGCTTAATAATATAATAGATTGTTTCTCTTCAAAACAGGTTCGATAAGTTTACGGAATATACAGTTTATGCCGGCACAGGCACGCCTTGGCGCCCTCTGTCGGCTGCAAGAATAAATCACGATGCAGGTTTATTCTTCCTTTATGGTCATGCAAGTGGTTCAAACTCGCGCTGTTCATGGCTTGACTAAGACTCGTTAGTGCGTTGGTTTCAGCAATTTTCTGAGTGTTCAATGCCGGAAATAAACCGTCGGCACTGCGGTGCCTTGATTTTTGTGCAAAGGTATAAAGATTTTTCCAACTCTGCAAATCATTTTGCAGATAAAAAATTCTTCCGCCCTAAAACCGCCGCAATTCCCCTCCCCGGCTCCCGAAATCCGCTTTCTATGCCGCCGAATCAAAGCAACAGGGGACAGCACACTGAGACACATGCGAAAAAGAAAGAGACGGGAACGCCCGCTGCGGGCACTCTCGTCTCTTGTGGGGACTCTTGTTTGCTGAGAACCGGGATTACTCGGCGGCAGCCTCTTCGGCGTTTTCGCCTTCGGCGGCGGCAGCCTCTTCAGCAGCGGCCTTGGCGGCAGCTTCTTCGGCGGCGAGCTTCTCGGCTTTCTTCTTGGCTACCTCTTCGGCCTTAGCCTTGTTGGCGGCTGTTTCGGCTTCGAGACGTGCCTTGCGGTCGGCTTCGGCGGCAGCTTCGTTCTTGGCTACGTATGCCTCGGTCTCTTTGTTCTTGGCGGCTTTCCATGCGTCGAAACGGCGCTGTGCCTCCTCTTCGCTGAAGGCGCCCTTGCGGACACCGCCACGGAGATGTTTCATCAGCATTACGCCCTCTTTAGAGAGGATGCTGCGTACGGTGTCCGTAGGAAGGGCACCGCATTCTACCCAATACAAGGCACGGTCGAAGTTCAAACTTATTGTAGCAGGATTAGTGTTCGGATTATA
>DKVK01000017.1:29929-58194 GCA_002491165.1 Porphyromonadaceae bacterium UBA7180
CGTGGTGCCCTGCTATCGGCGATTACGATTGGATAATACGCATAGCGCTTGTGGCCATGGCGCTGCAATCTGATTTTTGTTGCCATATAAAACTTTTACCGGTTTCTTTGTATTAAGTCATTCCGCTCGGCAGGCAAGAAACCATACACCTGCTTTTGCGGCTGCAAAGTTACTGCTATTTTTCATTTCCCGCAAATTTTCACGCGATTATTTTTATCCCGCACCTTTTTTTATATGGCGCCTCATCTTTTTTGCCCGCGACTTACGGCTAATCCACACTTTTTTGTTACCTTTGCACCAAATTTGTTACAGCGACGGCCCGCACCTGCCCGGCAGAACTTTCCCCGCACCGCGGCGGCGCGGACTCCGTCTACCATCAGGCATTGCTACTCAACATGATTACATTCTTCAAAAAGACAAGCCGGCTCTTCATAGCCGTCGAGAGCGATTCCAAACTCTCGCAGGAAACTATAGCTAAGCTTACATGGCTCTTCTCCGGGGCCAAGCACCTGAAATCCACTTCTGTCAAAGGAACATTCATCGGCCCGCGCGCCGAGATGATAACACCGTGGAGCACCAACGCCACGGAGATAACCCGCAACATGGGTATCGAGGGTATTTCCCGAATCGAGGAGTTCGAGAAGACCGATGACGAGACCCCCGCCTTCGACCGTATGCTGCGCAGCCTTTACCATGGCCTCAACTCCCGCATTTTCACCAATACCCGCAAGGCCGAGGAGATTGTAAGCATCGAGGACATCCGCGATTACAACCTGAAAGAGGGACTCGCCCTCTCGCCCGACGAGCAGGAATACCTCATGAAGCTCGCGCAGCGGCTCGGGCGTCCCCTCACCGACTCAGAAGTTTTCGGCTTCTCGCAGGTAAACTCAGAGCACTGCCGCCACAAGATTTTCAACGGCACATTCGTAATCGACGGCGAGGAGAAACCCCTCTCCCTGTTCAAAATGATCAAGCAGACGTCGCAGGAGAACCCGAACCGACTCGTTTCCGCATACAAGGACAACGTGGCCTTCGTGGAAGGACCGGAAGCCGTGCAGTTCGCCCCCGCGCATCCCGAGCGCCCCGACTTCTTCGGGGAACGCGTGGTGAAGACGGTAATATCGCTGAAAGCCGAAACACATAACTTCCCCACCACCGTCGAGCCGTTCAACGGCGCCGCGACCGGTACCGGAGGCGAGATACGCGACCGTATGGGCGGCGGCAAAGCCTCGCTCCCCATCGCCGGAACCGCCGTCTACATGACGGGTTATCCACGTCCCGACGTAGAGGGCCGCGAATGGGAGAAGAAAGCACCGGCGGCACGCAAGTGGCTCTACCAGACGCCCGAGCAGATTCTCATCAAGGCCTCGAACGGCGCCTCCGACTTCGGCAACAAGTTCGGCCAACCCCTCATCTGCGGCTCGCTGTTAACCTTCGAGCATGAGGAACACGACCGCATCCTGGCCTATGACAAGGTTATCATGCTGGCCGGCGGCGTAGGTTCCGGCACGTTGAAAGACGCCATCAAGGGTGAGCCCGAACCCGGAATGAAAGTAGTGGTAATGGGCGGCGACAACTACCGCATCGGTATGGGCGGCGGCGCCGTATCCTCCGTAGAGACCGGCGAATATGACAATTCCATAGAGCTCAACGCCGTGCAGCGCGCCAACCCCGAGATGCAGAAACGCGTCAGCAACGTGGTGCGTGCCCTCGCCGAGATGGAAGACAACCCCTGCGTCAGCATCCACGACCACGGCGCCGGCGGACACCTAAACGCCCTCTCGGAACTCGTGGAAAGCACAGGCGGTAAAATCGACATCGCCGCACTCCCGGTGGGCGACACCACCCTCTCGGCAAAAGAAATCATCGGCAACGAGAGCCAGGAACGCATGGGCCTCGTGATGGATGAGAAACATATTGACAAAATCCGAAAGATAGCCGAACGCGAACAGGCACCTTTCTATATAGTGGGCGAAACCACGGATGACTCCCGCTTCGTCTTCGAACAGAAAGACGGCGTGCGCCCCATAGACCTGGCCATGGCCGACATGTTCGGCAATTCCCCAAAAACCGTTATGCGCGACGAAACCGTGGCGCGCGAATATGCCGACGCCCCGTACCGCGAGGCCGACCTCCAGAAATACCTCGAAGAGGTGCTCCAGCTCGAGGCCGTGGCCTGCAAGGACTGGCTTACCAATAAGGTGGACCGCTCGGTGACAGGCCGCATCGCACGCCAGCAATGCCAGGGCGAGCTCCAGCTCCCGCTCAGCGACTGCGGCGTGGTTACACTCGACTACCGCGGCAAGTCCGGTATCGCTACCTCCATAGGCCATGCACCGCAGGCCGCCCTCATAGACCCGGCCAAGGGCTCCGTGCTCTCCATAGCCGAAGCGCTGACCAACATCTCCGGCGCGCAACTCAAGGAGGGACTGAAATCCGTCTCCCTGTCGGCCAACTGGATGTGGCCCTGCAAGAACGCCGGCGAGGACGCCGCCCTATACCGTGCCGTGGAAAGCTGCTCCAGGTTCGCCCGCGCACTCGGCATCAACATCCCCACCGGCAAGGATTCCCTCTCCATGACCCAGAAATACGGCGAACAGAAAGTGATGGCTCCCGGCACAGTGATTATCTCAGCTGCCGGAGAGGTCGGCGACATCCGCAAGGTAGTCGCTCCCGTGGCCGCACGCCGCAAGTCCACCTTAATATTGATAGACTTCAGCGGCGACGAGCTGAAACTCGGCGGTTCGGCCTTCATGCAGAGCCTCGGCGCCGTGGGTCATGACGCTCCCACCGTGAAAGCCCCCGAAGCCTTCGCCCGCGCTTTCCGTGCTCTCCAGACACTCAACGAACGCGGCCTGCTCCTGGCCCAGCACGACGTCAGCGCCGGCGGCCTCGTAACCACCCTGCTCGAGATGAACTTCGCCAACACCTCCTGGGGCATGGACATCAACCTCGACGGCATGATGGAGACCGACCTCGTCAAGGTGCTCTTCGCCGAGAATCCCGGCGTCGTGATACAAGTAGCCGACAGCAAGCTGAAATCAGCGCTCAAGGTTCTGGAAAGCGCCGACATCCGGTTCTGCGAGATAGGCTCCATGAAACGCGAACGCAAGCTCAGCATCGCGATGCAGGGACCCAAGGCAGAGTTCGACATCGATGCCATGCGTACCCTCTGGTATCGTTCCTCCTACCTTCTCGACCGCGACCAGAGCGGCGAGAAATGCGCCCTCGAACGCTTCGGGAATTACAGCCGCCAGCCGGTCAAGTTCCGCATCCCCGACACATTCACCGGACGCCTAGCCGACCTCGGCCTGCGCTTCGACCGTCCCGAAAAATCGGGCGTACGCTGCGCCATAATCCGCGAAAAGGGTGTGAACGGCGACCGCGAAATGGCCTACTCCCTCTATCTGGCCGGATTCGACGTGAAGGATGTGCACATGACCGACCTCACCAGCGGCCGCGAAACCCTCGACGACGTGAACATGATAGTCTTCTGCGGCGGTTTCTCCAACTCCGACGTGCTCGGTTCCGCCAAAGGATGGGCCGGCGGTTTCCTCTACAACGAGAAGGCACGCGAAACCCTGCGCCGCTTCTATGCCCGCGAAGACACACTCTCGCTCGGTATCTGCAACGGTTGCCAGCTCATGATGGAACTCGGCCTCATAGAACCTGACGCCGAGAAGAAACCGGCCATGGACCACAACGTGTCGCACAAATTCGAGTCGGCTTTCCTGTCGCTCGAAATCGCAGACAGCAACTCCGTCATGCTCTCCACGCTGAAAGGGATGAAGCTCGGCATCTGGGTGGCCCACGGCGAAGGACGTTTCCTGCTCCCCGGCAATGTCTCGGACCACAACGTGGCCGCCAAGTACGCTTACGGACTCTATCCCGGCAACCCGAACGGTTCGCGCGGCTCGGTAGCGGCCATTTGCAGCGCCGACGGGCGGCATCTGGCCATGATGCCTCACCTGGAACGCGCCATCTTCCCCTGGCAGTGCGGTTACTACCCCGCTGAGCGACTCGCCGACGAGGTTACACCCTGGATAGAGGCTTTCATCAACGCCCGCAAGTGGATTGAGAAACATTAATCACCCTGCTGCCACGGCAACGGACCATTGCTACGACAACTGCCTGTAACACTGGCAGCCGCAGCTTAGGTAACTGATTGAACTGAACGGATGACCCTCATACCCGTAAAGAAAACACACAGACGCGCCCGGCATCTCCCCGCATGGGGGATGTGGGGTGTGTGCGTGTCGCTCGCCACTTTTCTGACGGGATGCTTCACGGGTATCGAAAGCACCAAGAAGATAGAGCTGAGCCGCGGCGACATGAAGATGACCGCGCCATCGCCCGAGAAACTTTATCTCGACTCCATCCTCGCCGCGCCGTTAGGGCAGTGGGACATCGGGAAACGCTTCCTCGCCACCGACGACCGTTCTTCCCTCATGTTCCTGCCGCGCTCGTTGCCACATGATACGGTGAAACTCGGCGGAAAGGTGCTCTGCTACGAAGGGACGGAAACCACACTGCGCCCCGACGGCACCGAAGGACTCCTCCTCCGCCTCGCCGCCGACGGCCATACCTATCTCTACGATACCGGCAAGACACCCGCCGACGCCCGCGAGACGTTCACCTCCGACGTTATGGAGACTTTCGTGGACCTGGACCTCGTGGCTGCGCTCGACCACCTTATGGAGGGACAGACACTTTATACACGGACTCCCGTGTGGTATGACCCGCAGGAAAAACTGATGACCGGGCGCAAGTTCGTGCCTGTGACGGTTGACTCCGTCACTCCCGGCACGCTCGTTTTTCCGGTGCGCGTATGGTTCACCGACCCGGAGCGCAACGTCAGCGCACACATGCTCATGAGCCTTCCCCGCCACACCGGCGCGGCCAGCCGCCGTTTCCAGTCGCTGTTCCTGCTCTCGGACCTAAAGAAGCGCTATCCCGGCATCGACAACGAGGTGTGGCGCCTTATACAGGAAGGGAAAGTGCGCCAGGGAATGACAAAAGAGGAATGCCGCCTGTCGCTCGGCGAACCGGCGGACGCATATTCCGGCCACAACTACGCCGTCAGGCTCGACACATGGACCTACGACGGCGGCCGGTTCCTGCAGTTTGAAGACGGTTTACTCGTTAATTTCAGAATTTGAAAATGGATACCAACAACCTTATAATAAGCAATTTCGACCTTACTCCATACACCACGTTCGGGATACCGGCACGTGCACGGTATTTTGCAGAATACAAAAGCCTGCGGGAGCTGGAAAGGCTTATGCGCACACCTGAGTTCAACGACAACGAACTTCTGCAAATCGGCGCCGGAAGCAACCTCCTTTTCGTCCATGACTTCAACGGCATAGTGCTCCACTCCGCCATCCGCGGCGTCACCTTCTACCGCAAGAACGACGACACGGTGTATGCCATAGCCGGTGCCGGCGAAGAGATGGATTACCTCATAGCACGCTCCATAGAGGAGGGTTACTCGGGGCTTGAGAACCTCTCGCACATTCCCGGCGACGTGGGTGCTTCGGTAGTTCAGAATGTCGGCGCTTACGGCGTTGAGGCCGGCGACCTCGTACATTCGGCCGAATGTTACGACCTGCTTACACATAAGGTTGTCACCCTGCGTCCCGAAGACATGCGATTCGGTTACCGCGACTCCATGTTCAAGAACGAGGGGAAAGGACGGTACATAGTGCTGAGGGTCAGCTATCTGCTGAACCCGACTACAGAAGCGCGCAATCTTGATTACGGCCCGCTGAAAAGCCTTGCCGAGCGTCTCGGCCATACACCTGCCGCTGCCGAGGTGCGCGAGGAGGTAATAGCAATACGCAAGGCCAAACTGCCCGAGCCGGGGGAAATCAGCAGCGCCGGAAGCTTCTTCAAGAATCCCATCGTAAACCGCCATTATTATAAGGAGGAGATGCTTCGACGCGACCCGGAAATTCCCTGCTACGAAGTGGACGAGAACCGCGTGAAAATCCCCGCCGGATGGCTTATAGAACATGCCGGACTTAAAGGTTACACCATCGGCAAGGCACAGGTTTACCCCAAGCAGTGCCTCGTAATCACAAATACCGGAGGCGCCACGGCCGAAGATGTGGTACGCCTTTCGGAACATGTTCGCCGCACCGTCATGAAGAAATTCGGCGTGATGCTCCATCCGGAGGTCAACTTCATCGATACCGACATAGAGGTTACGGTGCTCGGCTCCGGCACGTCGAAGGGGATTCCGGAAATAGGGTGTGACTGCGACGTCTGCACTTCTGAAGACCCTCACGACAAGCGGACACGCTCATCGGTGCTTGTCCGTACCCACGGCATGAACCTGCTCATCGACGCGTCCCCCGACTTCCGCACACAGGCACTCCGCGAAGACATCCGCGACATAGACGCCGTGCTCATCACCCACAGCCATTACGACCACGTAGGGGGGCTCGACGACCTGCGTCCCCTGTGTGCATTCCGCAAAATGGACATTTACGCGCGTCCCGATGTGCTCGGTGACCTGCGCCGCCGCCTCGACTATTGTTTCAAGGAGGATCCCTACCCCGGCGTCCCCGGATTCGAGCTCCACGAAGTCGGCGACCGACCCTTCCTGCTCAACGGACTGAAAATCACACCCATAAGTGTGTCGCACGGCAAACTCCCCATCGTGGGCTACCGCATCGGCGACTTTGCCTATATAACCGACTGCTCGCACATAGAGTTCTCCGAAATGTGGAAACTCGAAGGTATTGACACTCTGATTATCAACGCATTGCGCCACCGTCCTCACTTCGCACACTTCTCCTTCGAGCAGGCTCTCGACTTTATAAAAGAGGTGAACCCCCGCCAAGCTTACCTCACCCATATTTGCCACGACACTGAGCCGGCATCCGTGGAGGATTCAATGCTCCCTGACAATGTGCGCCTGGCATACGACGGCCTCAAATTCACGGTGAAATGAAACAGGAACCACACTCCGGTAAGGAGCTGCAACACAAATCCACTGACGACATCTTCTACTCCTTCGAGGATGAAGAGGATGATGCGTTTCCGGAACGCGGGGATGCGGAAGCGGACAACGGCGAGCCGAAGGGGGAACCGGAAGAAGGGAAGCCTTCGCACTCGCCCTGGAAGCTGTTCCTCAAGGTGCTCATGAATCCGGTGGAAGGATGGAAGGAGCTGAAACGCAGCAAAGTCACCGCCGCACAGTTCGGCTGGAAGTTCTTCTACCCTATCCTGCTCATCGCCGCTCTGTCATACATCGCGATGCCGGTCTACGGGATAGAGTTTTCAGCGGCGCGGATTGTTTCAGACATTGTCATTACTTTCATGTCGCTGCTCCTCAGCAACTTCATAGCGGCGCTGTGCTGCGAATGGTTCGGCGGCAAAGGGATGCGCAAGCAGATGCGCACCGACTTCGGCCGCAATTTCATAATGACTATAATAGGCAGCGCTGCCATCGTGGTGATACTTTGGCTGTGGCTCCCGATGATGTCGCCTATCATCTCCTTCCTGCCGCTCTATAGTATCTACCTGATAGTCCGGGGAGTAAAATACCTCAGGATACCCACCAACCGCACCAACACCATGATAATGATGTTCGCGGCACTCTGCATAGGGCTTCCGCTGCTTCTCTACACGCTGTTCAGCGCGCTCCTGCCGGAATGAATAGCAATCAGGCCGATGAGCCTGATTGCCCTGATAACCCGCGCCACCGGGAGTCCCCCGGCTGACTGTCACTGCTTCAGGAAGTCGGTGTAGTGGGAGGCTTTCACACTGTAGGCTTTGAAGACATTGTTGGCGAAGAGGATGTCTGTTATCTTGTTGTCGACTACATATTTCTTCATGTTCTTTGTGAAGTAGCGGCTGTCGA
Source organism: Porphyromonadaceae bacterium UBA7180 (assembly GCA_002491165.1). GTDB lineage: Bacteria > Bacteroidota > Bacteroidia > Bacteroidales > Muribaculaceae > Lepagella. Next base: position 37,800 of record DKVK01000017.1, read on the forward strand.
TAACGTGTATTTCCTCGAAGCTGTAACAAAGATATCCGGGCAGTGCATTGCCGAAACTGTCTTTTATGATAATCAGGCGGCGTCCGTTCCCGGTACCGGTGCGGACTTGTGTAATCTTGGCATCGCCACCCATAAAGGTATTGTAAGCCAGGCTGCTTCCATCCTTATAGGTATAGAAGAGCTCTCCGGAAGTAGGTTTACTCTCTGCCGTAACGTTATAATTTTCGTCAATCGTATAATTGATATAGGTGGTTTTGTAAGCCACGTCCTTAGGTTTATAGAACACGAAATCCTCTGGGGAATTTTTCACCGCGATATCCTTGGAATAGCCGTACATTGTCCCCACGAAACCATGAATCACTTTCTTCTCATAGCTACCCAGGTCCTTGAAGGGGACTCCGGCCACGTCGGCAAATTTCTTTGCGGCATAGAAAGCCCCGAGGGGAGCCCAATGGTGGTCCGTCCGAAGGAATATCGGTTCCGAAGAATGATGGCCGAGAATAGTGTAAACATCCACAGGCTTGACGTCGCTGCGCAGTTTAGAGTGGATATTCTTTATGGTAGTGAGCATGGCCTTAGACTTGCCTTTTACCTTTTCCGGAAGATAATATTCTGTGGATGAAGGTATTACCATGCAGTAAACATTTACTTTACTGCCAAAGGTTTCCTTATACTTGTTGGCGGCCGCCGCATAGCCGTCGCCCCCGCCTATTCCGCCGTATATCATCAGCGCGCGGGCATTCGGCGCGTTTCCGACCACGATTATTCCGTTGGAAGCAATTTTGGCTTTGGCATCGCGCCCTTCGGTGACATTGAACTCATCCATATTGCCGTCGCCGGAAAGGTCGGGGTCGACGGGCGTGGATGCCTGTGCCGTCGGCGTATTGTCGGCATGGATGGTAATGGCGTCCTCGTCGCTGCGTTGCAGGGCAATAAGTCCCTTGAGCTGCATACTGAGGGTCATGAATATGTCGCGGTAAGGCTCGCTGTCGCTGAACCACTGCGAGACCTCCTTTGTAAAGTTTCCGCTGGCAAGTTTCTCGTGGCTGTATTCCGGGAATGAGGCGAGTTCGCGGCGTTCCATTTCCGAGAAAGTGCTCCGCGGGAAAGTGAGGAACACTAAGGTTATGGCCAGAAAAAACACCGCTACCACAGTAATGAAAATATGGTTTGTCTTCATGTCAGAAACGGGTATAAAGGAACGCATTGTTGGTAGCACCCACCAGCAGGGCGATGCTCACCAGCAGGATGATAAGGGAGAAGCTGAGGCGCACGGCCAGCGAGACGCCTTGCCGCGTCACCTCGTGGTTGGCCAGCAGGCGGTTGGAGAGTCGGGCGATTCCGCCGCGAAGCGGAGCGGCCAGTAGAATGGCGGCGAGGAAGAGCCAGAATTTCTCGAAAAGAATATTCTTGTCGGCAAAGGAGAGCGCTTCCGTACCGCCGCCGAAGGCTACGGAGAAGAAGTCGCGCAACCGCGTAAAATCGTCGAAATAGAAGATACCGAAGCCCATGACCACAATGGCCACGGCATAGAAATGGAGCAGTGCAGCCGGTATCTTATCCTTGATTTTAAGGATGGTATGCTTCTCTATGACAAGGATTATGCCGAAGTAGAGGCCCCACAGTATGAAGTTCCAGCTTGCACCGTGCCACATACCGGTGAGGAACCACACCACGAAGATATTGACCAACTGGTGGCGGCGGCTTCCGCCGAGCGGGATATATACGTAATCGCGGAAGAAGGTGCCGAGCGACATGTGCCAGCGCCGCCAGAACTCGGTGATGGATTTCGAGACGTAGGGATGGTCGAAATTCTCGCAGAAATGGAAACCGAGGCAGCGGCCGATGCCTATGGCCATGTCGGAATATCCGGAGAAGTCGAAGTAAATCTGGAGCGAGAAGGCTATCATTCCTATCCAGGCGCCGCCGGTGGAGAGGTCGTGCAGGTTGCCGTCGAGGAGCTGCCTGCACACTTCGCCGAGCTGGTTGGCGATAATCACCTTCTTGCCGAGGCCAAGGAGGAAACGGAACACGCCGTCGGCGATGTCGTCGGCGGTGACGCGGCGGTCATGTATCTCGCGCGCCACGGTGCTGTAACGCACGATAGGTCCGGCTATCAGCTGCGGGAACATGGATATATAGAGCAACAGACCCCAGAAGCTGCGCTGAGGCCCGGTGTCGCGGCGGTAAACGTCCACCAGGTAACTGAGGCTCTGGAAGATATAGAAACTGATGCCTATGGGGAGGGAAATCTTCGGGTCGGCCACGTCCAGGCCGCAGTCGCGCAATATTTCGGCCAGGAAGTTCAGGTATTTGAACGAGAAGAGCGTGGCGAGATTGATAATGACGCCGACGGTGAGCCACAACCGCCGACGGTTCTTGACGTCGGCGCGCCCCATTCCCATGCCCACAAGGTAGTTGACCACCACCACGCCGAGCATCAGGAAGACATATACCGGCTCGCCCCAAGCATAGAAGATGAGCGAGAAGACTATCAGCACGGCATTCTTGAAAGCATGGCGACGACGCGCGGCGGCTTCAGAGATTTCACCGGAAGAGTCGCCGAGCGCGTATTTGCGGTGGAGGACACGGTCCATCCAGGCGCCCAGCATATACAGCACAATAAATGCCGGTATGAAAACGAATAGAAAGAATAAGTCGGAAAATACCATTTTTATTACTTTATTATGACTCCGGAATCGCAGCGGTAACAAGGTTGGGAGAATTTGCGACACAATGGTTAGTTCTGTAATTCCGGCACTTATGAGTCAGGTATATACAGCCGACACAGTGAGGCGGCATCTTAGCAACGTAAATTATGTCAGTAATATTACCATTTTACGAGTATTTCTTTAATAGCGGGACATTTCAGTGGCGTCCCGGTCAAAAGAGGAGGATGCTTTCCAGTTGGCTCGCGATGAAGTAACCGTGCCGCCGTGCGCCGGCGGGGTTGGTATGTGCGCCGTCTGAGGTATGGGGTTTCTTCACCTTCTCGATGGCACGGTATGTGCCGCTTCCGCCCTCAAGGGCTATCGTGGAGATGGAAAGGCGCCTCCCGCATTCCTCTATTATGTCGGCTGCCTGCCTTATGGGGTCGTAGCCGCAGACGGTGGCTTGCGTGGGAGTGAGCAGCACTATCTGAGCGTCGGGGAAACGCTGCATCAGCAACTCGCAGCCGTATCGCACCGACGATGCGAGCGACAATACTTCGGACGGTTTCCGTCCGGTAATCAGCGTATCGGTATCTGCGAAAGCCTGCGCCGGAGTTTCCGAAAAAACTCCCGGACGCCGTTCCCGGAACCACGCGTCGTTGGTCCCCGCGCCTATGATAATCACCTGCGGCGAAGCTGTACTGCCATTGTCCACCTCGGCAATAAGCCGAGCTATCTGGTTGTACACCACGTTATTATCATCCAATATCTCACTGTAAGCCTTAAGGTTGCGGACGGTATTGGCGGTATTGGTCCACGTGGCGCCGCTACGCGAATAGTTGGCAAGGGAACGCGGCTGGAATTTTTTATCAAACCAATAAGGCCATCCTTTGGGTTGCGAGCAGTCGTCGCCCGCTATCCAGGTGTTACTGTCGCCGAGCAGGGCGATGTCGAGGTCTCCGTGCCGCTTCTGCCCGAAAGCCGCAGAGGGGAGCAAAAGAAGCAGGAAAACCAGGATTGCGATGTTTTTATTTGCAGATTTTTCCATTCGTTTGCAAAGTTACAAATAATATCCCGAATCCTAAAATTTGAGATAGAAAATAAATGCAAGACGGGGGCATGGGGAATTTTCTTGCGCAGACGGTTGCGTAGAATTTAAGTAATTAGTAACTTTGCATCTTGAAATCCGGCACGCCTGACATCCTTGGGACGCACACGGGCGCGACAGACGGAATAATTTCAATAGAGTTAATGGGCGCTACACGCAATGTCTATAAGGTAATCAGGAGCATCATCTTCACCGTCATACTGACGGTAGTGGGGCTCTACACCTTATTATACACAGCGCTCTCGGTTCCCGCCGTGCAGCAATACGTCGGCGAGGTGGCCGAACGCGAGCTCTCGAAACTGCTCGGAACGCACGTAAGTATCGGTCACGTCTCCCTCTCGCTCGGCGGCGAAGTACAACTCCAAGAGGTGGAAGTCCCCTGCCCCGACGGCACTGATTTCGCATCCATCGACAAACTCGGCGCCGGCATAGACCTCGGGGAACTTATCTTCAAACGCAGGATAGTATTCACCTTCGCGGAGATAATCGGCCTCGACGGACACCTGCGGCAAGAGAAGAAAGACGGACCGTGGAACCTCCAATTCCTCGTCGACGCCCTGTCGCCGAAGGACAAGACTAAGCCGCCCACACAGTTCGACATCAAGTTGCGCAACGTGGTTATCCGCAAGTCGCGCATATCGGTCGACAAAGATTGGGCGGCACTCCCCGGGAGCGGACGGATGGACTTCAACCACCTGCTAATCACGGCCCTGAGCGTCGACGCGATTCTTACGCGCCTTAAGAACGATGACTTCGCCATAGAGCTACGGCGACTTTCCTTCCGCGAGAAGTCGGGCTTCGAGCTGGAACGCCTTACCGCCAACGTGCACATCACCCCGCATCAACTCGACGTCGACAACCTCAGCATACGCCTGCCGGGAACATACATCGAGCCGGGAGAATTCCACCTCGCTTACAATGGATACAACGAAATCGGGAAGGTGCTCAAGAACCGCAGCTACGACATCCGGATGCAGGAAACGGAGATAACGCCCTCCGACTTCGCGGCTTTCCTCCCGACGCTCCGCGACTTCCGCGAGCCGATACGCCTCACGCTCGACGCCCGTTGCACCCTGACCGACTTCAACATTCGCCGCTTCCTTCTCGACGCACGGCGTTACGGCCTTTCGCTCATGCTCGCCGGGCGCCTGAGCAATCCGGCCGACAATGGGCGCCGCAAGATAATAGTAGACAAATTCAACCTCGACGCCACCTCCCGGGCGTTAGCCAGATTCACAGGTCTCGTGCCTAACCTCCCGCCGCAAGCCAAGGGAATCATCACGCGGCTCGGCGACGTGAGGGCCGACTTCAAGGGACACCTCATCCCCGGCGAGACGAAAATCGACCTCGCCGCCTCGACCGCCGTCGGCAGCGTGAAGACCCGTCTGCAGGCCGGACTAAAAGGGTTCATGCCAACTTCGCTGACCGGAGACATCGAAACTCCCGGATTCGACCTGGGACACCTGCTCGACAATCCAAAGTTCGGCACCGTCATAGCCCGCACGCACACCGACTTGCGCATAGCCTCCTTCACCCTCGACGGCATCAACGGGCTCGCTGACATAGACTTACAGCGATTCGACTTCAACGGCAAAACTATCACCAATGTGCTTGCGCACCTCACAAAAGAGGGGAAGAACGTGAGCGGGGAAGCCTCGATAAACGACAGCCGCCTCACCGCGTCGCTCAAGGGTGACGCCGTAATAGACGGGATGAACAGCATCGTCAACGCCCGATTGGAAACGTCGGGCCTAAACCCTGCCTCGTTTGCCTCGACCTTCCCGCAAGGTTACCTTTTTACCGGCCGCGCCGACATCGCCCTCAACGGCATAGACCCGGGGACGTTCACCGGCAGCGTGGGCATCGCCGACCTGCACTTAGAGTCGCCGAAAGGACCGCTCGACATCCCTTATATCAACGTGGAGGCCAACCATGAATTGGACGACAACGGGCGCGGCCTGCGCCGCGTGACCCTTGACACCCCGTATGCTAACGCAGAAGTCTACGGACATTACGACATAGCCCGGTTGCCTAAAGCCTTGCGCTCTCTCTTCTCGCAAGCCATGCCCGCCCTGCTCCCCGGCCACTTCTCCCCCGATGATTACCTGAACCAGGAGATTAACCTCGGACTCACCGTGCATCCCGACAACACGCTGACCGAATACTTCGGGCTGCCTGTAACGCTCCTCACCCCGGTGACGGTCAACGGTTATGTGGACGGCGACAACTCCACGGCCCACCTCTCCCTCTTCGCCCCGTACATCCAGCAGGGAAAGGACAAGCTTATACGCAACACCTTCGTCACCGCGCAAATAAACGGCACGTCGCACGCCGCCTCGCTGCAGGCCGGAACCGTGCTCCCCGGCAAAGACAATACCGACGTGGACCTCAACCTCTCGTTCTTAGGCATAAACAACAACCTGGAAGCCTACGTTATGTGGGACCTCAACCGTCCCACAGCCTACCGCGGGAAAGTGGGAATGACGGTCGACTTCTCGCGCGACCCTGTCACCAACGCCACTCAGTTCGGACTCCGCGTGATGCCGTCGCAATTCCAGGTGGCCGATGCGGTATGGGACGTGGCACAGGGAACCGTCGACTACTCCGACGGCGTCATAAACGTTAACGGCGTAAGCGTGGGACGCGGCGACCAGTTCGTGAACATCAACGGCAGGGCATCCAAGAATCCCGATGACCGTATAACCGTGGACCTCAGTAAGATAGACCTCGACTATATATTCGAGACCCTGAAAATCAACTACGTGACCTTCGGCGGCAAAGCCAGCGGCCGCGCCTTCGCCTCGAACGTGTTCCGTCCCGACGAAATTATAGCGCGCACCGACGGTCTCAAGGTGCAGGACCTCACCTACAACGGCGGACTGCTCGGCGACAGCGCCGACCTCTTCGGCGAATGGTTGCCGAAACAGAAGAAAGTGGCCATCGGGGCGGAAATCAGCGAAGCCGGGAAACACCGCGCCTCGGTAAAGGGCGGAGTGTGGCTCGGCCGCGACTCACTGGCATTCGACATGGACACCAAGAAGGTGAACATCGCCTTCATGCAACCCTTCATGTCGGCTTTCGCCTCCGACCTCAAGGGTCGCGCATCCGGCAAGGTGAAACTCTACGGCACCTTCAGCGATATCGACCTCACAGGCCGCGTCTTCGCCGACACCATAGCCATGAAGGTAGACTATACCAACGTGGTCTACTCCGGTTCCGACTCCGTATACCTCGACCCCGGACGCATACGCATACCCTCGTTCCGCCTATATGACCGCAACGGAAATTCCGGCATCCTCTCGGGCGAACTGACACACCGCTATTTCCACAAGCCGAAGTTCAACTTCACCGTAAAGAACGCGCGTAACCTGCTATGTTACAATACCAACGAGAAGATGAACCCCGACTGGTACGGCACCATCTACGGCAACGGCGGCGGCCAGATACGCGGCGTGCCGGGATACGTGGGCATCATGGTAGACATGGCTGTGGCACCCAAGTCGGTCTTCACCTTCGTGCTCAACGACCGCGTGGCCGCCGGCGACTATAACTTCCTGACCTTCACAGACCGGCGCAAACAAGCCGAAGAGGAAGAGAGGGAACAGCAACGTATGCAGGCACAGACCGACACGGTGCTGGAAAACGTGCGCCGCTTCATCCGGCAGCGCGAACGGCGGCAGGAGGAGGAGAACAGGCCGTCCGTCTTCGACCTGGACATAAGGGCTTCAGTAACGCCCGAGTCGGAGATGATACTTGTAATGGACCCCGTGGGCGGTGACAAGATACGCGCACACGGCAACGGCTCGCTGCAACTCGGCTACAATTCCTCCACCGAAGAGATGGACATGTACGGCACATATACACTCACCGACGGCACTTACAACTTCACGCTGCAAGACATTATCCTCAAGGACTTTACGATACGACCCGGCAGCTCCATAGCCTTCAACGGCGACCCGCTGAAAGCTACCGTAGACATCAGCGCCATCTACCGTGTAAACGCCAACCTTACCGACCTCGACAAGAGCTTCGCCTCCGACCGTGACCTTAACCGCACCAACGTGCCGGTCGATGCCGTTCTTTCGGTGGTCGGCGACCTGCAATCACCACAAATCAACCTGGACATCGAGCTCCCCACACTAACCCAGGACGCCGAACGCAAGGTGAAGAGCATCATCTCCACCGAAGACATGATGAGCCGCCAGATAATCTACCTGCTGGCTCTCAACCGCTTCTATACGCCGGAATATATGGGTTCGTCGAGCAACGGCGGCGAGTGGGCTTCCGTAGCCTCGGCCACCGTGACCTCGCAGTTGCAGAACATGCTCGCGCAGCTTACGGACAAATTCACCCTCGCGCCGACGTTCCGCACCGACAAGGGCGACTTCTCCGACATGGAGTTTGACGTGGCGCTATCCTCGCGCCTGCTCAACAACCGCCTGCTAATCAACGGCAACCTCGGATACCGGGACAAGGCCACCTCCAACACGACCTTCGTGGGCGACTTCGACATAGAATACCTGCTCAACCGCAGCGGCAACCTCCGCCTCAAGGCCTACAACCATTATAACGACCAGAACTATTACCTGAAGTCGGCTCTGACCACACAAGGGATAGGCATCATCTACCGCAAGGATTTCGACAACATCTTCAAATTCCTGCGTCCCAAAAAGAAGAAAAAGCCGGAAGAGCAACCTGTCACCCCCGACACCCTCCCTGCCTTAAAGCCGGAAGAACCGGCCCCGCAACCGCAGTAACCTGTCCCCCTTTGCATCGCTCGCGATAGTCATCCCTTTGTACGGAGGGTGTAAATTGATTAAAAGATTATGATTTTTCTTCGGTATGTCGGGGATTTTTGCTAACTTCGCGGATAATTAGGACGGAGTTGGCACGATTTTTGCCGTCCGCCCCGCTTGTAATTCGTAATTAAGTTATAAGTATGTGTTCGAAATTATTTAAAGTATCGCCTTATAAATTCTGCGGCGAACTCCCGAATCCGGCTTCAGTTGCTATGGAACCCCATAGCGCCATCAGCCGAATCCAAAATTTCATCCACATACTTCATGATCCAATACGATAAATAATTACAAACACATACTTAAGACTCAGATATATGGGATTTTTTAAGAAACTCTTCGGCCGCGAGAAGAAGGAAAAGCTCGACAACGGCCTGAAGAAAACAAAAGAGGGGTTCTTCGGGAAAATTACCCGGGCGATAGCCGGTAAAAGCAAAGTAGACGACGAACTCCTCGACAACCTGGAAGAGGCTCTCATCAGCTCGGATGTAGGCGTTGACACCACCGTCAACATCATCCACCGTCTTCGCGACCGCGTGGAGAAAGACAAGTTCATGAACACCCAGGAACTCTCCGACATCCTCGCCGAGGAAATCTGCGACATGATAGGGAGCAAGGGCATCGGGGACGATGACCGCGAGACCGACTTCGCCGTGGACAAGAGCAAGGGAACTCCCTACGTCATAATGGTAGTCGGCGTCAACGGCGTCGGCAAGACCACCACCATCGGCAAGCTGGCCCACCAGTACAAGCAGGCAGGCTATAACGTAGTGCTCGGCGCCGCCGACACCTACCGCGCCGCCGCCATAGAGCAGCTCTGCATCTGGGGCGACCGCGTGGGCGTCCCCGTCATCAAGCAACAGATGGGGAGCGACCCCGCCGCCGTGGCTTTCGACACCCTGCAAAGCGCAAAGGCACGCGGTGCCGACGTCGTAATCATCGACACGGCGGGTCGTCTCCACAACAAGAAGGGGCTCATGGACGAGCTCTCCAAAATCAAGCGCGTTATGAAGAAAGAGGTCCCCGAAGCGCCGCAGGAGGTACTCCTCGTGCTCGACGGCTCAACGGGACAGAACGCCATAGAGCAGGCGCGGAACTTCATAGCCGCAACCGACGTCAACTGCATAGCCGTGACCAAACTCGACGGCACGGCAAAGGGGGGCGCCGTCATAGGCATCTGCGACCAGTTCAAGATTCCGGTGAAGTATATCGGTATCGGCGAGCAGATAGACGACATGCAGATTTTCCGCCCGGTGGAGTTCGTGAAATCGCTCTTCGAGGGCGCGCTCACCAAGAACTGATAAAAGATGGCATTCGAGAAGCGACGCGTGGACGTCATCACCATGGGGTGCTCCAAGAACCTCGTCGACTCCGAGCGGCTTATGCGCCGACTGGAGGAGAAAGGGTACGCCATGTACCACGACGCAGAGGAACCGACGGGCGAGTACGTAGTGCTCAACACCTGCGGTTTCATCTGCGACGCCCTGGAGGAATCCATACAGATGCTCCTCTCGCTCGTGCAGCGCAAGGAGGCCGGGAATGTGGGCAAGATAGCCGTAATGGGCTGTATGTCCCAGCGTTACTTGGACCAACTCAAACCGGAGTTCCCCGAGGTGGACTATTGGTACGGCAAGTTCGACTGGGACGCTTTCACCGCAATGCTACCCGATGTATCCGGGGGACATAAGCCCGTCCCTGACTGGGACCGCACCATCACGACCCCGCCTCACTCGGCTTACCTGAAAATATCGGAAGGATGCAACCGCTTCTGTGCTTTCTGCGCCATTCCCCTCATCACAGGGCGGCACACGTCGCGCCCCGTGGAGGAGATACTCGACGAGGTGCGGGAGTTGGTTTCCCGCGGCGTCAAGGAGTTCAACGTCATAGCGCAGGACCTCTCTTCCTACGGCATGGACACGGCCGGCCGTCACCTTCTGCCCGAACTCATCGAGCGCATCTCCGACATCGAAGGAGTGGAATGGATACGCCTCCACTACGCCTATCCGGCTGATTTCCCGTATGATATACTCCGCGTAATACGCGAGCGGAAGAACGTCTGCAAATACCTCGACATAGCGCTACAACATATCTCCGACAACGTCCTGACGCGTATGCGACGCCACATCGGCCGCGAGGAAACACTTTCGCTTATCAAGAGGATTCGCGAAGAAGTGCCCGGCATCTGCCTGCGCACCACCCTTATGGTCGGCTTCCCCGGAGAGACGGAAGAGGATTTCGAAGAGCTGAAAGAGTTCGTCAGGGAGGCACGCTTCGACCGCATGGGATGCTTCGCCTATTCCGAAGAGCAGGACACTTACGCCGCACGCCATTACACCGACGACGTTCCGCAGGATGTAAAACAGCAACGCCGCGAGGAAATCGAGGAGATGCAACAGCGTATCGCCGGGCAGCTTAACTCGCAGCTCGTGGGACGCAAACTCAAGGTTCTCGTCGACGAAGTTTACCCCGACTACGCCATCGCCCGCACCGAGTTCGACAGCCCGGAGGTGGACTACGAAGTGACTGTCTACGGCGGAAATCCCGTCGAAGGAGAGTTCATCGAGGTGGAAATCACCGACGTGGAGGAGGAAAACATCAACGCCAAAGCTCTCTGAACCGGGAATGAAAGGGAACGGATTCATACTGCGGACTCCCGGCGGTGAAATTCTTCAACGCGAAGACTGCCGGCTCATCAGGGGAATACATCCGCGGGCTTTCGTCATGGTTCCTTTTGACTTCCACGAGGAGAACGTATGGTCGATGCCGATTACTTCCGTTAAGCAGGATGAATCCGCCGATGCAAATTGCCGTTACCCCTATCCCGACTCCGACACCACGGAGCGGGAACATTCCGCAATGGTACGCTCCGCCATTGCTTTCGCGGCCGCGAACCGGGGCAAGTGTATCATCAGCACTGTAACACGCCGTCCCGTTTCGCTCCCTCCGGAGGAACTTTTCGCACGGCTGGAAAAGCGCTATCCCACAGTCTGCACATTCCTTTTCAGCACAACGGCCACCGGAACATGGCTCGGCGCGACGCCGGAACTGCTTCTCGGCGGCGACGGAAAACGGCTCTTCACAATGTCGCTCGCAGGGACACGACCCGCCGGGACCGAAGGTGGTTGGGACGGCAAGAACCGCGAAGAGCAAGCCATCGTAACCCGCTTCATTACCGACACGCTGCGACGGCACGGACTGAATCCCGAAGCAGGCGAACCCTTTAGCCGCCAGGCAGGACCCGTAGAACATCTTTGCTCAGGAATATCGGCCGAAATTCCTCACGGTTGGAGCATGGACAGCCTGCGTGAATTGCTCCGCGCACTCTCCCCCACTCCGGCGCTCGGCGGATTCCCGCGCCGTGAAGCATTGCGCTTCATCGCGGCTACGGAACGACATCAGCGCGGCTATTACGGCGGTTTCTTCGGCCTGATAGAATCCCCCTCACAATTCCGCCTCTATGTAAACCTGCGCAGCGGACGCCTCCGCGACGACGGCCGCGAGATAGCCCTCTTCACCGGCGGCGGGATAACCCCGCTCAGCCAGCCGCGGGAAGAATGGTTAGAAACGCGCCGCAAAGCCCGCACACTGCCCGACGCACTCTCATGACACATTTGTTCACCAAGTCCTGACGGGTGAGGTTCATGTCCTAAATCATAAACTTAAGCAACATTACAAGGGCGGGAGCGACGTGATAACAGGTTATCGGAGGGAATTTTGGCCTATTCTCAAAAAAAAATTAAAATTTTTCGGGAAAAATTTGTTGAATTACGATAAATAGATTAACTTTGCAGCGGAAACCAAAATACATTCGCATTGTGAACCTCAACAAAAACAAAATATCGGTAAACCTACTGTGCGTCTGCATCATCGCCCTGATAAGCATTACGGTGCTCTTCGGCCTCGGTGTCTTCACGCAAGGTTTCGTGGAAGGAATGAACGAAACCCGTGAGCCGATAGCCCACGACGACTATCTCTTCCTCACCGCCTCGTTCACCCCCGCTTCGATGGCCGAAACGCCCGACTCCATAATGGCGTCCGACGGCCATCGACTCCCCATCTTCACCGGCAAAGGGAGCGTCGGCGTCCCCATAGAGCGCATACAGGATTTCCCGCTCATATTGCTTGCCGTATGCGGTCTATTGACACTTGTAATCTTCATCTTCCTGCTCGTACAGTTCGTCAAGCTCATCGTCAACTTCAACCGCGGCCGCATTTTCGAGGTCAGGAACTGCCGTTACCTCTCGCGCATCGGAGTGTCGATGCTCGTCCTGGCCGTGCTCTCCATGTTCGTCAGCTACGGCAACTCGCAGATGATAATCGACGCCGCCGGAGGTCTCAAGAACTATACTACCGTAAACTGGTGGGACCTCATCCCCTCCTCCGATTTCCTAGTAGGCCTGCTTGCGCTCCTGTTCGCACAGATATGGAAGCGCGGCATCGCGATAAAGAATGAAAATGAACTAACCGTTTAACCTTCAGCTCATTATATGGCGATAATCGTAAACCTGGACGTAATGATGGCTAAGCGGAAAATCTCGCTCGGCGAGCTTGCCGAACGCATGAGCATAACCCCGTCGAACCTCTCTATCCTCAAGACGGGGAAAGCCAAAGCCATACGTTTCTCCACCCTCAACAACATCTGCCGACTCCTGGACTGCCACCCCGGCGACATCCTGGAATATGTCCCCGACGAGCCGGAAGCGGACGGGGCAACGCAGAAACTGCCATGACAGAAATTCCAACTAATAAACCTAAGATAGAAAAATGAATCGTCTGAACTATTTGTTAATGGCCCTCGCGCTGGGAACAGCCACGCTCCCCGTAATGGCCGAAGAACACCTCCACAGCCTTGACCTCAACAACGTCGACAAGTCTGTGAATCCGAAAGAAAACTTCTTTGACTACGTGACCAACGGCTGGCGCAAAAGCCATCCCCTGACCCCGGAATACGCCCGTTACGGCCAGTTCAACATCCTCAACGACTCGAGCAACAACCGCGTGCAGCGCATCGTCACCGGCCTCTCGGCCACAAACCCCGCTCCCGGCACCAACGCCTACAAAGTGGCCGCTATCTACGAGATGGCAATGGACTCCGTGCGCCGCAACCAGCTCGGCGCCGAACCCATCAAGCCGATGCTCCGCCGTATAGAGAACACCGGCAAAGAGGGCATGACCGACCTCTTCTATGAAATACAGAAACACTACGGGAGCCCCTTCATGGGTGTCGGTATCCAGGAAGACCTCAACAACTCCGCACAGTATGCCATGTACATAGGCAGCGGCGGCATGGGGCTCGGCGACCGCGACTACTATCTCAAAAACGACAAGGAGAACAAGAAAATCCGCGAAGCCTACAAGAAGATGATGCACCGTATGCTCGTCCTTTCCGGCTACAGCAAAAAGGACGCCACCCGCATCGTCAAGAACGTTATGAAGATAGAGACGGCTCTGGCCGACTCCGCCCTTACCCGCGAAGAGAGCCGCAACATGCTCGCCATGAACAATCCCCGCACCATGGACTGGGTGAAAGCAAACTACCCCAATATCCCCTGGGACAACTTCTATAAGGCAACGATGGGACTCGACAATATCACCGACGTCATCGTGACCGAGCCCCGCAGCATGGCAGCCGCGAACAACCTCATGAAGTCTACCACCGACCGCGAGAAGAAAGACTACTACATCTGGCAGGTAGTCAAGGACGGCGCATCATGCCTGAGCGACGACTTCACCAACGCCGCCTTCGAGTTCTCCAAGGTAATGTCGGGCGTAGAGAAACAGCAACCCCGCTGGAAACGCGCCCTCGCAGTGACCGAAGGCAGCATGGGCGAAGCCATCGGCGAACTCTATGTGGAGGAATACTTCCCCGCTTCCTCAAAGGAATATATGGAAGGCCTCGTGGAGAACATCCGCACCTCGCTGGGCAAGCACATCCTCAACCTCCCCTGGATGTCCGACGAAACCAAACTCCGTGCCATCAACAAGCTCGGCGCCATCACGGTGAAAATCGGTTATCCCGACAAGTGGAAAGACTACTCCACACTCATCATCGACCCCTCCAAGAGCTACTACGACAACATGATGGCCGTAGGCGACTGGAAGATGCAGGAAGTACTCAACAAATGGGGCAAACCCGTTGACCGCACCGAGTGGGGCATGCTCCCGCAGACCATCAACGCCTACTACAACCCTCTGAACAACGAGATAGTGTTCCCCGCCGGAATCCTGCAGGCCCCGTTCTATGACCCCGCATCCTCCGACGCCGAGAACTACGGCGGCATCGGCGTGGTCATCGGCCACGAGCTGACACACGGATTCGACGACCAGGGCTGCATGTTCGACAAGGACGGCAACATGAAGAACTGGTGGACACCGGAAGACGCCCAGCGCTTCGCCACCCTGACACAGGGTCTCGCCAAGCAGTTCGACGAGGTGGAAATCCTCCCGGGACTCATGGCCAACGGCCAGTACACGCTGGGTGAGAACATCGCCGACCAGGGCGGTCTGCGCGTGGCCATGACAGCCTTCCTCAACTCGCAGAAGCAGAAGGGAGTGGATGTGGCTACCGCCAGGATCGACGGCTTTACGCCCGCCCAGGTGTTCTATCTCAACTATGCCAACCTCTGGGCACAGAACATCCGCGAGGCCGAGATGCGTTCGCTCACGCAGGGCGACGTGCATTCGCTCGGCAAGAACCGCGTGAATGTCACCCTCCGCAATATCGGGCCGTTCTTCGAGGCGTTCTCTATCACTGAGGGTCAGCCGATGTATCGTCCCGCAGAGGAGCGAGTGACCATCTGGTAAATCCATAGGGGAGTGTCGCGGCGGCATCGGTTGTCCGGGCCGCTCTGACAGTTGCCCATGTCGTAAATTAAATGGCGCCGTGCCGGATAGATTTCCGGTGCGGCGTCTTGTTTTCAGTCACTGCAACGGATCGATGTGACAAGGTTGTGCGGCATGTGATATTCCGACGATGAGGTCGGCAAAATAGTTAAAAACGTGAAATAAAGTTAAACGGGGGGGGGTAAGTTAATTAAGATTAAATAATACTATATATCTTTGCGAGGATTTTGATAGAAGGCTCCGATGTGAAGTCGGCGCGATCCTGAAGTCATTACACATAAATCAATATTATTTATTTACACATTTTCTTAAGTATGAAAAAGCTGTTTTTATTACTTATGATGGTGGCAGCCATAGCTGTCGGCGCATCGGCCCAGACGGTCAGTGTGCGTGGCGTGGTAGTCACTGCCGACGATGAGCCGGTGGTGGGAGCCACAGTCAAGGCCAAAGGCACCTCGATCGGCACACAGACCGATATCGACGGCAACTTCCGTCTGACGGTGCCCGCCGACGTGAAGCGCCTGACGGTGTCTTACGTGGGCATGTTTCCGGTCGAAGTGGCCGTGAAGCCTGAAGTGCGAATCGTGATGGAGAACGACGAGCAGATGCTCGACGAAGTGGTCGTGACCGGCTACGGCTCTACCCGCAAGGCGGCCTTCACCGGCGCTGCATCGGTGGTGGACGGCGATGTTGTCGACCGCAAGAGCGACGCCAACTTCGTGAAGTCGCTCGAAGGCACCGTGACAGGCTTCCAGTATAACAACTCCACTTCGGCTCCCGGCCAGTGGGGCTCGGTCTACGTGCGCGGCATGGGCTCGCTCAGCAGCTCCTCGCAGCCTCTCTACGTGATCGACGGCGTGCCTGTCAACTCCGACTACGACGACCTTTATGACTCCAACAACTATTTCGACCCGATGGCGGCCTACAACCCTGCCGACATCGAGAGCGTGACAGTGCTCAAGGATGCCGCAGCCACCGCCATCTACGGATCGCGCGCGGCCAACGGCGTGGTGGTGATCACCACCAAGAAGGGCGGACAGGCCCGTCTGAGTGTCACTTTCGAGACCCGTCAGGGCTTCTCGTCGATTGCCAACAACAACATGAAGTTTGCCAACTCGGAGCAGATGATGAACCTCATAAGTGGCGGCGTCGTGGCGTCGGGCGATTTCGACAATGTGCAGGAAGCCCGCGAATATCTCACCGACACGTATTTCGGCTGGGACGGCAAGACCTCGACCGACTGGGTAAAGGCCATCACCCGCAAGCCTTACTATCAGGACTACAATCTGGCGTTCAACGGCACTGTCGGCCAGACCAACTACTATGTGAGCCTCGGCTACAATAGCACCGACGGTCTGATCGTCGGATCGAGCAACACCCGCTACTCCGGACGCGTAAACCTCGACTCGAAGTACAAGTTCCTCACCGTAGGACTCAACTCGCAGTACAGCTACACCGACAACCAGTCGACCTCGCAGTCGACCAACGGCAGCATGTCGGCTCCTATGACCGGCGCCATCAGCTCCATGACTCCGTTCGATCCCATACGCGTGGAGGTTGACGGCCGGTGGGAGTGGAATCCCGTGCCCTACAACCCTCTCGCAGTGATGGATCCGAAGGTGGGCGATCTCAATCAGATCAACAACCAGACCATCAATGCCAATCCCTGGCTGCGTGTCGACTTCGGCAAGGGCATCTGGGCCAAGACCAACTTCGGCGTCAACATCATGGGTCAGCGCCAGTACAACTACTGGAGCGCCATCACCAATCCGCAGGGTCAGGACTACAACGGCCTCGGCCAGCAGTATAACGCCAACACCACGACCCTTACATGGACCAATACCCTCGGTTGGGACTACACCTTCGGCGACAAGCATGTGATCAACCTGCTTCTCGGTCAGGAGATGATGCGCCGCACCTATTGGCAGGAGTTCTATTCCGGCCAGGACTTCCCCTTCGCCGGCGACGGAATGCGTGATCTGAGCACCGCCGGATCGTGGGGCGACAGCTCCTACTACAAGGAGCAGAGCCGTCTGGCCTCCTACTTCGGCGACTTCCACTACAGCTATGACAACCGCTACTATCTCTCGGCATCGTTCCGCCGCGACGGCAGCTCGATATTCGGCAACGACAAGCGCTGGGGCAACTTCTGGTCGGTCGGCGGCAAGTGGCGTCTGACCCAGGAGGAGTGGCTCAAGGGCAACCGTCTGCTGACCAACGCCGCACTGCGTGCAAGCTACGGTACGGTCGGCAACCAGAGCCTCGGCTCGGTATACGCCGCCCGCGGATTCTATCGTCTCGGCTTCAACTACGCCGGCAAGCCCGGCATGGTGCCCTCGCAGGTGGCAAATCC
This sequence comes from Porphyromonadaceae bacterium UBA7180, assembly GCA_002491165.1. Lineage (GTDB taxonomy): Bacteria > Bacteroidota > Bacteroidia > Bacteroidales > Muribaculaceae > Lepagella. The sequence goes on from DKVK01000017.1 coordinate 55,551, forward strand.
CGATCTGTCGTGGGAAACATCGCGCAAGTTTGACGTCGGCTTCGATCTGTCGCTCCTCAACCGCGTCCACTTCACGTTTGACTTCTATAACGAAGACACATCCGACGCACTCTATTCCGTGCCACTTTCCTACACTACAGGTCTCGGTTCGTGGTACAAGAACATCGGCAAGATCCGCAACCGCGGCATAGAATTCGGTGTCAATGGCACGGCATTCTACACCAACGACGTGGCCGTAAACGTGTTTGCCAACATCACATGGAACCGCAACGAGGTGATCAAGCTCGCCGACGGATCGGTGGAAAGCACCTATACGATCATCGAAGAGGGACGTCCCTACCGTCAGTTCTACATGCCTGAGTATGCGGGCGTAAATCCCGAAAACGGCAAGGCGCTCTACTACAAGGGTACCGAGGGCGACGAAGTGACCGAAAACTATTTCGAGGCCGGCAAGCGCTATGTTGGCTCGGCCGACCCGAAAGTGTTCGGCGCATTCGGCTTCTCGGCCAATGCCTATGGCTTCGACGCGTCGATGCAGTTCAACTACCGTCTGGGCGGCAAAGTGTATGATTCGGGTCACAAGTTCACCGGCTGGGGCATGGACATGCGCACACCGCTCGAGAAGGTCGTGACCGACTCCTGGACTCCCGAGAACCCGGGCGGCAAGTACCCGCAGTATATCTACGGCGACCCCTACAACACCATGGCCAACTCCACCCGCTGGCTGATGAGCGGCAATTACCTGCGCCTGAGCAACATCACCTTCGGCTATACGGTGCCTGCCAAGCTTACTCGCCGGTTCTTCGTGCAGAAGCTGCGCGTCTACACCACCTTCGACAACGTGCACACCTGGACAGCAAGCGACTTCACGGGCTACAACCCCGAGACATACTCGTCGGGCGAGATCGCATGGCAGTATCCGGCGGTGTTCACCTTCACCGGCGGCGTACAGGTGACTTTCTAACCTTTAACAAAACAAGAAGCTAAACAAGATGAAAAATATATTTGCAAAGGCGCTCGGAGTGGCAGCTGTAGCGGCCATGACGATGACTTCGTGCGGCGACAGCTTCCTCGACACCGACATCTATGATGCTGTCGACATGGAGGGCGCCCTCGACAACGCCAACCGTGTGGAGCTGGCTCTCAACGGCACCTACTACCGTTTCAGCCAATATTATTTCGCCGGCAACTACGCTACGGTCACCCCCGACATAGCGTCGGACATCACCTACTGGAACGGCTCGAACAGCCACCAGAACGCGATGTATCAGTTCAACTATCTCGACACGGAGTATTCGATGCTCTACATCTGGGCCTACGGCTACAAAGTGGTCGATAACTCTGCCCGCATCATACAGGCCTGCGACGAGCAGATACCGTCGGCAAGCGAGGCGGACAAGGCTACCCTCATACGCGCCAAGGCTGAGGCTCACGCGCTAAGAGCCTATGCGATGAGCGTGATGACCAACGTGTTCGGTCATCAGGTGAAGGTCAACGGCCAGGACTATTCGTCGACTCCCGGCGTGGTAGTCGTGGATACTCCCGTAGAGCCGGGAACGACCGTGAGCCGTTCGACTGTCGGCGACTGCTATGCCCAGATCCTCTCGGATCTCGACAAGGCTCTGGCCGGATTCAACGAGGTGGGCGACCGCCGTTCGCTCTTTGCCTTCGGCAAGGCTTCGACTCTGGGTCTGATGGCGCGCGTGAAGCTGATGCTCGAGGACTTTGACGGTGCCGCACAGGCAGCTGCCGACGCTCTCGCAGCCAAGGGCATCTCTACTCTGACCTACGATCCGGAGGCCTACGAGGCTCTCTATGCCGGTAACAACACCAATACCGAAAGCTTCCTTGCGCTGGCTCTCGACGAGAAGACCAACTGGAGCGCCAACTCCTGCGGCACGCTCTTCACCTCCTACTGCTATGGTCCCAGCCCCTATCTGGTAGGACTGATGGGTGAGAATGACATACGCACGGCCATCTGGTACTGGACTGACCAGAAGCGTTCGCAGATAGTGCCCTACGGCGACGCAGTGCCCTGGTTCGGCGGCGGCAAGTTCGGCGTGCCCGCGAGCGGCAACTGTGCCGAGGCCACCAACTATCTGATCAATGCTCCCGAGATGTTCCTGATCGAGGCCGAGGCCAAGCTGCGCAGCGCCTCCGGCAAGGATCTCGACGGCGCCCGCCGGGCTCTGCTGGTGGTGGCCAAGCGCAATCTCGATATCACATCGACGGCCGATCTGCCTTCGGACGAGGCCGCGCTGATGAGCTTCATCCGCGATGAGCGCGCCCGCGAGCTGTTCCAGGAGGGTCATCGCCTGTGGGATCTGCGCCGCTGGAATGTGACCACCGGTCTGACAGCCTATCAGGCTCCGACTGTGAAGTGGCGTATAAACAATGTCACTCTCGGCGATCTGGTGCTTCCGATTCCCGTCGATGAGGTAAATGCCGGTTTCGGCGTGGCTCAGAACGAGGGCTGGGAGGCTACCCGCCCGCAGTGATCAAACTCATTGCCGGGTAACACCGGCGATATTTCATACTAAAAAATAGTGCGGCAGGCTGACCGGGAGGTTCGCCTGCCTTTTTTATATCGATTTCTTACGACTCTGGATGAAGCCGCTATGTCTCAGGATAAGGATAGGGGGAG
>DKVK01000017.1:58454-64532 GCA_002491165.1 Porphyromonadaceae bacterium UBA7180
CGCTGTTCCTGTTCGAAAATCTCCTTGATGGTCCAGAACGAGGAGAAACCGGTCACTCCGAGCAGTGCCGACCACACTGTGTCGGCCATGGCCAGCGATGCGCCGGTGCATATTAGTCCGAGTATAAGAAACACCCACCAGCAGCCGGTGCCCCACCGGTAGTGGGCCTTGATGACTATCGGATGGAATATGCCTATGATGAGAAATGTGGCGGCGCCTAAAATCAGTCCTTGAAAGTGCATGTGGGTATGTTTTTTTGTTGATAAACACTGTTTCTGCGGCTCTTCTACGAAGATGCCGCGCATGGGTTCGCAGCTGTCGGCGTGGGGGCGGGGGATTACCAGCCGCCGGAGGCACCGCCGCCACCGGTCATGCCGCCGCCGAAGCTGCCGCCGGAGAATCCGCCTCCCGATCCGAATCCGCTGCCGCCTCCGGGCGGGATGATAACTACCGGCGGCTGTCGGCGCGGTATGCGATAGGGGCGGTTGTTCTGGAATCCGCAGTTGCGGCAGGTGTAGACCTTCACTCCCTGACCTTCTCGGGCGACGGTAGGCTGAATCACGATGCGGTCGGCTGTGAGCTGGCATGCGCGGGCGTTGCAGCGCGGGCAGACGGTGTAGGCCGAGCGGTCGTTGACGTATGGTATGATGTCGGTTTCGCCACACGCACGGCACAGCCACACGTCGTAGTCGACCGAGTTGATGCGTTCCTCGGTGTCCTGTGCGGGTGTGAGGTAATCGTTGTCCTTGTCTTCGGGGAGCTTCTCCATCGGTTTGCCGCAGTTGGGGCAATTGCGTGCATGGTCGCGCACGCGCTTCATCTTGCGGTTGAGGAGCCATATGACGATGAGCGGCACTCCTACGCCGAGAGCCGAGAGGCACAGGAGCGGGACGCGCGTCTGTTTGAGGCTCTGATAGCGCTGCAGTGTCGGCATCCGGCGGGTGGAGTGGCTGCGCCACAGGTATATTACAAGTGCGATGGCTGTCATGACTGCCGCCATGGTGACGAGCCAGTCGATAAGTCCGGAGTAGTCCTCGTCGTGGCGTGGCATCCGCGAGTCGTTGGGGTATCGCGACCGTATCTCATCGGCTACGTCGGGAGCGCCGAGCCGGTCGGCCACGCTGGCCACTGCTGCTATGGTGCCGCCGTCGTAGTCACCGTTGCGGAAGTGCGGCGCCATGTCGTTGCGTATGATTCGGCCGCAGATCGCGTCGGGGAGCGGTCCTTCGAGTCCGTAGCCGGTGCGGAGCACGGCGCGCCGCTGTGCCCGCGCTATGAGTATGAGCAGTCCGTTGTCGTTGTCTTTCTTGCCGATGCCCCATAGCGAGAACAGTTCTGTGGCGAAGGAGTCGATGTCGTCGCCCTCGATGGAGTCGACGGCCACCACCGTCACTTCGGCCGATGTGCTCCGCCACACTCCGGCGAGCAGTGAGTCGAGCCGGGTTTCGGCCGTCGGCGAAAGCACTCCGTCGGGGTTTGATACGTAGCGCGTGCGGTCGGCCAGATGCACGTTGGGTATATCACGCGGCGTGTATGCCGCAAGGGCTGTGATTATGACGGCTGTGAGCGCCGTCAGGGTGAGCATGATCCGTTTCATGCGGCGAAGATAGACAAAAAATCCGAAAAACTGTCGTGCTGATAGCCGGTCGGATCGCTTTTTTGCAGCGAAGCGGCGTCCGGCTGTTTCAGAGTTGTGATATTTTGTGTTAAAATCTGCGGAGTGTTTACCAATCATGGATTTGTTTGGTTAAATTTGCGGCTTAATACCAATCATTACATGCTTACTCAGATAATCAATGCAAAAATCCTGACGCCACAGGGATGGCTTAAGGATGGCAGCGTGCTGATGCGCGACGACAAGATCCTTGAAGTGACCAACTGCGATCTGGCGGTGATCGGCGCCGAGCTGTTTGACGCCAAAGGGATGTACGTTGTGCCCGGCGGAGTGGAGATCCACTGCCACGGCGGTGGCGGACGCGACTTCATGGAGGGAACGGAGGATGCTTTCCGCAAGGCTATCGACACCCACATGAAGCACGGCACCACAAGCATCTTCCCCACTCTGTCGAGTTCGTCGGTGGATATGATCAACCGCGCGGCCGAAACCTGCACACGCCTTATGAGAGAGCCCGGCAGCCCCGTGCTGGGTCTTCATCTTGAGGGTCACTACCTCAATCCGGCCATGGCCGGCGGCCAGATGCCGGAGTATATCAAGGATCCCGATCCGAAGGAGTATATCCCCATCGTGGAGCGTTGGCAGTGTATCAAGCGCTGGGATGCCGCTCCGGAGCTGCCCGGCGCCATGCAGTTTGGCAAATATATCACGGCCAAGGGCATTCTCGCCTCGGTGGCTCACACGCAGGCCGAGTATGAGGATATTCTCTCGGCCTGGGAGTCGGGCTACAGCCATGCCACTCATTTCTACAATGCCATGCCGGGCTTCCACAAGCGCCGCGAGTATAAATACGAAGGCACTGTGGAGAGCATCTATCTCATAGATGACATGACGGTGGAGGTGGTGGCCGACGGTATCCATGTGCCGGCCACTATACTGCGTCTGGTCTATAAGGTGAAGGGTGTGGAGCGCGCGTGCGTTATCACCGACGCTCTGGCCTGCGCCTGCGCCGAGGACGCCGAGGCGTTCGATCCGCGCGTGATCATCGAGGACGGAGTGTGCAAACTCTCCGACCGCTCGGCTCTTGCAGGCAGCATCGCTACGATGGACCGTCTGATACGCACACTCGTTCAGAAGGCCGACATACCTCTTGACGACGCTGTGCGCATGGCATCGGAGACTCCGGCCAAGATCATGGGTGTCTACGACCGCAAGGGTTCGCTTGCCAAGGGGAAGGACGCCGACATCATAATACTCGACGGCGATCTCAATCTGCGTGCCGTATGGGCGCAGGGCAAGCTCGTGGAGGGCACCAACACCCTCTGATACCTGCCGGGTTAATCAGGAAACTGACCGACAGCATTTGTCGTGGCGCGTTGTGAAGCGCGCATGACGGCGGTGCTGTCGGTTCGTTTTTTTGCTGTCTTATCATGTGGCGCGGCTGCGCGATAACGTGCGGGATCTGTGTGTCAGGAAGTATACGTTAGTGAAGCCGTTGAGTGACAGAAAAGTACGACTGTGGATTGTTTTGGTTAAAAATAATTAATCAACTCTGCGGAGTTTTTTGGTTTGAAAAGAAAAACACTATATTTGTGGCAGTTCCAAGTTTTAATGCATTGACTTTAGGATTTAGACCGACTTTATTAACCTTAAAGAATGTTCTTATGATTAAAAGAATTGGCTTGTTTCTGCTTCTGCCGATCTTTGCGGCGGGATGCAATCAATCGGAACCAGGTCTGGTGTCTGATGACAGGGAGAATTGTGAACCCACGTATGTCAATGTGATTGATACTGTGTCAGTCATAGATGCTGTCAGGGCGCAGTCAGTGGCGTCGGCTTTCGCACGAATTCATGGTGCCTCCCGTTCGCTCACAGAAAAAACTGTTGAAAGTGTGACGCCTATAAAAGGCTCGGATGGATCGACAGCGTTATATGCTGTCGATTATGCTGATAATGGAGGTTATATAATTGTGTCTGCAACAAAAGCATTGCAGCCGGTGCTCGCTCATATCGAAACCGGAAGCTTTATGGAGGCGGATGCGGAAAAGTCAGGGGTGGGATTGTGGTTACGCAATGCCTGTTCAGCTTCAGAGATGTTGCGCGACGATACTGCGGCAATCCGACAGAATGCCTATGATTGGATGCGTTATACTCTTGCGGTTGAACCTATGTCATCTTCAAGAGCTACGGTGATTTCTGCGGATCTTCAGATGGCGATTGATGAAGAACTCAGCCGCTGGGCTGCAAAGGGATATTATCAGCGCTATACAGTTAAGGATTGGTTGGCGCAAGCTGTACATCGTCCTACGACCGGACTTGAGACGCAGATGAATAATCTAACGTGGACTTCTTCCTTGAGTGGAGGCCCTGTCAATGAGATATCCTATATACTAGTAAAGGATCAAACTGTATAGACTACTAATATCCAGCCACTTATCAAAACGATATGGGGGCAATGGTATCCGTATAATGAGCAAATCACTAATAGGTATGCTGTAGGATGTGTTGCTGTGGCTTTGGGGCAGATTTTGAAATATCACGCTGATCTGCCGGGATTTGATTTCTCTCGTATGCCATTGTATTCCACTGAAAGTGTTCCTGAGCTAGCTAGATTCCTGCGTTATATAGGTGACAAAGTGGAAATGGATTATGGTTATTCATCAAGCTCTAATATCTATTATGCACAGGCTGCGTTGTCAGATATGGGATATGCATATACGTTTAACTCTTCACATAATATAAATGAAATAACAAAATCGCTGAAGAATCGTCGTCCCGTGTATATGAGAGGGGCTAATATTGCAGATAATGTTGGGCATGCATGGGTGTGTGAGGGACTGACCGAAGCATCCACAGATATTGGCTATGCTTTGATTGTTCCGACTGGTCAATTGGGAGACGCATCAGGACCATTTACTACAATGGGAGAACGTGGTAGTAGTTCAATGATGCAGAAGTTTTATTATAATTGGGGATGGGATGGCAATAGTAATGGCTTTTATGTCGATCCTATAAATTGGCCGTCTCAAGTCTATTTTGGGGATCAAATGATGAGTCTGACTAATATAAGGAAAAAATGAATATGAACAAGCGAATAAAGACGTTGTTTCTGCTTCTGCCGATCTTTGCGGCGGGGCTGTGGGGGTGTGCGAGTGATGGTGACGCTGATAATCATGTGGATAACAATCCGTATGAGCCGATAGAGCTTGAGGCGGAGGAGTTTTATGTAGGTGAGGCCATGCAGCCGTTTGCATTCGACATGCTTGGCGAAATATGCTGCCAGACAGAGAGTAGTGTTGTCGTGTCGCCTTTGAGTGCTGCGATAATGGTCGGGATGCTTGCCAATGCGGCTGATGATGATGTCTGCGCCGAATTTCTTGCGGCTATGGGCGTCAGCGATGTTCAGAAGCTGTGGCTCAACTCCTATTTCGGTAAATTGCAGCAATCTCTTCCCGGTATTGATAAGGAAGCAATGATGCGGCTTGACAACGGGGTATGGCTGAATAGCGGGTCTGGTGAGCCGGCGAGAGCCACAGACGGATATGTGTCGATCCTGTATAATGATTATATGACGGATATAAAATGCATTGATTTTTCCGAACGTAGCTCGGTTGGAAAAATCAATGCCTGGATATTCGAGCGAACCGGTTTCGACGACGTAGTAAAGAATATAGATCGGTCAATGGCTGCTCTGTGGGCGTCGACCTTGTATTTCCGTGGAGCATGGACGAAGAAATTTGATAGGTCCGCCACAAAGAAGTCGCCATTTTTTCTTGCCGACGGCAGTTGCGAAGATGTTGATATGATGCATGCTGATAATGTCGGTGCCGGCTATTATTCTGGTATCGGAGCTGATGGCGGGATGTCGACGGAAGATGCGATCCAGTCGGTGACTATGCCATACGGCAACGGTGCATACAATTTTACAGCTGTGCTGCCAGCCAAAAACATGTCGGTCAGGGATCTGATAAGGAGTCTGGGCGCCGGTGGATGGTATGAAATTACTACCGGCAGTTCGGGCGAAGGCATGCGTAGCGGGTCGTTTGGATTGGATATTCCACGCATGGAAATAACAAGCGATCACGATGTCAGCCGTATATTGTCGGCGATGGGTGCGTCGAGTCTGGCCTCCGGCTTTGTCATGCCCGGACTGGGGCTCATTTCGCCTGTGGGTGGGAAGGTAGTCCAGCGTACGTCGATTTCGGTCGATGAGGAGGGTAGTGAAGTGAAATCGGTGACCGCCGGTGGTATCGATGGTGCTGACAGGCGTTGTTATGTGACATTTGACCGGCCGTTTGTCTACGCGGTGTGGGAGAAAAGCACCGGTGCGATTCTGGCGGTCGGCACATATATGGGACCGAACAAATGACGGGTGGGTGCGGCATCGGAGTGTACGCTGTGATGCCGCGCCCATGCATCTTGGATGTGGCCATGAAAGTGCTGTGAGGGGCTGAACAGGGGTT
>DKVK01000084.1 GCA_002491165.1 Porphyromonadaceae bacterium UBA7180
GTTATTTCTTGACTTTGTTATAGCGTTCGTTGAGGCCTTTCACCACTTCGTCGGTGACGTCGAGGGCGGGGTTGATGTAGAGCGTGGCTGCTTTCATTAAGATGGCGTCGTATCCCTTCTGTGCGTTGTAGATCTTGATGTATGACTCTATGGAGTCCTGTATGGTTTTCTGCATCTGCATGGCCTGCTTCTCGTAATTGCCCTGCATCTGGGCGGCTTCCTGCTGCGCGCTGTTCTGTGCGGAGGCGAGGTTGCGCTGGTCGCGCTCGAACTCTTCCTGTGTCTTGTAGCCGTTGTTCTGGTATTTCTGCTGGTACTGCTGCGCCATGCTCCGCAGGTTCTGCTGTTTGGAGTTGAGGCTCGACTCCAGGTTGTTCTGCATCTGTATCATGCTCTCGTTGTAGTCTTTCGAGAGGTTGTAGTTGGCCAGGATGGTGTCGAGGTCCACGTAGCGGTAGTTGGGGAGCTGCGAGGCGTCGGCGTTTTTGGTTTCTGTCTTCTTGGCCTGGGGAGCGTTGCCTTTGGCAGCATCGCCACCCGAGCAGGATACTGCCCCGGCCGCTATGGCGAGGAAAGATAAGAGAGTAAGTGAAAATTTCTTCATATAATGTGTTGTCTTGTTTAAAAAATCAGTGCGCGGCACAGCGTGGCGGAGAGAGGGGAGAGGCGTGGTCAGTCCTTGCGCCGGGGCGGGGAGTGGCGGCATGAATGGTGCCTTCGGCCGCGCAGCCCGAGGGCCAGGAGTGCCATCGCGATGCCGAGCAATACCGTCGCCGAAACGGCCACTATAAGTAGGTTCATCGGTTTTTGCGTGCAAAATTAGTGATTTTTTCGCCAATACGCCCCGTTTTAACTATATTTAATCCTTAAATTATGTGAAATTTCGTGCCATGTCGCAGTTTTTTATTATCTTTGGCTCGTCAAACCGGGACACCGCCCGTGTGCGGCACCCGTACTTGTATTAAAACAACCTTTAATTATATACTCATTATGGAAGTAAAAGACCTTAAGCCGGAACTTCTCTGGCGTTGCTTCGACGAGATTACGAAAGTACCCCGTCCCTCGTGCCATGAAGAACAAATCAGAGCCTATCTGCTCGACTTCGCCGCCAAACACGGCATCGAGGCGCAGACCGACGACTGCGGCAACGTGGTGATGCGCAAACCCGCCACGGCCGGTTGCGAAAACGCTCCCACGGTTATCCTCCAGGCACACATGGACATGGTGGCCGAGAAGAACAACGATGTGAAACATGACTTCCTCAAGGACCCCATCGACACATACGTTGACGGCGACTGGGTGAAGGCGCGCGGCACCACATTGGGCGCCGACAACGGCATAGGCATGGCTGCCGCCCTGGCCGTGATGATCGACAAGGACCTGCGCCACGGACCCGTGGAGGCTCTCTTTACCATCAACGAGGAGATAGGCCTCGAAGGTGCGCAGAACCTCGGCAAGAACATGATTACCGGTACGATGCTCATCAACCTCGATTCCGAGGATGACGGCGAAATCTTCGTCGGTTGCGCCGGCGGTATCGACACCACAGCTTTCTTCAAATACAAACGCAGCCTCTCGCCGGAGAACTTCGTGTACAAACGCATCTCCGTAAGCGGCCTGCTGGGCGGCCACTCCGGCTCCGACATCGACGCCGGCCGCGCCAACGCCAACAAGCTAATAGCCCGTTTCATCTGGGAATGCTCGCAGAAGTGGGAGATAGCAGTAAGCACTTTCGAGGGCGGTAACTTGCGCAACGCCATCCCGCGCGAGGCTTACGCCGTGTTCGGTATCCACACCGACCACCTCGAGGCAATGGAGAAAGCCCTGCACAAATATGCTTCCGAAATCAAGAACGAATATAAAGGCGTAGAACCCTCCATGAAGCTGGAAATCGCCGATGCCGAACGTCCCGAATATTGCATCGACTCCGAGACGTCGCTCGCACTGGTGCGCTCGGTCTACAGCGCTCCCCACGGGGTCTACTCCATGAGCCGCGACATCAAGGGCCTCGTAGAGACCTCTACCAACCTCGCCGCCGTCAAGATGATGGAAGACAACGAGATACGCATCACCACCTCGCAGCGTTCCTCCGTAGAGTCGCGCAAGAACGACATGGCAGGACAGGTGGAAGCCCATTTCCAGCTGGCCGGTGCCCGCGTGGAGCACAGCGACGGTTATCCCGGATGGGCTCCGAACATGGATTCGGCCATCATGAAGATTTCTGCCGACGCCTACGAGGAACTCTTCGGCGTGAAACCCGCCATCAAGGCTATTCATGCCGGTCTGGAGTGCGGACTCTTCCTCTCCAAATACCCGAACCTGGACATGGTGTCGTTCGGCCCGACAATGACCGGCGTACACTCTCCCGACGAGAAACTGAACATCCCGACAACCGAAAAATTCTGGCGTCATCTCTGCCGCGTGCTTGAAAAAGTAGCGGGCTTATGACCCTTATCCGCAAAATAATGCCAATGGCCGTGGCGACGCTCTTCGTGAGCGCCGCCATAGCCTGCGGCTCTACGGCTGAGGGACGCGTTGACTCGGCTCCTCTCCCCGCCTCCGATTCTGTCCCGGAATGGGAAAAAGGGAATGTCCCGATGCCACCCGGAGACGAGAGCGTGCGCTACCGGACCTTGACCGACGCCGACTTCGAGCTTGTGGCGAAAGAACTTGATGTTGAGGCTGCCGCCATCAAGGCAGTGGTCCTAATAGAGGCCGGGCAGGCCATGGAGGGTTTCTGGGCGCCAGGCGTCCCAATCATCAACTTTGACCGCACCATGTATAATAAGTATGGTGCGAAGGCCGCCAACCGCGCCGGCAATCCCAACGCCAAAGTGCCCGCCGGACTCACCGGTTTCGCCCTGCGTCGCTGGACCACGCTGACAAACATGCGCCGCAAGAACTACGACGGCGCCGACATGGGCACCTTCTGGGGCATGTTCCAGATAGGCGGCTTCGCCTACAAGCAGTGCGGCTGCCGGAGCATACGCGAGTTCGTGGACCGCATGTCGCGCTCCGAGTTCGACCAGCTGGAGCTCTTCGCCGCCATGATTCTCAACACCGGATACGTGGACTATATCCGCAAGAAAGACTGGGCCGGCTTCTCGCGCCGCTACAACGGCCCGTCGTATGCCTCGCGGGGCTATCACACCAAGATGGCCCGTGCATACGCCAAATTCAGTAAAAAGTAAAAACCGCCTCTCCCCGCCGTAAAACTCCCTCCCCCCGCTAACATATCACACAATCCCCTATCATGAAAATTACAGACCTTCAGCCGCAACTCGTGTGGCAGTGTTTCCACGAAATAACCCAAGTTCCCCGTCCTACACATCACCTCGAAAAGATGCTGGCCTTCCTGCTCGACTGGGCAAAGCGCCACAATATCCCCGCCCGCGCCGACGAGGTGGGCAACGTGGTGATGACAAAACCTGCCACTCCCGGACATGAAAACGCCCCGACCATCATCCTCCAGGGTCACCAGGACATGGTGGCCGAGAAACGCGCCGACAGCAACCATGACTTCATGAACGACCCCATCGAGACCATCGTGGACGGCGAATGGGTGCGCGCCAATGGCACGACGCTCGGCGCCGACAACGGCATGGGCTGCGCCATGGCCATGGCCGTCCTCCTCTCCGACGATATTGAACACGGTCCCATAGAAGCGCTTTTCACAGTCGACGAAGAGCAGGGACTTATCGGCGCCAACGGCATTCAGCCCGGCTTCGTGACCGGAGAAATCCTCCTGAACCTCGACTCCGAGGAGCATGGCCAGCTCGTAATAGGCTGCGCCGGAGGCAAGGTGACCCTCGCCGAACTTCCCTACACGCTGGTCGACGCTCCCAAGGATACCAAGTTCTTCACCGTTGACCTCGACCATCTGAAAGGGGGCCACTCCGGCATGGAGATAGGCCTGGGCCGCGGCAATTCCAACCAGCAGATGGCCCGCTTCCTTTGGGAAAGCAACCGGCGGTTCGGTCTCTGCCTGAGCGCTATAGACGGCGGAAACCTTGCCAATGCCATCCCGCGCAAAGCTACCGCTACCGTAGGCGTTCCCGCTGCAAAAGCCGAGGAGTTCAAGAAATTCGCCCTTGAGTTCAACGACATGATTCACGCTGAATTCCTGCTGGCCGAAGGGAACGGCTTCACCTTCAAGGTGGAGGATGCCGAGGCACCGGCCAAAGTCATCGACCCCGCCGTTGCCAACCGCCTCGTGGCCGCCCTCTTCGCCTGCCCCAACGGCGTGCAGGGAATGAGCAACGCCGTCCCCGGCCTCATCGAGACCTCTTGCAACCTCGCTTCCGTGAAGATGACCGACAAGAATACCATCCTCGTGACCGTTCACCAGCGTTCCTCCGTAGACTCGCGCCGCGACGAGATAGCCGACCGCGTGAAAGCCCTCTTCATGGCCATCGGCGCCGAGGTTACCTTCGACGACACTTACGTGGGCTGGGCCCCGAACCCCGAGTCGAAAGTGCTCCGCGTGGCCGAGGAAAGCTTCGAGCACCTCTTCGGAACCAAACCGCGCGTAGAGGCTCTGCACGCCGGTCTGGAATGCGGTCTCTTCCTGGAAAAGATGCCGGGACTCGACATGATTTCCTTCGGACCCACGCTCAAGGATATCCACTCGCCCAACGAGAAAGCCAACATCGCCGATGTTGAGAAATGCTGGCAGCTCGTGTGCGAAATGCTCCGCCGCCTGGCATGACACCCTTCGAGCGCGAATGGGAGAAGATGCTCTCCGGCGAAGTCTATGACGCGCAGATGCCCGAGTTCCACGAACGCCTGGCACTCGCCCGCCACGCCATGCGGCGGTTCAACGACCTTCCTCCCCTCGACATCGAGGCGCAGCACGCGTTGCTTAAGTCGCTTTTCGGAAGGATAGGGGAGAAGTTTACCGTGAACCAGCCTTTCCGCTGTGACTACGGCTGCAATATCTTTATCGGAGAGAACTTCTTCGCGAACTTCAACCTTACGATTCTCGACGAGGCTAAGGTCACCATCGGCGACAATTGCTTCATCGGTCCCAACGTGAGCATCTACACGGCGTGCCATCCGCTCAATGCCCGCGAGCGCGCCACCGGTGTGGAATGGGCCGAACCTGTGACCGTCGGCAACGACGTGTGGATAGGGGGAGGCGCCACGTTGCTGCCCGGTGTCACCGTGGGCGACGGCGCCGTCATCGCCGCCGGTGCCGTGGTGACGCGACCGGTGGAACCCTATACCCTCGTGGGAGGAAATCCGGCCCGCTTTATTAAGAAGGTGGACTAATCTCCGGCTGCGACCCATAAATCTATCTTATAAGTCTTATAAACGTCAGCGGCCGCCTGACCCTCATACCTGCCCTCCGGCGTGAACATTGTTCCGCGCCGGAGGGTTGTATGTGTATGTTAGGTTATATTTCTATCGGCATCTTTATCGACGGCGGTTATTACGCCAAAATGAACCGGGCCCTCAAAGCGCAGGAGAGCTCCATTATCCGCGTGCGCTCCCTCTTCGACTATATCTGCAACCGCCTCGCCGTAGAGGAGGGCGTAGACCCGTCGGACTGTCAGATAACGGAGGCACATTACTTCCGCGGCCGTTTCCGTGTGCGCGAAGCGTACGATAAGCATCTCCTTTACAACGAACGCAAGTTCGAGGACTCGCTTATCGAAAATGATGTGGTGTTCCATTACAAACACCTTAAAGAGGTGGAGCGCGACGGCAAAACCGAGGTTATAGAAAAAGGCATAGACGTATGGTTTGCCCTCGAGGCCTACGAGCTCTCTACATTCCGCAAATTCGACTATGTGATACTGATAACGGGCGACGCCGACCACGAAATGCTGGTGCGCAAACTGAAAGCGCTGAAGATAAAGACGATATTACTGACGTGGGACCTCGCCCACCTTGATGCCATTTCGCCGCTGCTGCGCGAGGAGGTGGGCCATCACTGGGAACTCTCCGAGCTGACGAAAGAGGACCCTTCGCTGAAACGCCACGTGCTCTACAGCCTGCGCGAACCGGCCCTCAGCTCGCTCGGAAACGTCTTCTGAGCGCGGTGGCTTGCCAAGACATCGCGGGGCAAGCCCCGCGTACGTTGACAAAAGCATGGCAGCAAGCTATGGTAAGGACGTGCCATGGTGCATGCGCCAAAGCGCCAAATCATGGTCTCGTAATGTCCAAAATGAAAGCAGAAAGGGGTAGTAGCTCCGGTTTTCTGACCTGCAGGATTGTCATGTGGAATATTTTTCGATATGTTTTACAGCATATCCCCCGTCTACAAAAATTTAATATTTTCTTCACATTGTGCTAAATTCCGCTGTTTGGCACCTGTTGTGTATCTAAAAGCGGGATTTTGCTTACCGTGCTTTTTATATACACTAAAAATACGGTGATTTTTGTCGCGTGGAAATTTGGAAAAACGCGAAAACGGTATTAACTTTGTAACACCAAAAGGGAAGAAAGGTTCTCTTGCGGTGAGAACATTGACATAAAATCTCGGCGTCGGCTTTCCCCAAGCGGATAGATGGCGTCCCGTGAGATAAAAGATATACTGCATTTTTGGACGGCGCGGCGATAAATTATTACTCTATTTGCGTCAACTACCTCAGATCTTCAATCTATACCATGAATCTAAAACGTGCTTAAATAAAGAACCTCATATCTAATGTCATGAACACAGTGGCCGTGCCGTCCGAAAATGTTGAGTGAACCCATCGTCATGAACACAGACTCGCAGGCGATAGCAATCGTAAAGAGGGCAGGGCACGCGTCGCGGCGGCCATGCGGATTTTCGCTACTTCTTTCCAATCGCGCCTCGCGACAAGTATCCATGCAAACGCAGAGATGACGGTTCCACCCGCAGGCACGGAATTTTTCCAAGCGACCGTGACTATTGCCGCACGGCGTTCCCTTTTGATTTCCGGCAACGAAGGTGGCTTACATCTCCAACCACAAGATATAAAACTCCAATCCCCTACCTCAAAATCTACTACCTGAACATAACTCACATAATACCAACAGAAAAGCTTTCAAAATTGATACAGGCTTGCAGCGACCGCCCGGTTCCTGCAAGCCATTCTTCTTTTAAGCCTGAAGAAAAAAGGAGAAAGCTGTTCATGCACGCTAACCGTGTGTCTGACTGCCGAAATACATACCCGCGGGACTTATCTTGCCAAGCAGGGGGGCGATTAATCCGTTTATTCCAACTGCCGTAGAAAGACAAATAGTAACCATGCTTCGACTCCCGGGGCGGAAACGAGGAGCTCGAACCAAGGGCTAACCGTGACACTCGGGCGAACCGGTATCGGGCAGAGGGTTTCAGAAAGGTTTGCGGTATTTGTCGGCGGCGGCTTCCTCGCCGGCTTCCTCCAGGATGCTCAGATAGGAGGCGTAGCGGCTTTCGGAGATGAGGTGCTTCTCCAAGGCTTCGCGGACGGCGCAACCCGGCTCGCCCGTGTGTTTGCAGTCGCTGTAACGGCAGTCGGCGCCTATACGGAATATCTCCGGGAAATAGTGCGACACCTCTTCCGGCTTGAAGTCAATGACTCCGAACCCCTTTACGCCCGGGATGTCGATGAGCCATCCGCTGCTCGGCAGCGCTATCATCTCCGAGAAGGTGGTGGTGTGCATTCCGGTGTGGTGCATGTCGGAGATTTCGCTGGTGCGCAGGTTGGCACCGGGCACGAGTACGTTTATTAGTGACGATTTACCAACGCCGCTGTTGCCCGCCATGAGCGAAATTTTGCCGCTGACGGCCTCGCGCAACACATCCATCCCTTCGCCCGTGACGGTGGAGGTGAAGAGAGTGGGGTAGCCGGCGGTGGAGTAGAGGTACTTCATGGCGTCGGCTATCTGGCGGTCTTCGTCGTCCCAGAGGTCGGCCTTGTTGAGCACCAGCGTGGCGGGGATGTCGTAGGCTTCGGCGGTGGCCAGGAAACGGTCTATGAAAGTGGTGGTGCACACCGGCTCGCGCAACGTGGCTATGAGGAAGGCGCGGTCGATGTTGGCCGCCAGGATGTGTGACTCTTTCGAGAGGTTCGAGGCGCGGCGTATGATGTAGTTGCGGCGCGGGAGCACGCGGGTGATGTAGTCGGCATCGTCGGCGGCGTGCGAGACGAGCACGCGGTCGCCCACGGCCACGGGGTTGGTTGTGCGTATCCCTTTGATTCTGAAATTGCCTTTCACGCGGCAGGGGACGTCCGTACCGTCGCCCAGGCGCACAGTGTAAGCGCTGCCGGTGTTGCGTATAACGGTGCCTTCGCCGCGCGGCTCGCCGGCCTTCGTCCTCGCATTGCTACCTTTCTTTGCCATAACAGTTTTTTACTCTTATAATCAAAATTACAGTGAGTTAACGTGAGTAGAAGCAGGGCTCGAGTATTCCCAGATTCAGGGCAGATTCTATTTTGGTAATAGTTTCGATGGAGAGGTTTTCCGTTCCCTTTAAAATTCTGGAGACATACTGTTGAGAGCAACCCATTCTCTGGGCGAGTGATTTTTGTGTCAATCCTGCTTCTTCCATTTTGTCAAGCATCATCATGGCGATTCTCCGTGAATACCGGAGCCACGACTTGTTGGCCGTTCTCCATTCCGCGTTTTTGCGCCATTGCGAAGGCGTGGAACTGCCATGAGCCTTTAATCCCGCAATTATTTCCTCCTTGCGTTTCATCTTATCTCAGTTAAATAATCAGTAAAAGAGTCCAAGTCCACAATATCATTATCAAGTAAGAACCTTCTGACATTCTCCATTCTCGCCAATTCAATCAAGGTGTGTTCCCTCTCTTGCTTAACATCCGTAATTTTAAAATATGAGGCTAAATCTCCGATATTTCTTTTGAAAAATGAGCGAAGCTATGAAACATCATTTCATTGGTCAAAAATGGTTTCAAGGACGTTGTCAAGACAGTTGTCATATCTTACAGCCCAGAGATTTTCAGTGATTCTGTCAAATTCCATATTTTAGATTTTGTGCAAAGGTAAGCATTATTTCTTAATTACACAACTTTTAAGTTGTATCGGGATGCTGTTTGGAGGTTGATGATAAAGAATCATCGGGCGCGAAATAATGCTCTTTCCTTAGTATTAAAACAATTGTGAGGATGATTTGTTAAATAAAATAGAAGGTCGGGAAATCGGAAAAGTGCGGATTTTTTGGCCAAGTGTAAATAATTTTGTAATTTTGCACCGACATACAGAAATTAATAATAAATTTTAAGGTAAAAATGACTATCGAATCAATTGGCACATGGGCCGGCGAAGTTTACAAGGCCCTTGAAAATGCCCCGGAACACACATTGGGCATGAAAGGCCTCAAAAAGGCAACAAGACTGAAAAAAGATGAGATTATGTCGGCTCTCGGCTGGCTTGGCCGCGAGGGTAAAATCGACATTATCCCCAACGATGAAGAAATCCAGGTTGTGCTTCTCTAAACGGCACGCCTCTCAACGGCTAAATAGTCAGGACAGACGGCCTATTTGCGGCTTCTGTCCTGATTTTTTGTGCGGGTAAGAGGAGGTTATTGATGTTATGTAGGTTATTGATGTGTCGTATGTGATTTATGTTGCGGATGTCTTTAAACAAAAAAACCGGAGCATCACCTCGACGATCCGGTTCTTTTTTTGTTATGAAAGCAAATAAAATCTAAGTGTTATCTCATAGTCGGGGGAGGGGAGAGTGTTTGTAGTTACCGGCGCCCGTCATTTGCGGAAGGGCACCGTCTGTATTACCCTTACGGGGACCGGGTGGCCGTTGAGACGGCCCGGCTGCCAGTCGGGCATGTTGGCGATTATCCTGACGGCTTCGCGGTTGAGCGACTCTTCCACTCCTTTGAGGATGGCTATGTTCGACACCGAGCCGTCGGCTTCGATGACAAACGAGAGTGTTACGCGCCCCTGGATGCCCCGTTCGTAGGCACGCCGGGGATAGTGCCTGGTGTTGTTGATGTAGCTGACAAGTTGCGCTTGACCGCCCGGGAAGGTGGGCTTCTGCGTCACGTAGTCATATTCGTAGACTTCTTTATAGACGGTTCCGGAGCCGTGGCCGGCGGTGCAGTGCACCCGGCATTTCTGCGCGCTCGCTCCCGGAGTGAAGGAAAGGACCGCAAGTCCTGCGACGGCTATCTGGAGTAAGGTGGTCATGGTTATGGTTATCCTTGTTCAGCGTCCGGAGTTTCTCTCCGAACTTGTGTGCAAAAATAACCGCTTTTATTGGAATATGCAAACCGTTTTTAAGCATTTAAGATTTAAGTATTGTCATTTAACTTTTTTTACACCTAAGCGTTAACTCTGTGTTAAAAAACAAGGAGAACGGGAGGGTTTTATCCTTGAAAAAACCGTCCGGAAATATAATAGAGCGGCTACTGTGGCGTTATTTAAGTGATGAAAAGACTGCTGAGCATAGCCATGATAGCGAGCGTCGGTGCGGTATCTTCCGCGCAGACGGGGTCGCAGGCATACAATTTTCTCGAGCTCCCGTCGTCGACGCAGGCTTTCGGCCTGGGCGGCGCCGCGCCCGCCGTCATCAACGACGACGTGAATCTCGTGGACCAGAATCCTGCCCTCATCGGCCCGGAACTCGACAAAAAGGTTTCGCTGGGGTATATGCGCTGGCTCGGCTCCACCAACTACGCCGCCCTGCGCTACGGCATGGCCGCCGGCGAACGCGGGGCCTGGGCTGCCGGACTGCGATACATTGACTACGGGTCGATGACCATGACGCTGCCCGACGGCACCGAGAGCGGCTCCTTCACCCCCAAGGATCTCGTCTTCGAAGGCGCATATTCCCACGACTTCTCCGACCGCCTGCGCGGCGGCATCATGATGAAGATGGTCTACAGCAACTACGAGCAGTACACCGCTTTCGCCATCGCCACCGACCTCGGCATCAATTATTACAACGAGGACAACGACCTCTCGCTCGGCGTCGTGGTGAAGAACCTCGGCGGCCAGGTGAAGCGTTTCGACCAAAAATACGACCGCCTTCCCATCGACGTGCAGATAGGCTACATGCAGGGGCTCGGCTCCTCCCCCTTCTCGCTGGCCATTACAGCTACCCACCTCACCAAGTGGAACCTCCCCTATTACAAGCATGATGACAAGGACACCGATACCACCGTGGAGAAACATTCCTCGTTCGGCTCCAACCTGTTCCGCCACCTCATCTTCGGCCTGCAATACCAGCCCTCGGACAACTTTTACCTCAACCTCGCCTATAACTACAAGACGCGCACCGACATGTCAACGTACCACCGCAGTTTCCTCTCCGGTTTCTCTGCGGCACTGGGCATCAACGTCAAGTCGTTCCGCTTCGGCGTGGGTGTCGCCATGCCCCATAGCGGCGGAACCTCATTGATGATCAACGTTTCGACTGCTCTCGGTGAACTCCTCCACTGATAAATCCCAGGATAAGGTTTAATCCTGACGCAAAACCTGTCTTTTTAAAAGATAATATATTACAGATACCATATATACAATTAATGATAAAATGATATTCAAAAAAAAACCAAAACTTCCTAATTTATCCTTATATTGGGTATCAATGGACTCTGAAGGTTGGGATAATAATGATTTCTTTCCAAGTTTCAAAGATTATGTTGATAATTCTAAAGGTAAGAGTTTATATGAAGAAGATTTAGAAAAACTTAAAGAATGGAGAGAAAATAATCCTAATTGGGAAATAAATGCAGTTTCTCAAAAAATTTGGAAGATATGAAAAATTATAAATTATATAACATTGGAGATATAGTAGAAATAATCCATTCTCACTCTGATGATAAAGGAAAAATAGGTAAAATATATGAAAAAGATAATAATAGCCATCGACGGCTATTCCTCGTCAGGCAAAAGCACAATGGCCAAGGCGTTGGCCAAAGCCGTCGGTTACGTCTACGTAGATTCCGGCGCCATGTACCGCGCCGTCACCCTCTATGCCCTTGACCACGGCATGATAGCCCCCGACGGTACCCCCGACGCCGAGGCTCTCGTGGCAGCGCTCCCCGGCATAGAAATCCGTTTCGAGGTGAACCCCGGTACCGGCCTTTCCGAAACACTGCTCAACGGCGTGAACGTGGAGCGCGAGATACGCTCGCTCCGCGTCTCGGACCACGTCAGTCCCGTATCGGCCATCCCCGAAGTGAGGGAACGCCTCACCGCCATGCAGCGTGAGCTGGGCCACGACCGCGGCATTGTGATGGACGGCCGCGACATTGGCACCACCGTGTTCCCCGACGCCGAGATGAAGGTCTTCGTCGACGCCTCCCCCCAAGTGCGCGCCCGCCGCCGCTTCAAGGAGTTGCAGGAAAAAGGTATGCCGGCCGACTATGACGCCGTGCTGAAAAATATCCGCGAGCGTGACCACATAGACCGCACGCGTGCCGTATCGCCGTTGAGAAAGGCCGACGACGCCGTGGTGCTCGTCAACGACCATATCTCCATCCCCGAGCAAATGGCCTGGCTCATAGACCTTTACCACCAAATTACTTCCCGTCTCCAATGAGGGTGAACATTGAAATAGACGAACATTCCGGCTTCTGCTTCGGTGTGGTGACGGCCATCGAAAAGGCCGAACAGACCCTCGAGACCGACCGTCGGCTATATTGTCTCGGCGACATAGTGCACAACTCTTCGGAGATGGAACGCCTCGCCAACAAGGGGCTGCGCACCGTCACCCACGAGACTTTCGGCACTCTGCGCGACGCCAAGGTGCTGCTCCGCGCCCACGGCGAACCGCCATCCACATACGCCACCGCACGCCGTAACAACATCGAAATCATCGACGCCACCTGCCCCGTGGTGCTCCAGCTGCAAAAGCGCATCAAGACGGCTTACGACGCCGCCCGCAATGCCGAGCGTAAACCCCTGATTATCATCTACGGGAAACCGGGCCACGCCGAGGTGAACGGCCTCGTGGGGCAGACCGAAGGGCACGCGGTGGTAATCCAGGGCATAGAAGACCTCGAGGGGCTCGACTTGACGCGCGACATCCTCCTCTACTCCCAGACCACCAAGAGCCTCGAAGGTTTCCGCCAGATAGTGGAGGCCATCGAGAGCCGCAAGACCGGGGGGAGTTTCGAGTGGTTCGACACCATCTGCCGCCAGGTGGCCAACCGCATGGAGCACATACGCCGCTTCGCCGCCTCGCATGAGGTGATAATCTTTGTCAGCGGCCGCAAGAGCTCCAACGGGCGCGTGCTTTTCGCCGAATGTAGCCGCGTCACGCCGCGCTCATACCTCGTGTCGAGTGCTGAAGAAATAGACCCCAAGTGGCTTGAAAACGCTTCGTCCATAGGCATTTGCGGCGCCACGTCCACCCCCCGGTGGCTCATGAACCGGGTGCGCGAGCACCTTATAAACCTTTGCGGCAGATGATTCCCGTCACACAGGAAGAGACGGACCGCCATTTCATGTCTTTGGCCCTTGCCGAAGCCGAAGAGGCGCGACGGCTGGGCGAAATTCCCATCGGCGCCGTCGTAGTCGTAGGCGGAAGGGTGATTGGGCGCGGCCACAACATGACCGAACGGCTGCGCGATGTCACAGCCCACGCCGAGATGCTGGCCATCACCGCCGCCGCACAACACCTTGACGGCAAATACCTTACGCAGTGCACCCTATACGTCACCGTAGAGCCGTGCCTGATGTGCGCCGGAGCCCTTGCCTGGTCGCAGATAGGGCGCATAGTCTACGGCGCCCCCGACCCCAAACGCGGCGTCTCTACATATTTTCCCGCTCCGAAAGAAGAGGAGACCACGCGCCGCCCTAGTTCCACAAAACTCCGCCCCACGCCTCCTTTCCACCGCCGCACGCGCCTGACAAGCGGCGTCCTCGCCGAAGAGTGCGCCGCCCTGATGAAAGCCTTCTTCGCCCGAAAGCGCCGCTAAATTAATTATTTTTAATAAACTATGGCTTCGCTTTAAAAAATTTTTTCTAACTTTGCCACATAATTGTATGTAGTTTATAGTTTGCCCTAACTATATCCGCTTTTAAGATTCTCTTTATATTATATATGTAGACGAATTAATTCTAAAAATATGAAACTATTGCATTATGGATTTCTCCTCGTCGGGGCCGCTCTTGGCCTGGCGGCATGTTCGGAAGACAATCCCTGGATGAACAGCGACGGTGAGGGCGGTATTCTCCCCCTTGTCAACGCCGATTCCCATGTCAAGGATGCCATTCCCACGCGTGCCACCGCCATGACCCCGGACGTCCAGGAGTTTGGCCTGAAGCTCACGAAAGCCGACGGCCAGTTTACCAAAACCTGGGACCGTCTCGCCGACTTCGACGAGAAGCAGGGCTTCCGCTCGGGCGAGTACACCCTCGAAGCCTTCTACGGTTCTATCGATGAGGAAGGTTTTGAAAAACCATGCTACAAGGGCGCCGCGCAAGTAGTGGTGAAGCCCGGAGAACAAACCGAGGTGGCAGTTACCGCCACCCTTGCCAACTCTATGGTCA
This sequence comes from Porphyromonadaceae bacterium UBA7180, assembly GCA_002491165.1. Lineage (GTDB taxonomy): Bacteria > Bacteroidota > Bacteroidia > Bacteroidales > Muribaculaceae > Lepagella. The sequence goes on from DKVK01000084.1 coordinate 14,433, forward strand.
GCATCGACTACACCGATGCCTTCAAGAACTATTTCGCTGATTACCAGACATCCCTCCATTCCGAGGGATACGGCTACAACGAACTTCCCAAGGACTGCCCCGACCCAATGTATGTGGCGCCCGGCAAGGTGCAGATTTCCGTGGCCTTTACTAAACCCAACGGACAGTCGGCCACCGTGCAACCCGCCGAGTTTACCGCCGAGGCCCGTCACCATTACCATGTAACCCTCGACTGCAACAACGGCAATGTGGGTGACGCTCAGCTTATCGTCACCTTCGACGATACCGTGGATCAGGAAGAGGTAATCGTCGACCTCAGTGACGAGTTGCTGAACATGCCGGAACCGGAGGTTACGCCGCAGGGCTTTACCGACGGCCAGACGCTCCAGCTCATCGAGCACTCTCCGGCCGACAGCCCCATGAAGTTCACGGCCTACGTTCCCGCAGGAATCCAGGCCGCCACCTTCACGGTCAATTCAGACAGCTACACACCGCCGTTCGGCCGTGAAGTGGACCTCGCGTCCGCCGACGGTGCCGTGCAGTCGCAGCTCGCCGCCGCCGGTATCAAGGTGCTCGGCCTTTTCAAGAATCCCGACAAACTCGCTACCGTGGATTTCTCGGGACTTATCGAACAGCTCCCCGCCGGCACGCATACCATCACCCTACAGATGAAAGACCGCCTCACGCGCGTCAACGCCCCCGTCTCCGTGACAATCGTCAATGCGCCGCTCGAGCTCTCCTTCATCTCTGCACCGGTTTGCCCCTTCGGCTCAACTTCCGCTACCGTGAACATATCTTATAACGGCACTGACCCCCGGCGCGACATCACCGTGCAGGGTCTTAATGACGATGGTGTATGGGTAGACTGCCCTGTGACATCTGCCGCCGCCACCAACGCCAAGGCGCGTAAGAGCCGTTCCGACGCATTCCCCTCGAAAGCATACGCGCTGGGCGTTACTGTCCCGGTGACCACACGCGACATCCAGGTGCGTATATATTATAAAGGTGTACAGAAGGCCACCGGCGTCATCAAGCGCGGTTATGCCGTGGAAGCAAACGCCTTCGCACGACATGCCATCCTTACTGTGAAGACCAACAAGGAAAGCATTGCCTCCACCGTCAACTCCCTCCGCGTCTATGACGGCGAGAAGGAACTCGGCTCCGGCAACATCACGCGCGACCCGGCAAACGGCACCGTGACAATCACAAACCTTAAAGGTTCTACACGCTACCACCTCTACTTCACCACCGCCTCGTCAGGTTCCTCCTTCACCGATGCCGACGTAGCGTTCACCACCGAAGCCGAAGCCCAGGTAGAGAACGCCGGCATGGAGAACTGGTATTCGGAGAAAGTACACAGCCAAAAGACTTTAGGAATTGGAGAAGATATTTACAGATGGTTCCCGAACGCACAAGGCTCAAATTATTGGGGTACCCGTAATGCTACGACAACAGGACAGAGTACAGGCATGACGTGTTATTATACATCTTTTAGTGGAACGATTAATTCTGGAAATGCTGCTGAAATCAGTACTCTCGGCTGGGGAAAGGGCGTAACTTTTGGAGGCGCAAATGACAAACCACAGGTTACTGCCGGTATGCTCTTTATGGGTTCTCACTCATATTCAGGGAGCGAAACGACATTTGAGCCATCAAAGGAAACATTTGATTATGGTCGTTCTTTCACTTCACGACCCACATCCCTTTCCTTTGACTATAAATTCACATCCCATAACAGTGAAGCTTTCAAAGCATACGTTGTGATAGAGAATCGAGCCGGCGGCAAGACAACCCGTCTCGCTTACGGCGAACTTGTTTCCAATACAAATGTTTCAAACTTCACAAATACGACCATCCGTCTTAATTACAGCAATCTTACGCTGAAAGCGACACATGCTTATATAGTATTCATTTCCTCGAATGCCGAAAATCCCGGAGTATCAAAACATCAAGGTTCAAAGAATGCATTTAAAGGTAATTCTGATTCCAAATATATCGGCAACGTCTTGACGGTTGACAATATCAAGTTCAATTACTAACGCCATTTCATCATGAAAAAAATATTTAATTTCACCCTGATGGCTCTCCTCGTCCTCGTCTTTGCCGCCTGCGGCAAGGAAGACCCGTTCCCCGGAATGGGCGAAGGCGAGGGACAGCTCTCCACCAAGAAGATGATGGTCAAGGTGGAGCGGCAGGAAAACGAAGTACGCGCTTCCTTCGACGTCGCCTCCTTCATCGTGGACATCCTCAAAGACGGCGAGGTAGTGGAGTCATATACATACTCCGAAATGCCCGAAGTCATAACCCTGCCGGTGGGCACATACACCGTACGCGCACGCAGCGGCGAAGTGCAGCCCGTGGCCTGGGAAGCCCCTTACTTCGAGGGTGAACGCCAGTTCACCGTAAAAAGCAAGGAGATTACCGAAGTCGAGACCATAGAATGTAAACTCGCAAACGTCCGCGTCTCCATCCTTTACGCCGAGGACCTGCTCCAGCAGATGGGCGACGACTGTAAGGTGACCGTAGTAATGGGCGACAATGCCTCCATCGAGTTCTCCAAGAACGAAACGCGCTCCGCCTACTTCGCTTATGTCCCCGGAAGCAACACCCTGGTGGCTACCTTCACCGGTACCGTGGGCAACGAAACGCGCGAGGACTTCAAGGCTTACACCGACGTGGCTCCCGCCAACCACTACAAGATTACCTACCATTTCAAGAAACCGGACCTCCCCGACGACGAGGGTTCCATCACCTTCAACGGCGTGATCATCGATGCCACCGTGACTTCGGAAGACCTCCGCGTGAACGTAGACCCGGGCGAAGAGGAAATCATCGACCCCTCCGACCGTCCGAGTGAGGGTGGCGACGAGCCTGGTCCCGGTCCCGGCCCTGACCAGCCCGGCGACAAGACCGCCCCGCAGGTAATCATCCCCGAAGGCAGCGCAATCGTCTTCGACCAAGTGATGGACATCGTGGACGGCAGCAACTATTCCCTGCGCATGACCTCCGAAGCCGGTTTCCAGCACTTCAACGTTGAAATCGACTCACCATACCTCACCGAAGAGTTCCTCAACGGCGTGGGTATGAAGACAAAATTCGACCTGTGCAACCCCGGTTCGTTAGAGGAAGCATTGAAAAGTTTCGGACTCGCGACGGGCAATGAAGTCTCAGGACAGAAGTCGGTAGATTTCGACCTCTCGAGCCTCATCCCGCTTCTTGCACTCGACCCCGAGAGTCATGTACATAATTTTATCATCACTCTGGTCGATGCAAACGGTACGACTACCAAGACACTTAAATTCAGAAACTAATAAACCATCCCGGACATGAAACTTAAAAATTCAATTCTTCTGATGGCCGCCGCGGCCTCGGCATTCGGGCTGGTTGCCACCTCCTGTTCAGATGACCTCCCCGGCGAAAACGGCGGCGGTTACCTGAAAATGAGAATGGTGCTCAACAGCGATGTCACGCGTGCCAATGTCGATGACCAAAGCCTTTCCGACGCCTGTATGATATACATATCAAACAGCAAGGGCCTCATCCATAAATTCCAGGGCGTGGGAAATGTCCCCTCCGACCTCTGGCTCCGCTCGGGCTCTTATGTGGCCGAAGCATGGACCGGCGACTCCGTTTCCGCTTCTTTCGACAAGAAGTTCTATAAAGCCTACCAGCCCTTCGTCATCGAGCAGGGAGTCACCAATGTGGTGCTAAACTGCAAGATTGCCAATGTAGTGGCCTCAGTGAACCGCGACCGCATCTCCACCGACATGCTCCCGCAGTTCACCGTCACCGTGGGCCACACCCGTGGCCAGCTCGAGTTCAACGCCGATAACATCAACACCGAAAAGGGGTACTTCATGATGCCAAACGGCGACGACAAACTCGTATATACCATCGAGGGCGTTAATATCATGGGAACCAAGTTCACTAAGACCGGCGAAATCCCCGCCGTGAAGCGTGCCCACGAATATGTGCTCACCCTCAACTACAATGAACAGGCCGACCAGAACGACGTCGGCGGCGCATTCATCACTATCAGTGTAGACGACCGTGAAATCCTCATAGAAGATGACATCACGCTGCTCGCCGGACCGCAGATCGAAGGCATCGGCTCCGACATCTCCGCTCCCCTCGCCGGCTCGGCCGGCTCGTTCGGCGACATATTCCTCGGAGCCTCCTGCTTCGGCTCGTTCCGCAACTTCAACGTCACTTTCTCCGATGCTTCGGCTTTCGGTGTCCCCTCGGCTGAATACGACCTCTCCAACATAGCCCCGGCTTCCGAGACAGCCCTGCGCGAAAGCGGTTTCTCATGGTCGGTAAGCACCGACCGCCCGGGTCAGACCCATATGCGCCTCAAGCTCCCGGCCGGGATGCTCAACCGCCTCACCAACGGTGCTTACTCGGTGACCTTCTCGGCAACTGACTCCAACGGTTATACCACAGTGCGTAAGGTCAATATCGAAGTCAGCGACGCCGCCGTGCTGATGCTCCCCGTGGAGCAGAATACCGTCCGCTCATACTCGGCAAAGGCCTCTATCAATATCGTCAAAGATGTGACCAACCCCGGCATCCGTTTCCGCAAGGCAGGCGACTCCGAATGGATTACCTCTTCGACCGCTCAGCAGAACACCGGTACAGTGACCTTCAAACTCACGGGCCTCCAGCCCGCCACCACTTACGAGGTGCAGGCCGTCGCCGACGGCTATGTCAACACCAAGTCGGAACGCTTCACCACCGAAGGTATCTTCACCATCCCCAACGCCGGATTCGAGGATTGGAGCACATACAAAAATGGATCTAAGGACATTCCGTTCCCCGGCACAGGCTCCTCCGTTACTTTCTGGGATTCCGGCAACCAGGGTTCTATGACCATGAGCAAGGCCATCACTACGCAAGCTTCCTCTCCGGTCCACTCCGGAAGCAGCTCGATTAAACTCGAATCCCAGTTCGTAGGTATCGGGATTGCGGGTAAGTTCGCCGCAGGTAACGTCTTCGCCGGTTCTTACGTCCGCACCGACGGTACCGACGGTGTTCTCTCATGGGGCCGTCCCATGACACATTGCCACCCCGTGAAGTTCTCCGGTTGGGCCAACTACCGCCCGAAAGCCGTCACTCACTCTAAGACTGATCTTCTCCCGGAAGGTCAGATGGACAAAGGTACGGTTTATGCCGCCGTTGTGACCGGCCCGGTTGAGATCCGCACAAAGGCTTCGAATCGCGCCCTCTTCGACAAGGACGCCGACTATGTGCTCGCATTCGGTCAGGTTATCTGGGACGGCGACTTCGGCCCCGACGGGCAGCTCGCTCACTTCGAAATACCCCTGACTTGGAAAAATCCCGATTACACCGGCCAGATGTACATTGTCATCGTGGCTTCCGCCTCGCTCTACGGCGACTACTTCACCGGGGGTCCCTCGATTATGTATCTCGATGACCTCGAACTCTCTTATGAATAATTTTCAAAGATTTTTATACTCCGCGACACTGCTCGCCGCAGGCTCCCTCACGGGAGTCTGCGCCGGGCAGTCTCCCTCTTCTCCCGAATCATCGGAGACCCCGGCAACCGACATTAAACTCCCGCTCTCCGACTCAGGTAACGACTCCATCAGGGAGTTCCGGCGACAGATGGAATCCGTGGTCTTCGTCCCCAAAGGGCAGTGGATTACCGGTATCTCCATATCCTATTCGCAGTCCAACCAGAACCGTTACCAGTTCCTCATCCTCGAAAACCTTTCAGGAGACACATATACCTTCAACGTCTCCCCGATGCTTTGCTTCGCTTTCAAAAACGACATGGCCGCCGGCGGTAAATTCGGTTATTCACGCTCTCTTGCCAAACTCGAAAGGGCAGACATTGTGCTCGATTCCGAAACTTCCTATACCGGCGAATACATATATTCCCTCTCGCACTCCTACTGGGGCATGGCCATCATGCGAATTTACTTCTCCATAGGCCGCTCCAAGCGCTTCGGCTTCTTCTCCGAGTTGCAATTCAAGCTCGGCGGCGGACAGTCCAAAGTCACTAAAGGCATCGACGACGACTTCACCGGAACTTACATGCGCAACTTCAACCTGAACGTGGGCCTCGCCCCGGGAATGTGCATTTTCCTCAACAACTACTCCGCCCTTGAAGTCAACGTCGGCGTCCTCGGCTTCTCATACAACCACAACCGCCAGGTCAACGACCGCATCTATGTGGCCAACATGAAGACCAAAAGTGCAAACTTCAAAATCAACCTCTTTTCAATAACCTTCGGATGCGCCTTCTACTTATGATTAAAAGACTGTTCATATTTTCGGTCCTCCTCTTCGCCGTTCTCCGCGCCTCCGCCTTTTCCTTGTGTCAGACTCCCGCCGACACCGTCGCCGCACGCCCCGGATTCACCTCCGTGCAGGTGCCCGACTCGCTGGCCGACCTCGTGCGCGACTTCGTCTCCGGGAAAGTATCCTCCATCTCCCACGCCGAGGTGTTCATCCCCAACGAGAAAGTGCTCGTCAAGGGCGACACCGTCCCGATGGTTATCCCCGAGCGCAACATCGGCCGGTACCACCGTGGGCTCTTCAACTATATCTTCATACCGCAGAAACAGTGGCAGTTCGGCATCACCGCCTCCTATGCCGAGATGGCGTCGTCGGACCTCCAGCTGATGGATCTCCTCACCGATTTCGATTTCTCAGGGCATACTTTCTCCATTCGCCCATATATCTCGTACTTCGTAAAGAACAACCTCTCGATAGGTGTCCGGATAGCCTACACTTCGGCCAAAGGTAACCTCAACTCCCTCGCGCTCGACTTCGACGAAGACCTAAACATGGACGTCCACGACGCCATGTACCGCAACGAGGCAATCTCCACTTCCATCTTCGCGCGGCAATACATCGGCCTCTCGCGCCAGGGGCGATTCGGAATCTTCAACGAGCTGGAACTCGCCTTCGCTTCCGGCAACTCCGATTTCCGCCGCCTCTTCGACGGCAAGCCCAAGCTCACCACTACCACGTATTCCGACCTGCACCTCAACTTCTCTCCAGGCCTTTGCGTCTTTATCAACGACTACGTCTCCTTCAACATAGCCTTCGCCGTAGTGGGTTTCTACCTGCGCAACGAGAAACAGTCGGTCGACGGCGAATATTCCGGAAACCGATTCTCTTCCGGTGCCAACTTCCGGTTCAACCTCTTCAACATTAACTTCGGTTTAGGCGTTCACTTATGAAATTCCTGAAAACTAAATACTTCCCCATTCTTCTCCTCGCACTCTGCATCCTGCTCCCGCTCTCCGGGTGCATACACAACGACATCCCGTATCCCCGAATCCCGCAGGATATTGTAGCAATCGCCGCGGAAGGGGAGAGCTCCCCGGCTTCCATCGATGCCGACAATTATCAGGTCACCCTATATCTTGACGAAACCACCGACCCCAAGAAAGTCCGCTTCACGCAGTTTGAATACACCGAAGGCGCGACACCCTCGCGCAACCTCCTCGAAGGTGAATATGACCTTTCCAAACCGCTGCGCGTGACCCTCTCACTCTATCAGGATTACCAGTGGGTCATAACCGCCACGCAGGAGATTGAACGCTACTTCAACATCCGCGGGCAGGTAGGGCAGAGCGTAATCGACCCCGTGGGGCACCGTGTAATCGTCCGAGTCCCCATGACCGCCGACCTCAAGAACCTCTACATCACCGGAGCAAAACTCGGCCCAAAAGATATTACGACCACCGTCCCCGAACTGACTCCGGGCTATTATGACATAGACAAACCGCTGAAAGTCAGTGTTACATATTTCGGCGAAACATCCGAATGGACAGTCTACGTGGAACGCACCCGCGCACTCGTCTCCCTCAATCAGGTCGACGCCTGGGCGCAGGTAATATGGGCTTATGCCGACGGACAGACCGGAGCCGACAACCGTTTCCAGTACCGAAAGTCAGGCGACGCCGACTGGATTGACGTCCCCGACGATTGGGTGACACATGACGGAGGTTCCTTCTCCGCCCGCATTATCCATCTTACTCCGCTCACCAGGTATGAAGTGCGTGCACTCTCTGACGACAACGCCAGCGGCGAAGTGGAGGTAGAAACCGAATCCACAATGATTCTCCCCGACGGGTCATTCGACCAGTGGTGGCTCGAAAACAACAAAATATGGAATCCCTGGAACCAGGACGGCGTCCAATACTGGGATACCGGAAACCGTGGCGCCGCTACCCTCGGACAGTCGAACGTAACACCCTCGGACTATACTCCCAACGGCCGCGGAAAAGCCGTGAAACTCGAAACCCGCTTCGTCGGAATCGGAGTAATAGGCAAACTCGCCGCCGGTTCAATCTATACCGGCAAGTTTATGAAAGTGGACGGTACCAACGGCATCCTCAACTTCGGCCAGCCATGGACCGCACGCCCAACGCGCTTCCGCGGCTATTACCAATACACCTCCGCCCCTATCAACTATGCTTCAAACGATTTCAAACACCTCCTCAACCAACCGGATTCCTGCCATATCTATGTCCTGCTCACCGACTGGACCGCACCCTTTGAAATCCGTACAAATCCCAACAACCAGCACCTCCTTGACTTCGGTTCCCCCTCTATCATAGCATACGGAGGTATAACGACCTCCCAATCCTCCTCAGACTACATAGAATTCGACATACCGTTGCAATACCGGGCCACAAACCGGCGCCCGACATACGTCCTCGTGTGTGCCGCCGCTTCCAAATACGGCGACTACTTTACCGGCGGTACCGGCTCAACACTCTACATTGACCAGCTTAGCTTCGAGTACGACTACTGATGTCAAAACCTTACGACAATACCCGTTTCTCCTTCCGTGCCCGGCTGCGTTCATTCCGTTACGCAGCGCAGGGCATTGTCGCGCTCATCCGCGGCGAACACAATGCACGCATCCACCTCGTCGCCGCCCTGCTCGCCGTCGCTTCCGCCCTTTGGCTCCGGATTTCATCCGTAGAATGGTGCATCGTCATCATCCTCATCGGTGCCGTCTTCGCACTCGAGGCCGTAAATTCTGCCGTCGAAGCGCTCGCCGACAAAATATCACCCGACTTTTCTCCGTTGATTAAAAAAGCAAAAGACCTCGCCGCTGCCGCCGTCCTCTTCATGGCAATCGTTGCCGTCGTCATCGCCGCAATTATTTTCATCCCGAAGTTACTCGCATTATGAAATTCACCGCCGCCGCGCTCGCCTGTGCACTAACCTGCGTATCCGTCAGCGCGCAGAACATCGATGATAAAGACAACTTCCATCCTTCCTCATCGCAAAAAACGGTCAGGATTTCCTCCGACGTGTTCGCACTCTCCCTCCCACTTTCTGCGGCAATAGCCTCCGTCGCGACCCGAGACTGGACAGGACTCAAGCAATTCGCACTCACAACCGCAACCAACGCCGGAGTCTCCATAATCCTCAAATACGCCATAAAGGAAGACCGCCCCGACCGTTCCAACCACCACTCTTTTCCTTCAATGCATACATCCGTCTCCTTCTCCTCGGCTGCCTTCATACAGCGCAGATACGGCTGGAAATGGGGTGTCACCGCCTACGCCGCAGCAACCTACGTAGGCTGGGCTCGCGTCTACTCCAAAAAACACCACTATTGGGACGTCCTCGCCGGAGCCGCCATCGGAGCTGCCTCCGCATACATCTACACCCGCCCCTTTGCCAAAAAATTGAACTTGGAAATCTCCCCCGCCATAATCGAACCCTATCCCGACGCCCCGCATCCCCTCCCCGCCCTACAAACCACCATAACCTTCTGAAACCAAACACCGGCCGCAAAAAGCACAGTCCTGTCG